>JACWEB010000001.1 GCA_014653715.1 Pelagibacterales bacterium SAG-MED31
TTTTTACTGTTTGATAGTATTAATTCAGATGCCGAATTTATTTGGGTTATAGATCCTATTGATGGTACTAGAAGTTATATTGCAGGACACAAAGATTTTGGAAATTTAATATCCCTGACACAGAATAAAAAACCAATTATTGGTATTATTAATTGTCCAGCACATGATGAAAGATGGGTTGGGGCCAAAAATCAAAATTCAACTATTAATAATCAAACAGTAAAAACATCCAATGTAACCGCAATTGAAGATGCTTATATATTTACTTCTGGGTTATATTTTGATGAGCCACACCTAAGAAATGCTGTAGATAAAATAAAAAACAAAGTAAGGTATTTTCGCTATGGTGGTGATTGTTATATGTATGGTATGATAGCTTCAGGGTTAATTGATATTGTGATTGAAGATACTCTAAAAGCTCATGATTATATGGCTTTAGTCAATGTTATTGAGGGTGCAGGAGGCGCGATATCAGATAAATTTGGTAACGAGATTACTACAGATTCCCAAGGAAGTGTTGTAGCTTCAGCTAATAAAGAACTGCATTCCAAATTAATTTCACTAATAAATCAATAAATTTAATTTAAATTTATTTTAAAGTAATTATATTAACATCATGAAAATTATAAATACCATCTTTGCTATTATTGTATTCACTATTTCACAAAATCTATCTGCAAATACAAAAATATCTCACGCGATTGCTATGCACGGAGAGCCAAAATATAATGAAGATTTTATTAGTGTTGAGTATGTTAGCAGCAGTTCTGAGAAAGGTGGTAATATAGTAAGAAGTTCAATTGGTACCTATGATACTTTTAACCCATTTACATTAAAAGGAACTTCTGCTGCAGGTATTGGATTTTTATATGAGAGTCTAACAACTGGCTCTAGTGATGAAGCCTTTACAGAGTATGGACTTTTAGCAAAAACAATAGAATGGCCTGAAGACCGATCTTGGGTTGCTTTTACTCTAAGAGATGAAGCAGTCTGGCACGATGGAAAAAAAATATCTAGTGATGATGTAATTTGGACATTTAATACTTTAATGGAAAAAGGACATCCATTTTATAAATATTATTATGGCGATGTTAGTGAGGTTATTAAAGTTTCTGAAAACAAAGTTAAGTTTATATTTTCTACAAATACAAATAAAGAACTTCCATTAATTGTTGGTCAGCTCCCAGTTTTACCTCAACATTATTGGGAAGATAAAAATTTTGAAGAAACAACTCTTGAAATACCTGTTGGAAGTGGCCCTTACAAAATTAAATCTTTTGATGCTGGCAGATCGATTACTTATGAGCTTGATGAAAATTATTGGGGTTTAAAAAATAATATTGTTCCAATCAAAGTTGGTAAAAATAATATTGGTACGATAAGATATGATTATTATAAAGACAGAGGGGTAGAGCGAGAAGCTTTTAAGTCAGGAGAGATAGATTTCTTTTCAGAAAATACCTCTAAAGAATGGGCCACTGGCTACGAAATTAGTGCTGTAGAAGAAGGATTAATAAAAAAAGAATTAATATCTCATGAAAACCCTCAAGGAATGCAAGCTTTTGCGTTCAATACTCGAAAAGATATTTTTAAAGATAAAAGAGTAAGAAAGGCGCTATCTTATGCTTTTGATTTTGAGTGGACAAACAAAAATTTATTTTATGGAGCATACAAAAGAACTGATAGTTTTTTTGAAAACTCAGAATTAGCTTCAAACGGTTTACCGTCAAAAGAAGAGCTTGCTTATCTAAATCCATATATTGATTTACTGCCAAAGGAAATTTTCAATGCAGAATATACAAATCCAAAAACAGATGGCTCTGGTTTTATCAGAAGTGAATTACAAGAAGCAACAAAATTAATTAAAGATGCTGGGTGGAAATTAAATGATGGAAAACTAGTAAATTCTAAAGGTGAGCCATTTGAATTTGAAATCTTATTGGTCTCTCCTGCTTTTGAGAGAATTGTATTACCATTTATTGATAATTTAGAAAAACTTGGAATTAATACTTCATTGAGAACAATAGATAGTTCACAGTATCAGAAACGAATCGAAACCTTTGATTTTGATATGGTTGTATTCACTTTTTCACAGAGTCTATCTCCAGGTAATGAACAAAGAAATTTTTGGGGATCTTATGCGGCAGATACTAATGGTTCTCGCAATATCATTGGAGTTAAAGATGATGTTGTAGATAGTTTGATAGAAAAACTTATCAACGCAAAAGACAGGGATGATTTAATAACAATTACAAGAGCATTAGATAGGGTGCTGTTATGGAATTATTATGTTATTCCTCAATGGCATATTTCAGCTTATAGAGTCTTATATTGGGACATGTTTGACCTACCTAAGAAAAAGCCTAAATATTCCCTAGGATTTGATACATGGTGGATTAATCAAAATAAATTTGATTTTATTAACTCTCAAAGATCTTCAAACTAATAAGTTAAAAAATATTATAAATAATATAAAATCATATTTATGGGTACTTATTTAGTAAGGCGAGTTCTTCTAATACTTCCTACACTTTTTGGAATAATGTTAATTAATTTTGCTGTCATTCAGATTGTCCCTGGAGGTCCTGTAGAACAAATGATTGCTCAAATGACTGGAACTGCTGTTGAATCAACAGCTCGATTTTCTGGAGGAGGTGAAGGAGAACTAAATTCAAGTTTCGATGCTTCAAGTTTTGATGATGGTGACTCTAAATATAGAGGAGCTCAAGGCCTTGATCCAGATATAATTAAAGAAATTGAAGTGATGTATGGAATGGACAAACCAGCTCATGAAAGATTTTTTAAAATGTTAAAAAGCTATATCTTTTTTGATTTTGGAGAAAGTTTTTTTCGCGATCAAAAAGTTACATCATTGGTTTTAGATAAGATGCCAGTATCAATTTCTCTTGGTTTATGGACTACATTACTAGTATATTTAATTTCTATTCCTCTTGGAATTAGAAAGGCTATAAAGGATGGATCAAAATTTGATATAATTTCTAGTAGTATTGTCACAATTGGTTATGCAATTCCAAATTTTTTATTTGCAGTTATTCTTATAGTTTTTTTTGCTGGTGGTCGATTTTATGATATTTTTCCTTTAAGAGGTTTAGTGTCTGAAAATTTTGACGAGTTAAATCTTCTTGCTCAAATAAAAGATTATTTTTGGCATTTAACCTTACCCTTACTTGCAATGATTGTTAGTGGTTTTGCTGGTTTAACTTTTTTAACTAAAAATTCTTTTATAGATCAAATTAATCAACAATATGTAATGACAGCAAGAGCTAAAGGCTTATCAGAAAGAAAAGTTCTTTATGGACATGTTTTTAGAAATGCAATGCTTATAGTTATTGCGGGCTTTCCTTCAGCATTTATTGGAATTTTATTTTCAAGCTCTTTATTTATTGAGGTTATATTTTCTTTAGATGGTTTAGGTTTACTTGGGTATGAAGCAGCACTTACAAGAGATTATCCTGTTATTTTTGCAACATTATATTTCTTCTCATTACTGGGTCTTGTTATGGGCATTATTGGAGATTTTATGTATTCCATAATAGATCCAAGAATAGATTTTGAGTCTCGAGAATGAAAAGTTTGTCACCTCTTAATAAAAGACGTTTAAGCAATTTTGTTAAAAACAAAAGAGGTCTTTATTCTTTTTGGATTTTTTTTGTTTTATTTTTAATTTCACTTTTTGCAGATTTTATTGCTAATGAAAAACCACTGCTCATTAAATATGAAAATGAATTTTACTATCCAATTTTACAATCCTATTCAGAAACAACATTTGGGGGAGATTTTGAAACTGAAGCTGATTACAGAGATCCATTTGTAAAAAACTTAATTAATTCTTCTGGATGGATGATCATGCCTATTATTCCTTATAAATATAATACCATTATTCGTGATATGGATAGTCCTGCCCCTTCTCCTCCAAGTACAAAGAACTGGCTCGGTACAGATGATCAGGCAAGAGATGTGCTATCAAGATTAATATATGGATTTAGAATTTCCATTTTGTTTGGCTTTACACTAACTGTTTTCTCCATGATTATTGGTGTCTCTGCAGGGGCAATCCAGGGGTATTTTGGTGGAAAAACTGATTTATTTTTTCAAAGATTTATGGAGATTTGGTCAGCTATACCAACATTATATATTTTAATAATCCTTGCTAGCGTAATACAACCAAATTTTTGGTGGTTATTAATTATTTTACTACTTTTTAGTTGGATGGGTTACGTGGGAGTTGTTAGAGCAGAATTTTTAAGAGCTAGAAATTTTGATTACATTAGAGCTGCCAAAGCACTTGGGGTTAGCACAACTAAAATAATATTTAGACACATGATCCCAAATGCAACTGTTGCAACTATTACTTTTCTACCTTTTAGTTTGAGTGCTTCAGTCACAGCGTTGTCAGGTTTAGATTTTTTAGGTTTTGGTTTACCTCCTGGCTCTGCATCATTAGGTGAAATGGTAAACCAAGGACGTAATAATTTACAAGCACCTTGGCTTGGTCTAACAAGCTTTTTTACATTAGGGTTAATGCTTGGTCTTTTAGTTTTTATTGGTGAAGCAGTGCGAGATGCTTTAGATCCAAGAAAGACTTTCAATTAATATGAGTCTTATTTCAATTAAAAATTTGAAGATTAGCTTTAAACAAAATCAAAATGTTGTTAACAATGTAAATATAGAAATACCAAAAGGTAAAACTGTTGCTATCGTTGGGGAGTCTGGTTCTGGAAAAACATTATCTGCTCTAAGTATTTTAAAATTATTACCTGGAAATGCTAATATAAATAGTGGAAGTATAATATTTAAAGAAAAAGATTTACTTCAACTTCCATTAAATGAAATTGAAAAAATTAGAGGAAATAAAATTTCTACAATTTTTCAAGAACCTATGTCTAGTCTTAACCCTTTGCATACAATTGATAAACAAATTAAAGAGATGATTACAATTCACAATAAAAAAAATTTGGTAGAACTTAATGCTTCTGTTTTAAACTTACTAAAAGAAGTAAATTTAGAAGATTTAATGAATAGACCAAATATTTATTCTTATGAACTTTCAGGCGGACAACGTCAAAGAGTAATGATCGCAATGAGTATAGCTAACAACCCAGATTTATTAATTGCTGATGAGCCCACAACTGCATTAGATGTAACTGTACAACAACAAATATTATCACTCCTAAATAAAATTCAAAAACAAAGAAAAATGTCAATTTTATTTATTAGTCATGACCTTGGAGTAGTTAATAAAATTGCAGATTATATTTATGTTATGAAAAATGGTGAAATTATTGAGCATGGAGAAAAACTTGAAATTTTTAATAACCCAAAAAATCCATACACAAAGCAGTTAGTTGGGTTTCAGAATAAAATTAGAAAAATTCAAGAAAATAAAGAAATGGAAATTCTTAAAATTAAAGATTTAAAGGTATGGTATCCTATTAAAAAAGGTATTTTTAAAAAAACGGTTGATTATGTTAAGGCCATAGATACAATTAATTTTTCCTTAAAGAAAAAAGAAACTCTAGGCATTGTGGGAGAATCTGGGTCAGGAAAAACTTCACTTGTTTTAGCTATTTTAAAATTAATAAGATCATCTGGAACAATAGAATTTGATAAATTGGATTTAAATTTATTAAAAAAAAATAAACTTAAGAATATAAGAAAAAATATTCAAATTGTTTTTCAAGATCCTTTCTCCTCATTAAGTCCTAGAATGAATGTTCAGGAAATATTGAATGAAGGAATAGATGTTCACTTTCCAGAATATTCTCTTGTAGAAAAAAAACAAATATTAAAAGATATTTTAAAAGAAACAGGAATGGATTATGAACGAGATCATAATAAATACCCTCATGAGTTCTCAGGCGGTCAAAGACAAAGAATTGCAATTGCAAGAGCACTAATCTTAAAACCCAAAATACTGATTTTGGATGAACCCACCTCTGCATTAGATATCACAATACAAAATCAAATATTAGACTTACTTCAAAACTTACAAGAAAAATATTCTCTTAGCTATATTTTTATAAGTCATGATATGAATGTTATTAGATCTGTTTCAGATAAAATATTAGTTCTAAAAACAGGAAAATTAATTGAATATAACAATGCCGAAATTGTATTTAATAACCCAAAAGATGAATATACTAAAAATTTAATTAGCTCAGTTGTTTAATTTATGGCAGAGAGGGAGGGATTCGAACCCTCGATAGTGTTTCCACTATACACGCTTTCCAAAGATGTCTGCATGAACTTTGCTCTGTTCTCTTTTTTTCACATAACCAAGTATAACTTTCTAATTTCTTGATTTATTTTAACATGAATGAGATTAAATGAGAGATAAAAAAAGAGTTGAAGAGAATCGAAAGTGAGTTGAAAAAAATGAATATGTTTGATCTTTAAAATTTTATTAAAATAAAGTTATAACTTATATTTAATATTGTGATTTATAAAAAAAGAGTATAATTTTATTTAAAAATAACATGGAGGCTATATGGCTGAAGGATATAAAGAAGTTGTAGCTAAGAGATCAATTTTTGGTCACATTTCTCGAATTCTATTTTGGGGCTTCAATATATTAATGATTATATGGATATTTGCTGGCTTTAATTCTGCGACAGAGGGTATGGAAAACATGACCGATGCTGAAGCAGCTGGTACCGCAATAGGGACAGGAATTGGAGTTACCTTACTTGTGATTATATGGGTTATTGGAGATATTATTCTGGGTCTTTTTTATCTTTTTACAAGACCAACAAGACAAATGGTGAAGGACGATTAAATATGACCAATTTAGGCAGGAAGAAAATCTTATTTATTTTTTTCCTGTCTATCTTTTCTTTTGTATGTAATGCAAATGAAAACCAAATAAATTTTATAAAAATAATTAATGATTTTCGTGCAGGATTTTCTTCCAATTATAATGATTTAAAAGTTAATAAAATACTTCTTGACAGAAATGAATTGCTTTGTGGTACCACCCCACCAATAATTAATAACTGGAAGGGTAAAATTAAGGAGATAACAACAAACATGCAGGGAAAAGGTATTTTATCTGTAATAATTGACAAAGGTATATTTATACAAACATGGAATAATGCATTTTCAGATTTGTTTGATAATACTCTTATTGAAACAGACTCTAAAGTATATACTCAACTCTTAGAATTAAATAAGGGAGACTCAATTTTATTTAGTGGAGATTTTATAGAAAATTCAAGTGAATGTTTTGGAACTCAAAATTTAACTAATAAATCTAAAATTTCTAAACCAGAATTTACATTTATATTTACAAATATTTTAAAAAATTAATTCAATAAGTGAGTCGTATTAGAGTCGAAAGTTATATAATTTTATTTGATAAATTGGCGGAGAGAGAGGGATTCAAACCCCAAGGGAAAGGGAGGTTCTTAGTTTATTTTTTAATAATTTTTAAAGTGGGTTAAATGACCCACTTTAAAAATATTCTATTAAAGAACTTTTAATAAGCCTTCATCATCAATCATTGCTTCAACTTGTGGGAAAGTACACATTGGCGCCCAACTCATCATGAAGCCGTGAAGTTTTTCATGACTTTCTGCATCTACGATTACATAACCATAGCCACTTGCTGCATTATGAACTCTAGCAATTTTAGTTACTCCTTCAGGAAATTCACCATCTCTTTCCTCCTGAGTCATATTTTTATAATACTCTTGTGCAGCTAATTTCTTATCATCATATAAAACGTATTTTAAGTGATATAACATTCTTAATCCTTTCAATTTAATTATGATAGATTATCCTAACACTAACCAATAGGGATGTTTAGATAAAATATCATCTCAAGTGTGACCTATAAGTGACCAAAACCATATTTATTGAAAAATCGTTAAAGAAAAACAACTAATTTATGGCGGAGAGAGAGGGATTCGAACCCTCGATAGTGTTTCCACTATACACGCTTTCCAAGCGTGCTGATTAAACCACTCTCACATCTCTCCATAAAAAAATTTATTAGTTTTCATTCATTTTTAATGCATTCAAAAAGGCATTTTGTGGAATATCAACTTTTCCAAATTGTCTCATTCGCTTTTTTCCTTTTTTTTGCTTATCAAGAAGTTTATTTTTACGAGTAACATCACCGCCGTACAGTTTTTGTGTTACATCTTTTCTAAATGAAGCAACTGTTTCTCTAGCTATAATTTTTCCTCCAATAGCAGCTTGAATAGCAACCTTGAATTGCTGTCTTGGTATTAAGTTTTTCAGACGTTCACATAAAGCTCTTCCCCTTGATTGGGATCTATCTTTATGAACAATTAATGATAAAGCATCAACAGGATCTCCATTAATCATTATACTAACTTTAACTAAATTATTTACTTCATAACCTACTAATTCATAATCAAAACTTGCATAACCTTTAGTTATTGATTTTAATCGATCATAAAAATCAAATACTACTTCATTCAAAGGAAGTTTATATTCAACCATTGCTCTTGTGCCTGCATAATTAAGATTTATTTGAATTCCTCTTTTTGATGTACATAATTCTAATACAACTCCTAAATATTTATCGGGAACAATAATTGTAGCTTTTATCCAGGGTTCCTCAATTGTATCAATTTTTACTGGGTCCGGCATATCAGTGGGATTATGCAAATCGACAACCGATCCATCATTCATATTAATTTTATAAACAACAGAAGGCGCTGTAGTAACAAGCTCAAGATTAAACTCTAAATCAAATCTATCTCTTATAATCTCCAAATGAAGTAGTCCTAAAAAACCACATCTAAAACCATAACCAAGGGCCGGGCTAACTTCTGGCTCATAAGAAAAGCTTGAGTCATTTAAAGCAAGTTTAACCATACTGTCTCTTAAGTGCTCATAGTCATCTGAATCTACTGGAAACATTCCACAAAAAACGACTGGTTGAGAAGGTTTAAAACCAGGCAGAGGTTCTGTTGTAGGATTTTTTTCTTCTGTAATTGTATCACCTACCTTGCAATCTGATACACTTTTAATTCCTGAATTAATAAAACCTATTTCTCCAGGACCTAAAGTATCTACCTCAGTCGGTTTTGGTGAAAAAATACCTACTCTATCAATTGTGTGTGTAGCGCCTGCAGCCATAAACCTAATTTTTTGATTTTTTTTCAACTGGCCATTAATTACTCTTACCAAAACAATCACTCCAAGATAACTGTCATACCAGCTATCAACGAGCATACATTTTAGTGGCTCATCTGATGTTCCTTTGGGAGAAGGCAGATCCGTAACAATTTTTTCTAATAATTCTTCAACGCCTTGGCCTGTTTTAGCTGAAACTAATGATGCATCAGATGCATCAATCCCAAGAACATCTTCAATTTGTTCCTTAATTTTTTCAGGTTCTGATGAAGGAAGGTCGGCCTTATTTAATACTGGTAAAATTTCATGATCATTATTAATTGCTTGATAGGCATTAGCAAGTGTTTGCGCTTCAACCCCCTGAGTTGAGTCAACAATTAAAAGAGAACTTTCACAAGCAGCTAGTGATCTTGATACTTCATAAGCAAAGTCTACATGTCCAGGAGTATCCATAAGATTTAAAATATATTTCTTTCCATCTTTAGAGGTATAATTAAGACAAACTGTTTGAGCTTTAATTGTTATTCCACGCTCTCTCTCTAATTCCATTGAGTCCAGAACTTGTTCTTTCATTTCTCTACCAGATAAGCCTCCACAAAATTGAATAAGTCTGTCTGCCAACGTTGATTTTCCATGATCAATATGCGCAACTATAGAAAAATTTCTAATGCTTGAGAGATCTTTCATTATTTTCTAAGACTTGCTTTAAAGCTAGTGATAATTAAATCTATAATTTGATTTGATATATTTTCTATCTCTTCATCACTAAATGTTTTTTCCAAAGGCTGAAGTAAAACTCTAATTGCTATACTTTTTGAATTCTCATTTATTTTTTCACCTTCATAAACATCAAAAATTGAAACTTTATTGATAATTTTTTTGTCAATTTTTTTAATTTTATTTATCAAATCTATTGCCTTAACTGATTTTGGCACTATAAAAGCATAGTCTCTCTCAACAACTTGAAATGGATTATTATCAAAAGCAGATACAGTTGATGTTTTTTTACTTTGAAATTGTGCCAATGTTTTAGTAAATATTTCAAAAGCCACAACTGCATTTGATATATCAAGTGATTTTAATAATATTGGATTAAGTTCACCAAAATTGGCAATTATATTTTTTCCAATACGTAAAGAGGAAGACTTACCAGGGTGAAAAACTTTATTATTAATCGCTTCATAATTTAGATTATCTACAGGTGTATTAAGTGATTTTAAAATTCTCATAAGGTCTGATTTAATAGCAAACACATCAAAGTCTTTTTTTTCTGAGTTCCAATTATTTCCAGAAATATTTCCATATGCAATACCCGTAGCAACATTAACTTGCCTATCATCGAAAGTTTCGTCAAATATAGGCCCTACCTCAAATATTTTACAACTAAATATCATTTTTGATTTATTTAAATTTATAGCAGTCAATAAATTAGGAATATTAGATGGTCGCATCACATTAAGATCAGCGCTAATAGGGTTTTTAATTTTAATAACATTATCAGACAGCAATTTAGCAACCTTTTCATCCATAAAAGACCATGTTACCGCCTCTACATATCCTGTATTAGCAATTGATCTTTTTATTTTATAAAAAGATTTAAGTTCTGAGCTTAAAATAGCTTTCTTATCAGCATGATCACTGACATTGGTTAAAGGTATTTGATTAAAACCATATATTCGTAAAATTTCTTCAACAATATCCGCTTCACCCTCTATATCAGGTCTAAAACTTGGAACGGTTATATTAAAAAGATTATCTCTTTCTGACACATTAAACCCTAGAGACTCTAAAATAGTTTTCTGATTATCTTTTGGAACATCAACTCCACCTAATGATTTTATTTTATCTGTATTAAAATCAAATGTATGCTGTCTATCTTCTAAAATTGGCGTTTGAACTGGTTTGCTAGCCTCTCCACCACATAAATCTAATATCATTTTTGTTGCTGCTTGCACCCCCCACTTTATTGAAGTTGGATCAATTCCTCTCTCAAATCTATATCTTGCATCACTTTGTAACTTTAGATGTCTTCCTGTTTTAGTAACTGAAATTGGATCAAATAAAGCTGTTTCAAGAAAAACATTCTTCGTATCCAGACTACAACCACTATCAAGTCCTCCCATGATACCTCCAATACCATGGAGTTTTTTATTATCAGAAATGACAATCATATCTGATATGCATTCTCTATTTTCTTCATCAAGAGTTAAACAATGTTCATTTTCTTTTGCATACCGCATTTTTAAATTACCATTGATCTTATCAGCGTCATAAACATGCAAAGGTCTTCCTAAGTCATAAGTGATATAATTGGTGATATCAACAAGAGCAGAAATTGGTCTTAGACCAATTGCTTTCAATCGTTGCTGTAACCAAGTTGGACTTTCTTTATTTGTAACATTTTTAAAATACCTTCCTGCTACACCAGGACAAATATATTCCTCATCACCAATAAAATCTTTTTCCCATTGAACAGGACTATCAAAAGTACCTTCAATATTTTTAATTAAAGTATTTTCTTTTAATTCTCCTAATCCTGCTGCTGCCAAGTCTCTAGCAACACCTCTAACAGAAAGACAATCTCCTCTATTGGGTGTAATATTTATTTCGATAACAGGATCATCTAGATTAAATACTTCAATAAATTTTTCTCCTAATGAATATTTTGAGTCAACTTCAATTATACCATCATGCTCGTCAGATATTCCCATTTCTCGCTCTGAAACAAGCATGCCGCATGACTCTACGCCTCTAATTTTAGATTTTTTTAATTTAACTCCTGTTCCAGGAATAAAACTATTTTCAGGTGCAAAAATACCTTTCATTCCTTCTCGAGCATTAGGTGCGCCACAAACCACCTGAAATGTTCCATCAATTGATTTTACAGTACAAACTTTGAGTCTATCTGCATCAGGATGTTTTTCAGCTTTAAGCACTTCAGCAACAGTAAAGTCATTAAAATCTTTTGATTTATCTTCAACACTTTCAATTTCAAGACCTATATTAGTTAAGGTATCAACGATTGTATCAAGATCTTTATTCGTATCTAAGTGATCTTTTAACCAACTAAGTGTAAATTTCATACCAGCTTAAATTTCCGATCTTGTTTTTAAATCTAATGGAGAAAATCCATAATGATCTAACCACTTAATATTTAAGTCAAACAGACCACGCATATCTGTTATTCCATACTTCAACATTGAGAGCCGCTCTATTCCCATTCCAAAAGCAAAACCTTGGTAAACGGAAGAGTCTATATTACAGTTTTCCAAAACTTTTGGATTAACCATTCCGCATCCTAAAATCTCTAACCAATCATCTCCTTCACCAATTTTTAGAACGTTATTTTTTTTTGTATAAGCAACATCCATTTCAGCACTTGGTTCAGTGAAGGGAAAGTAGCTTGGTCTAAATCGGTATTTTAAATTATCAATCTCAAAAAATTCTTTTAAAAATAAAATTAGTGTTGATTTTAAATCTGCCATTGTAGCATCTTCATTTACTACCAGTCCTTCTACTTGATGAAACATTGGCGTATGTGTAGAATCAGAGTCACTTCGGTAGGTTCTTCCAGGTACAATAATTTTTATTGGAGGTTTGGAGTTCAACATTGTCCTAACTTGAACGGGACTTGTGTGCGTTCTTAAAACACTATCTTCCCCGTTACTATTATTTATGTAAAAGGTATCTTGCATCTCACGCGCAGGATGATGATAGGGTATATTTAATGCAGAAAAATTATTAAAATCACTCTCAATATCTGGCCCTGCTTCAACTGAATAGTTTAAATTTCCAAAAATCTCAGTAATGCTAAAGATTGTTTGTGAGATAGGGTGAATTTTACCTATTACTTCTTCAGTATGGGGTAACGTAACATCAATACTCTCATTTTTTAGTTTTTGTTCTAGCTCTGTATTTTCAATTAAAATTTTGTGATTATTAATCGAAACTTCAATAAACGTTTTTAACTTATTTAATTCCTGCCCTTTAATTTTCTTTTGATCAATCGGCAACTTACTTAAAAACTTCATTTCAGATGGTAATAATCCTTTTTTACCAAGATACTCTAAACGTATAACCTCTAGTTCTTGTAAAGTTTTACAATTGTCGATCTTCTTTTTAATATCTACAGTATCAACTGATAAAGACATATGATTAGTATAAATTATTAAAAATTAAATACTAGTTAGCTGATTGGGCTTTTTCCACCAAAGCTTTAAAAGCATCTGGTTGATTAACTGCCAATTCTGCTAAAATTTTTCTATCAATTTCTACAGATGATTTTTTAAGCCCTGAAATAAACTGAGAATATGTCATACCGTGCAATCTAACACCTGCATTAATTCTCTGGATCCACAGACCTCTAAAATCACTTTTTCTTTTTCTTCTATCACGATATGCATATTGCATTCCTCGCTCAACTGCCTGAACAGCTACTCTAAATACATTTTTTCGTCTTCCGTAGTAACCTTTGGCTCTTTTTAATACCTTCTTATGTCTTGCTCTTGCTGTAACGCCTCTTGAAACTCTTGCCATTGTTAAACTCCTACTTATTATATGGTAGCATATGATCTACGAGCGCTGCATCACCTGGTGACATTATCGCCGATCTTTTTGTGCTACGTATAAATTTATTTGATCTCTTGCTCATGCCATGTCTTTTCCCAGCAGGCTTGAACTTAATCTTTCCGGTTCCAGTTCTAGAGAAACGTTTTTTTAAACTACTTTTTGTTTTAAGCTTGGGCATTCTAAACTCCTTGTTATTTTTACCGCTAGGCTGCCCCGCAGGCCATAGCTAGTTTCAAAGCCTTATAGTGATATTTATTTAAGAATCAATGAGTAAGTAACTATTTTGCTATCTGGGGCACCAAAATCATCATAATTTGCTTACCTTCAGATTTTGGCGCAACTTCAACCTTTGCATATTTAACAACTTCTTGGGTTAATTTTTTTAACAAATCAAAACCTAGGTTTTGATGTTCCATTTCTCTGCCTCTGAAACGCATTGATACCTTGACTTTGTTGCCACCACTGATAAATTTAGAGAGAGCCTTAACCTTTACATTATAGTCATGTGTATCAATTCCTGGACGCATTTTAATTTCTTTAACTTCAATGGTTTTTTGTTTCTTTTTAGCCTCTTTTTTACTTTTTTGCTCTCTATACTTTAACTTACCGTAATCAATTATTTTGCATACAGGGGGATTTGCTGCAGGTGAAACTTCAACTAAATCAAACCCTTCATCTTCTGCATGATTGAGTGCTTCTCTAATACTGATAATACCTAACTGCTTACCTGTACTTGAAATTACACGTACCTCACTAGCAGTAATCTTCTCATTGGTCCTAGGGCCAGTATTCTTTTTTGCTCTGTAATTTACTGCCAAAACTGTTATTTTAAGTGGATTAAGCTATTTATGAATAGCATATTAGGAATTGAATATTTTTTTCATATTTTTGTAAGATATAATGAAATTGAGATTAAATTCAAGGTCTGTTTTTAAAAAATGGTTGATTAAATAATTAAATGAAAATTTGTATTGAGCGCACTGATCGAATGGGGGATATGATCTTAACGCTACCTGTTATTCAAGGGATTAAAGAGAAAAATCCTCAGGCTATTGTTCATGTAATTGCATCGCAAAAAAATTCAAAAATATGTAACCAATTTAACTTGATTGAAAAAATATTTGAAAAATCAAAATTGTCATCTTCATTTAACAATTTAACAAAGTCCATTAGTGCAGAAAAATATGATTATTATTTTACTTTTAGCCCTGGCTGGTTTGGATTATGTTTGGGATTTTTTTCTAAAAGTAAGTTTAAATCTTCTCTAATTCTTAAGTCAAGGTACAGCTCAAATGTACTTAGTAAATTAGGTCAAATATTTTTTAGTAAAGTATTTTATTCACTGTCATTTGTAATTAATAGATTTGAATTATTAAAAGCAAATAAAGATATCCACCAAACAAATATGATGATGGATGTGGTATCAAAAAGTGGCATTGCAATAAGCAGAAAAACTCAAACTAAATTTATCTTTAACAACGAATTTACATTAAACAAAAGTAAGCCTGTATGTATTGTTCATCTGTCTTCAAAATGGGTTAACAGCTACTATTCTGAAGAAAATTTTGATGATCTAATAAAATTATTAAATGAAAAAGATATATTAATCTACTTAACTACAGATGAAACAACAAAAAATAAATTTAATAAAATTTTTGAGACTTTTGATGCTGTAGAAGATCCTAGCAAGATGCAAAAGAGTTCAAAAAGTATTTTAATATGTAATAATTTTAAATTTGCAAATTGGACAAGTTTAATAAATCAAGCAGATTATGTAATTACACCAGAGAGTGGATGCACTCATATTGCTTCCTTAACAAAGTGTAAACTTGCTGTAATTTATGATGCTAATAATTCTCCAAATAGCATCAGGCAAGAATATGCCCCTTGGAATAAAGAATACTTAGCTCTAGAGACAAATGATAAAGATTTAAATCAAAAACTATTCAACTTTATCTAACAGTTTGTTTTTTATAATAAAATCCTGAACTTCATTAACACTCAAATCTTCCATTTTATTTTTAAGAAGCATATGGTTATTTTGTTGAAAACTTAAATTTGCTTTTGTTACACTATTATCAAGAGCTAGCCATAAAATATTAACTTTACTAAGTGCAGCGATGTGACCAGGACCAGTATCATTTGAAATTATCAACTTACTTTTTGTTGCAACTGAATAAATTATCTCAGGTGGAGACTTATCAATTAAATTAATAATATTTTTGCAGCCATCAAGAATTGGTTGAAAGGACATGGCATCATGTTTGGTGCCAACTAAACAAATATAATACCCTTTTGACTCCAAGAAGGAACACAATTGTTGATATTTAATAGACGACCATTGTTTTGAACGACCAGATTTTGATACGCCAGGTATGATCAAGACAACATTTTTATGCTCAATACTTTGGTCTTCTTTATCAGATACTAACCAACTAAAATCATGATCACTTTTATTAATACCTAAAAGCTTTAACTGATTATATAAACCCTGTGTCGGGCTTTCTTTTCCTTGAACAGGAATAACATATCGATCATGAACAAAACTTCTAGATCCATTAATACGTGACCTAGAAAAAATTTTGGTAAAAAAATTATAAAAATTTGTTCTCTTCGAATTTTGAAGATCAATAATTAAATCATATTTGCCATTAATTATTTTACGAATAAGAGCAAAAGTTGAAAATAATCCCGCTCTATTATCAACCAAGTATTGATCAAACATTTTTGTTTTTTTAAAAAAGGGAATAAATTTTTCTTCTGTTACCAAATCAATCACAGAGTTATTAAATTTTTTCTTAATTGATAAAATTGGCTCTAGTGCAAACACAATATCTCCGAGAGAGCCGTGTTTTATAAGTAATATTTTATTAGGACTTAGCAGACTCATATAATTTCAGATATTGATTAACCATATTTATTTTTGAAAAATTGTTTTCGATAACCAGTTGCGCACCTTCTAATGCTTCTTTTTTTTGATCTTCAGATAGACTTAATAACTTCTCTATTTTTGCAGGCAAAACTTGATAATCTTGAGGTTTAACTTTGAACATATCATTTAAATTTGCCAATTGATTTTTCACTCCACCATAATCAAAAGCCAATACAGGCGTCTTCGAGTATAATGACTCACTTACTGTTCTTCCAAATCCTTCCGCTCGCAGTGGAAAGGAGACAGAAAGATCTGCTAAATGATATAAACATCGCATTTCATCTTGGTTGACACTTCCTAAAATTTTGAAAATTCCATCAAGATTATTATGTTTAATCTTATCTCGAACTAGTTTTGTATAGCTTTCATTTTTTATATCTCCAGCAAATAGTATCAATATATTTTGAGTATCCATTTTTTTTATTACATCTATAAATTCTAATTGTCCTTTCCAACTAGTAATTCTTGCAGGAAATAAAATAATTTTTTTTGCAGTATCAAATTGATTCTCCTTTATAGTATTATCTATTATCCCAGCATCAAGTGGTTGATTAAAATATTCTGTATCAATACCTCTGTTAATGACTGAGATGTTATTTGGGGGAAGATTATATTTTTTTACAATTGTTTCTTTTACATACTCAGAGATTGCAACGAGATGATCCATTTTGGATAAACCTTTATTATAGATTTTTTTTAAATATAAGTTTCCTCCATAGACATTATGAAATGTTGCAATGGTTTTGATATTATTTTTTCCCATTAAATTAATCATCCAGGCAGGGGCTCTGGAGCGTACATGAACTATATTTATATTATTGGTTTTAATAAATTGATTAATTTTTCTTGCTATCAAAGGATAAGAAAAAAAGTTTTTACTATCTACTGGTAATTGATGAACATGGGTAAAATTTTTATCGAGCTCCTTGATCATTTTGCCACCAGAAGTAATAATAAAATTCTGTATTTTTTTTTCAGCTAAAAAATTAGCCACATCAACGGTACCTCTTTCCACACCACCAGAGTCTAAAGAAGGAACAATTTGAACAAGATTAAATGATGACATTTTAAGTTAATATTTGTATTCTATAATATGTCTTTTTATAAGAACAAACAAAACCATAAAATTGCATATAAATCCTTAAAAGGAAGAGAGCTAGGAATCATTTTCATTCATGGCTTAAATTCGGATATGAATGGCACTAAGGCGCTTACAGTTGAGAGATATGCAAGGAAAAATAAAATAAATTTTATCCGTTTTGACTGTAGAGGACACGGTAAATCAGATGGGAAATTTGAAGATTTTACCATCTCAGATTGGAGAAAGGACTTATTAGATATCATCGATAATGTTGCTAGAGGGCCACAAATTCTCATAGGTAGCAGTATGGGTGGTTGGTTAATGATGTTGGCAGCAAAAGCACGACCACAAAGAATAAAAGGAATGATTGGGTTAGCCGCTGCTCCAGATTTTGGAAAAAATTTATATAAAACCTTAAATAAAAAAAATAAAAAAGAAATTACTACAAAAGGTATCACTAAATATACGTCCTATGGTTTTAGTTATTATTTAACTAAAAAATTTTTTATCGAAGCGGAAAAAAATAGAGTTCTTAAAAAACCATTTCGGTTTTCAAAACCACTAGTTCTTATTCACGGTTTAAAAGATAATGTAGTCAAAGAAGATGTCTCAAGAAATATACTAAAAAAGTTACAGGAAAAAATGTTAATATTATTTATCTTAAAGAAAGTGATCACCGATTATCAAATGAAACTGATTTAACAATGATTACACAGTCCATAGATTATATAAGAAAGACAAAATAAATTTTATATTTATAGACTAAGATTTTTTTCTAATTCCTTAAAAGATTTGTAATACAATTATTAGAATCATAATAATAAATAAAGACAAACTAATTGGTCTTTCCCATAAAAATGAAATAGACCCATCATTAATTAACATAGCTCTTCTTAAGTTTTTCTCAATCATTCCTCCTAAAATAAATCCTAAAATTAATGGAGACATTGGATAATTTAATGTTCTTAAAACTAATGAAAGTAAAGCTGCTACTGCCATAAAATATATATCAAATGAGTTAAAAGAAATTAAATACACACCTGTAACAGAAAAAAACAAAACTAATGGTAACATTTCTTTAACTTCTTCTTTAGATAATTTTATAGACCCAAGTTTGTTTAAGCTTGCATCAGATACATTAAAATATAAAGATTAGAATGAAACTTTATAGAAAATTTTTAATTAATTATTCTACAGTAACAGATTTTGCAAGATTACGTGGTTGATCAATATCAGTTCCAAGGGCTGATCCTAAGTGATAAGCAATTAGTTGAATTGGTATAGAATAAAGGATGGCTGAAGTTATGCTATTGGTTTCAGGTAAAATAATAACTTCTTCACAATATTTTTTAGCTTTTTTTGCGCCTAAATTATCAGTAATTAAAATTATTTTACCCTCCCTGGCTTTTATTTCTTGAATGTTTGATAAAAGTTTGGAGAAGTTATTATTATAAGGAGCCAGGGCAATCACCGCTATATCCTTATCAATTAGAGCAAGGGGCCCATGCTTTAATTCACCAGCAGCGTATCCTTCACAATGTTTATAGGTTATCTCTTTTAATTTTAAAGCACCTTCCAGAGCTAGAGGGTACATTGTTCCTCTTCCTATATAAAAAATACTTTTTGTATCTTGCAAAGTTTTTGCTACAGTTTCAATTGACGAATTTTGCTCCAAAACATTTTGAATAAGTTTAGGTAAATCAAATAATGATAGAAACATTAATCTATCTTTTTCATCATAAATATTTTTTTGTTGTTGAATATATAAGGCTAGTAAAGCCAGAACAATTAATTGGGATGTAAATGCTTTTGTTGATGCAACACCAATTTCAGGTCCTGCGATCGTTGGAAGAATATAATCTGATTCTCTTGCAATACTACTTTTAAGCACATTTATGATTGAGATAGTATATAATTCTTTTTGTTTAAATTTTTTCAAACATTCAAAGGTATCCATTGTTTCACCAGATTGAGACACCACAAGACCAACCTCACCTTTTTTTATGCAATCTTTTCGATAACGATATTCAGAGCCTATATCTATTGATGTATACAACTGAGCAATCTCTTCAAACCAGTATTTTGCAATCATACATGCGTGGTATGCAGTACCACAAGCAGCTAACTGTAATTGGGAAACATCATTAAAGTCTATGTCAAAGCGTGGTAGTAAAACTTTTTCATTTTTTTTATCACAATAGTTTAATACCGTATCTTCAATACTTATTGGTTGATGGTATATTTCTTTTTGCATAAAGTGTTTGAAATTACCTTTAGTATTAAAGTCAGCTTGACTCGAATGTGAATGAATTTCACGTTCCACTTCTTCCCCCCTAGTGTTAAATATTGAAAAAGAAGAGTTATTGATTTCAACAATATCATTTTCCTCTAAAAATATTGTTTGATTAACAGACTCAGGCAACCCTAATAAATCAGAACTCAATGCTTTAGAGTTATTTGAAAACCCTAAAACAAGTGGGCTACCTTTTCGCGCTGCGTAAATTGAATTAGATCCTTTAACTAAAAATGCCAATGCAAATGTTCCTTCAATTTTATCAAATAAATTCATTAAAGCCTCAATGGGGGTATATTTAATTAATAATTTTGAATACAGCTCAGCCACCACTTCAGTATCTGTTTCAGATTCTAGATTTTTTCTATCTAACGAAAAGGAATGTATAAGTTCGTCATAATTTTCTATAATTCCATTATGCACTAAAGCACAATTTGCTTTTACAAAGGGGTGAGCATTTAAAAGATGTGGTTTTCCATGGGTTGCCCATCGCGTATGAGCAATTGTTGTTTTTCCTTGAAATTTATTATTTTTTAATTGATGAATTAAATTAGAGATTTTACCAATACTCTTTTGGTAATGTATATTATTATCAATGATTGATGCAATACCAGCTGAATCGTATCCTCTATATTCCAAAGCTTGTAAGCCAGATAAGGTATCAGAGACACTATCATCTGTGCTTGTAATTCCAACAATACCGCACATTTAATTTATTTAATATATTATTTAAGCAGTTTTAGTAGTCTCAACTAATACAGGTTGTTCGAATTTATTAATCATTTCTTTTGGAATGATTTGCCAGAATAAATATTTATTACGATCCCAATTATCTAAAATCTCTTTTGCGTGTTGAGAATTAGTTTCTATAAAATAGTGTTGAATTTTATCATAGAGAACACCTTCCCAATACGGAGTCATTTGTTGCTGATAGAATACATCATCCAAATTAATGCGAAGAGGAAGTGTTCCTTCCTTATCATAAGCAAAAGCCATTCCGCCTGTCATTCCTGCACCGAAGTTATTGCCAACTTCTCCTAAGATAACAACACTTCCACCTGTCATGTACTCACAACCATTATCTCCACATCCTTCAATCACCGCATTAGCTCCAGAATTTCTTACAGCAAATCTATCTCCTACTTTACCTGCTGCGTAGAGTGTTCCTTTGGTTGCACCGTAAAGGCATGTATTACCGATAATGACATTTTTATTTGATTTGAGAGAAGAGATTTCTGGAGGAGTAATAATTAATTTACCACCCGATAAACCTTTAGCTACGTAGTCATTAGCGTCGCCTGATATTTTTAGTGTTGTTCCTTTAACACTAAAAGCTCCAAAGGACTGACCAGCAGAACCATTCAGATTAATAATAATTTGATCTTCTTCTAAAACATTCATCCCAATTTTAGTTGTAATCTCTGATGCAAGTCTTGTACCAAGAGCTCTGTCTGTATTTTTTACATTATAACTTAACTGCGTTTTTTGACGCGAAGTAAACAAAGGGGTAAGATCATCAATCATTTTTAGATCTAAACTGTCAGCTACTTTTGTAATGTTATCTTTTTTATTATTGTACTCACCAACGGATGAGTCAATTGTTTGAATGATTGGATTTAAATCTAAATCATCTAGGTCAGCACTTCCTCTGCTAACCTGATGTAATAAATCTGCACGTCCAACAATTTCATCAAGTGTTTTAAAACCAAGTTCTGCTAAAATTTCACGAACTTCTTCAGCAATATAAGTAAAGAGATTAATCACTTTATCAGGAGTTCCAGTAAATTTTTCTCGAAGTTTTTCATCTTGGGAGCAAACACCAACTGGACAAGTATTAGAGTGGCATTGTCTGACCATAATACATCCCATCGCAACTAGACTTGCAGTCCCGATACCGTATTCTTCTGCACCCAGCATCGCTGCAATCACAACATCCTTACCTGTTTTTAATCCACCATCTGTTCGGAGAATTACTTTATCACGAAGATTATTTAATGATAAAACTTGATGTACTTCACTTAATCCCAACTCCCACGGAAGTCCTGCATATTTAATGCTTGTTTGAGGACTTGCACCAGTCCCGCCATTATGACCAGATATTAAAATTGCATCTGCTTTTGCTTTTGCAACGCCTGCAGCCACTGTTCCAATACCTGATTGAGCAACTAGTTTTACACAAACTTTAGCTCTTGGATTAATTTGTTTTAAATCATAAATTAATTGAGCAAGATCTTCGATGGAATAAATATCATGATGCGGCGGAGGACTAATAAGAGTCACACCCTTTGTGGAGTGTCTTAACTTTGCAATTAATTCCGTTACTTTACCACCAGGTAATTGCCCTCCTTCACCTGGCTTTGCTCCTTGAGCGACTTTAATTTCAATTTCATCGCAGTTATTAAGATACTCAGCTGTTACACCAAATCTTCCGCTAGCAATTTGTTTTATTCTTGACGATGGATTATCTCCATTTGGCCTTAACTTAAAACGGCTTGCATCTTCACCACCCTCACCAGAATCTGATTTTGCACCAATTCTATTCATGGCTATAGATAAAGTTTCATGTGCTTCAGGACTTAGTGCACCAAGAGATATTCCAGGAGCTACTAATCGTTTTCTAATTTCTTGGGCAGAATCAATCTCACTTATATTCAATTTTTTATTATCCGTTTTGAAACTGAGTAAATCTCTAATATTTATTGGTGACATACCATCAATCATTTCTGAATACTTTTTAAAAAACGAATAATTTTTATTACCAACTGCAGATTGAAGCATATGAATTGATTTTGCTTCAAACGCATGTTGTTCTCCACCAAATCTATATCGATAAAAACCTCCTACGGATAATGTAGTAACTTGATCATCAAAAGCTTTTGCATGTACTGCAAGGGATCGCTTTTCAATTCCTGAAATACCAATGCCTGATATTTTTGAACTCATGGAAGGAAAAAATTGACTCATTAAATTACGACTCAATCCAATTGCTTCAAAGTTACATCCTCCTCGGTAGGAATTAATAACAGAGATGCCCATCTTGCTCA
This sequence comes from Pelagibacterales bacterium SAG-MED31, assembly GCA_014653715.1. Lineage (GTDB taxonomy): Bacteria > Pseudomonadota > Alphaproteobacteria > HIMB59 > CACPNW01. The sequence continues at coordinate 23,046 of JACWEB010000001.1, forward strand.
TCGTTTTAAGCAAACCATTGTTGATCGATTTAATATATCTCTCCACGCACTGCTCGTATGATAGGGATCCGAATAGTCCTTTTTTGTGACGTTCTGCTATTGCTTGCTGAGCAACATAAGCATTTATACTCGTCGCACCAACACCAATTAATACTGCAAAATAATGAACATCTAAGCATTCTGCAGATTGAATATTTAATGAAATGTATGTTCTTAAACTTTTTCTAATAAGATGAGAGTGTACTGAACTTGTTGCCAAAATCATTGGTAGTGCAATATTATTTTTGGATAAATTTTTATCACTTAAAATAATATGAACATATCCTTCTCTAACAGCTTCCTCAGCTTGACGATTAAGATCTAGTAATGCTTTTTCAAAACTGTTATTTAGATCAGTTATATCCATTGTTGTATCAAGAATTTTCACAGCATCTTTCATGTACTGCCTCATGGTCTTAAATTGATTGATTGATAAAACTGGAGAATCTAATTGTAAATGATCACACTGTTTTTCATCTTCATCTAGTATGTTGCTGAGATTTCCAATTCTGGTTCGAAGAGACATCACTACTCTTTCTCGCAAAGAGTCAACAGGGGGATTAGTTACTTGACTAAAATTTTGTCTAAAGTAATGATGGAGTCCTCTGTATTTTTTTGAAAGAACTGCGAGTGGAGAATCATCACCCATTGAACCTGTAGCTTCTTTTTGTTCCATAATCATCGGATGAAGTATAAGTTCCATATCTTCCATCGACCAATCAAAGGACGACATTCGCTGCCTTAAGTCATGACCATCAATTTCTCTTAGTTCTTCATCAACTGATTTAACTAGCTTATCAATATGTGTAATGTTTTTAGTCCAGTTTCCAAAAGGTTTTGTTTCAGATAAATATTTTTTAATTTCTAAGTCAGAGTAAAATTTCTTTTCTTTAAAATTAATAGCAATCATTTGTCCTGGTCCAACTCGACCTTTTTCAACAATTTCATCCTCTGGCAATACAACCATTCCTGTCTCTGATCCTGCAATTAAATAATCCGCTGTTAATGTATAGCGTATTGGTCGAAGACCGTTCCTATCCATCCCTGCGATTGCCCAATCATCATGCGCGCCGCAAATTGCTGCAGGACCATCCCATGCTTCCATTACAGCTGTAGCATAAGCATATAAGTTTTTAAGTTTTTGAGAAAAGTCTCTGCGATGTGACCACGCTTCAGGTATCGTTAGTATTTTTGCCATAGGTAATGACTTATTTGATTTTACGAGAAGTTCTATGGTGGAGTCTAATGCAGCAGAGTCAGATGCATCTGCATCTATGATGGGTTTGAGATCTTCAATTGAGTTACCAAAATTTTGATGTTCTAATCGTGGCTCATGAGCAGCCATCCAATTTTTATTACCTTTTAATGTATTTATTTCTCCATTATGAGCAATCACGCGGAACGGTTGGGCAAGAGACCAAGTAGGAAATGTATTTGTTGAATAGCGTTGATGATAGACTGCGTATTTTGAAACAAAATTTTTATTTTTTATATCAGGATAAAAGTTAGATAATTGTTCTGCCAAAAACATACCTTTATAGACAATAGATTGACATGAAAGTGAGCAGATATAAAAATCATTAATGTTATTTGCTCGGATTTGTTTTTCAATTCGTTTGCGAATTATAAAAAGTAGATTATCGAATTCTTTTTCATCTTCATAATTGTCATTACCAATTAAAATTTGTTCGATTTCTGGTCTTGTTGCTTTTGCTTTATCTCCTATAATAGAAGAATCGATTGGTACGTGACGCCATCCATGAATTTTTAACCCTTCTTTAATTATCTCTGATTCAACAATTGTACGTGATTTCTCTTGCGCAGCAAAATCAGTTCTTGGTAAAAAAATCATTCCTACTGCAAATGGTAGACCGTTATGCTCATGACCTGTGCGTTTAATTTTATCGATAAAAAAATCTTTAGGAATGCTCAGTTGAATACCTGCTCCATCACCCGTTTTACCATCTGCATCAACAGCACCCCTATGATAGAGAACTCTTAGAGCTTGCACTCCCATCTCAACAATTGCTCGTTTAGGACTTCCGTCTAAAGATACAATAAGCCCAACTCCACAGGATGAATGTTCATCTAGCTCATTATAAATATGATTTTCTTCAAGGATTCTTTTATTTTTATACCATGTATCTTTGAAATTATTCATTAAAAACTCTATCGGTTTCTTGAATATTTTTACCCAGATAATTATGAATATGATTAGCTACATCTCTTCCATCTTTAATTCCCCATACAACTAAGCTTGCACCTCTTACAATATCACCGGCAGCAAAAACGCCATCAAGAGAAGTCATAAGGTTTTTGTAATCCACCTTTATAGTTCCCCACTTTGTTACTTTTAAATGAGGTTCATCAAACATTGTTGGTAAATCTTCAGGCTCAAAACCTAAAGCTTCAATAACTAAATCTGCTTTAAGCATCTCTTCACTATCTTTTTTTATCTCTGGTTTTCTTCGGCCACTTTCATCAGGAGATCCTAGTTCCATTTTAGCGATTTTGACTTGATCCAGTTTACCATTACCTTGGTATTTTATTGGTAATGTTAGCCAGTTAAAATCAATACCTTCTTCTATAGCGTTTTCGACCTCTCTTTGAGATCCTGGCATATTATTTTTATCTCTTCGGTAAAGACACTTCACATCTTTAGCGCCTTGTCGAACAGCTGTTCGTACACAATCCATTGCAGTGTCCCCACCACCAACAACTACAACATTTTTATTGTTAGCATTAAGCAAGCCGTTATCAAAATCTTCTATTTTATCCTTTAGCCCCACTTTGTTGCTAGTAGTAAGATAATTTAATGCAGAAATTACATTAGAAAAGTTGTTTTCATTAAGATTTATTTCTCTTGATTTGTAAACACCAGTTGCAATAACTATGGCATGATGCTCTTCCCTCAATTCAATAAAAGTTTTATCTTTGCCAACATTAAAATTTAACTTAAATTCAATACCACTATCTTCTAATAATTTTGTTCTTCTTTGAACGATCTCTTTTTCCAATTTAAAATTAGGAATGCCATAAATGAGAAGACCTCCTGCTCTATCATAACGATCATAGATTGTAATTTGATAACCTAGTTTTTTTAATTCTTCAGCTGCTGCAAGTCCTGCTGGCCCTGCTCCAATAATTCCGATAGTTTCTTTTCTTTGAGCACTAGGCTGAATAGTTTTTACCCACCCCTTATCCCAAGCAGTATCAGTTATATATTTTTCTATTGATCCAATCGTCACAGTTCCATGTCCTGATTGCTCAATGACACAGTTTCCTTCACACAACCTATCTTGCGGACATATCCTTCCACAAATCTCAGGCATATTATTAGTCGAGCTTGATAATTGATAAGCTTCTTCTAACCTATTTTCTGCAGTTAACTTTAACCAGTCCGGAATATTATTATGAAGTGGACAATGTACTTGGCAAAAAGGGACTCCACACTGCGAACATCGTGATGCCTGTTCTTCAGCTTTTTGTTTTGCAAAATTAGCATAGATTTCATCAAAATTTTTAGATCTGACGTTAGAATCAACCTTACTTGGGTTTTCTTTATCAATTGAAGTAAATTTTAACATTTGTACATTTCTGTTACTTTATTTTTAAAAATTAAGGGAATAAACAATATATAATCGAAAATAAATATAAAAAACAATTAATTAGTACAACTGTGGTACTATTTGTGGAAGAATTAAGTATTTATATGGATTTTTTAACTGCTGAAATTACTTTTCTAGGCAACATTTTAACATAATCAAAGCCTTTTTTATCATTATTTAAAATATTATCAGAATCAAACAGGGATAATTGTTCTAAATTTAAGGGAAAAAATGGAGTTTTTTCTCCTATTCCAACAATTGGTTTAATGATTGGCATAGGAACTGACACAAATACTCTTTTTTTACTCATTAGTTCTGCAATTAAAGTATAAAATTCTTTGTAGGTAAAAACATCAGGGCCTCCAAGCTCAAACAATCTTTCATCTACATTTGGAAGGTCAATTAAGTTTGATAAAAACTTAACAATATCCTCTATTGAAACAGGTTGAAACTTTCTACCTCCATCTCCAAAGAGAGGGATAAAAAAAGACATTTTAAAAATTGGCAAAAGATTTGATAGAAACTGGTCTCCATTTCCTAAAATCACACTAGGTCTAATAATAATTGAATTATTTAATTCTTTAGTAATTAACTCTTCAGTTTTTGAAATTATTTCATTGCGTAAAGTTGATCGTTTTTCCGTTCCTAAACCTGAGAAAAAAATGAATTTTTTAATTGCAGACGATTTATTAATAATCTCAATTAATTCTGCATTAAATTTATAAATTGATTTTTCTAAATATGCCTCTTTAGACTCCCATGTAGTTTTTAAGTTAATACATATGTCGGTATTATTTAGGATAGATAAAAGTTTAGGATTTTTTAATGAGGTAAAGTGAAAAGGTACTATTTGACCAACTTCCCCTAAAAGTCTTAAATTAGCTTCATTAATTTGCCTTTGATAAGGAACAATAATTTTATAACCTTTTTTTACTAAGGACCTTATTAAGTTTTTTCCAACATAACCTGACCCACCAAATATTATTATTGATTTCATGATTTTTAAAGAGATTGATGCTATAACAAGATAATTATTTGAAATAAAGAATAAATAAATTGTAAATGAAAATTAAATACTACGAAAATGATTTGCCTGAAGATTTAAATCTAGGTGATATTATTGCAATTGATACTGAAACTATGGGATTAAATCCTGATAGAGACAAATTATGTTTAGTGCAACTATCCTCAGGTGATGGAACTTGTCATTTAGTAAAAATTTTAGATTTAAGAAGAAAACCAAAAAATCTCATAAAACTTCTTAAAAATAACAAAATTAATAAAATTTTTCATTATGCACGATTTGACATAGCAATTTTAAAACACACTTACAAAATAGATATTAATAATATTTATTGTACAAAAATTGCGTCAAAACTTGTCAGAACCTACACTGATAAACATGGTTATAAAGACCTTTGCAGAGAGCTATTAAATAAAACAATTTCTAAATTAGAGCAGTCATCTGATTGGGGGGGCAACCTATCAAAAGATCAAAAAAAATATGCTGCTACTGATGTACTACATCTTCATAAAATTAAAAAAAAATTAGATATTATGTTGCTTAGAGAAAATAGAACAAAAATTGCTAAAGCTTGTTTTGAATTTATAAGTTATCGTACAGATCTCGATTTATATGGCTGGCATGATATAGATATATTTAAACATTAAATGAATAAATCCAGTATAATTAATAGAGCAAAAAAAACTCTAAGTACGGAGATAAAAGAATTAAAAATTTTATCAAAAACTTTTAACAATAATTTTTATAAAACTGTTATTCTTCTTAGTAAAATTAGAGGACGAGTAATAGTTACTGGGGTTGGAAAAAGTGCTCATATTGGTAATAAAATTTCAGCTACGCTAGCTTCAACTGGAACTCCATCCTATTTAATTCATGCAACAGAGGCCAGTCATGGTGATCTTGGAGGAATTAAAAAAAATGACTGTATTTTAGCAATCTCTAATTCTGGTGAAACTTCAGAATTAAAAAATATTATTAGTTATTCAAAACGCTTTGATATTCCTATGGTGAGTATTTCAAGTAATTCAAAAAGTACATTATATAAAAATTCAACAATAGGTATAGTATATAAAAAACCAATTGAGGCATGCCCACATAATCTTGCGCCTACAAGCTCAACAACTTTACAATTGGTAATAGGTGACTGCATTGCTATGGCACTATTAGAACTTAAAGGTTTTAAAAGTAGTCAGTTCAAAAATTTTCACCCAGGAGGTAACTTAGGAAAAGATTTGCAAAAAGTTCACGAAATTATGCATGTAGGTGCCACACTACCATTAGCCAAAGAAAGTGATAAAATGACTAAAACATTAATAACAATGACAAAAAAAAGTTTTGGTTGTGTTGGTGTAATAAATAATAAAAAAAAATTAATTGGAATTATCACAGATGGTGACTTGAGAAGAAATATGAATGATAATCTTTTTAATCTTAAAGCGGCTGACCTTATGACCACAAAACCTACATCTGGGGGTAAAGACATGCTTGTTGGAGAGGTTTTAAATATTATGAATAACAAAAAAATTACTAGTTTATTTATATGTGAAAAAAGCAAACCTATAGGTATTATTCATATTCATGACTTATTAAGGTTGAGTAGTTAAATTGAATTTTCTACTCAAAATAAATAAATCAAAATTGTTCATTTTTATAATCTTTCTAATTATTTTAATTTTTATTTTTTTTACTTTCAATTTTATTAATAATGGAAAACCAATTCTAAAAGTAGTTGATATAACAGCTAATAAATCTGATATTGTTAGACCAAAATTTTCAATCAGTGGGAAAAAAAGTCAAATATTTATTACGGCAAAAAATGGAAATTTTATTAGTGAAGAAAAAATTCTTTTAGAAAATAATGTTAAATTTAAATCTAAAGAATTTCAATTGGAATCAGATAATGTTATTTTTGATAGAAAAAATTTAATAGCGACAAGTGAAAATAAATCAAAGTTTTTATCTAAAAATACATCTATTATATCAGCAGGCTTTGATATAACAGAAAATGGTAATATAATAAATTTTAAAGGACAAACAATTCTAATTTTTAAATGAATATTATTAAATTAATAATTTTATCAAGTATTGTAGTTTTATATTCAAATTTCGTAATATCAAGGGGTATAGGCGAAACAGAGATAACTACTGATGATGGGATAGAAGTATTTCAAAACGAAAAATATTATTTGTTAAAAAAAAATGTAAAAATTACTTCAGATGATTTTGAAATATCTGCAGATATAATAAAGGCAAATTTTGATACTGACTTATATGATATTACTTTACTTGAGACAGAAGGTACTTCAAATTTAAATGCAATAAAATATGGTATTACTGGAAAAGGGGATGAAATTGATATTAATATAAAATCAGAAGAAATAATTGTTCGAGGAAAGAATTCTTATTTAAATCTTCAAAAGACAAGAATGAATACAGATGGTTCGATAAAAGTTAATAATTCACTGCAGACCTTTGAATTAATTGGTGATAATTCTAATCTACAAAATGATGATTTGAATATTTATGGTGAATACATAAGTGGATCTTTTTCGGAACTTAATGGTGAAAAACAAATAAATAAACTTAATGTTGAAGATGATAATTTATTAAATATTAACACTGCACAGCTTCAAATGTATTCACAAAAAGCTATATATGATGATCAAACAAATATTATTGAATTATTTTCAAAAGTAAAAATTGTTAAAGGTCAAGAAATCATTACTGGTGATTATGGTTATTTTGATACTGTTAAAAATTCATATAAAGTAAAATCTGACAATACTTCAAAAGTAAAGGTTACAATTAAAAAAACAAATGAATAAATTTCAACTTCTAGATGACGGGTTAAGAATAAACAAAATTTCTAAATCATACGGTAATAAAAAAGTTGTAAGAGATATAAGCATCTTAATTAATAGAGGAGAGATAGTGGGCCTGCTTGGACCAAATGGGGCAGGTAAAACTACAACATTTTATATGATAGTCGGATTAGTAAAATCAGACACAGGTTCTATATTATTAGATAAAATTGAAATTTCTAAAATGCCTATTTATTCAAGAGGACTTCAAGGAATAAGTTATTTACCCCAAGAACCATCAATTTTTAGAGGAATGAATGTTGAAGATAACTTGCTTTCAATAATTGAGATTGTAGAAAAAGATAAAAATAAACATGACATTATATTACAGAGTCTTCTCAACGAGTTTGATATTAACCATGTTAGAAAATCAAAATCAATAGTCCTCTCAGGGGGTGAAAGACGCCGATTAGAAATCGCAAGAACATTAGCATCACGACCTAAATATCTTCTTCTTGATGAACCCTTAACTGGTATTGATCCAGTTTCAATTGAAGAAATAAAAATAATTATAAAAAAATTAAAACAGAAAAATATAGGTGTTTTGATTACTGATCATAATGTAAGGGAGACACTTAAAATTGTAGATAGAGTATATATTGTAAACGAAGGAATGATATATTTTAGCGGAAACCCGAGTGAGGCAATATCTGATGATAGGATAAAGAAATTTTATCTTGGTAGCGACTTTTCAATTTAACTATGTTTAGTGAACAAACAAATACTGGAATTAATGGAATCGTTACGGTCCCAGGAGATAAATCAATTTCTCACAGATCAATAATTATTCCCTCAATTTCAAGAGGGATTTGTGAAGTTTCAAACATTTTAAAATCAGATGATGTTCTTAACACCATGAATGCATTTAAAGAAATGGGAGTTGAAATAAAAGAAGAAAATAAGAAAATAATTATCAATGGAAAAGGTTTAGAATCTCTAAAAATGCCAAATAAAGAACTTTATCTTGGTAATTCTGGAACAAGCGCGAGATTGTTAACTGGTTTATTAGCTTCACAAAATTTTGATACAGTATTAACTGGAGATAAATCCCTATCATCCAGACCAATGAAAAGAATTACCAATCCTTTATCTGAAATGGGTGCTGAAATAAAAACACATGATGGAAAATTACCATTGCATATACATGGTAAGTCTCTAAAAAATTGCCAAATTCAAATCGAAATCCCTTCAGCTCAAATAAAATCAGGATTAATACTAGCAGCATTAAATACAGAAGGAACTAGCTGCATTAATGAACACCATATAACAAGAAATCATACTGAAATAATGCTCGAAACATTTGGGGCAGATATTCAAACAAAAAAATTTGATAATTCATCTAAAATTATCATTAATGGGAAAAAAGACCTTACTCCTAAAAATATTGATGTCCCTGCTGACTTATCTAGTAGTGCATTTTTTATAGTTGCTGCATTAATTAACAAAAACTCAGATATAACTCTAGAAAATATTAATATTAATCCGACTAGAAATGGTTTGTTAATTGCCTTAAAAAAAATGGGTGCAAATATTAAAATTTTAAATAAAAGAACAAGAGCTGGAGAAATTGTTGCCGACATTAATGTCAAATCTTCTGAGCTTAATGGATGTGAATTGGATAAAGAAATGGCAAAATTAATGATAGATGAATTCCCAATTCTATCTGTTGCTGCATCACAAGCAAATTCTCCAAGTCAATTTAAAGGATTGGATGAATTGAGAATAAAAGAAAGTGACAGGCTTGAATTAATACACCTCAATCTTAATACATGTGGTTGTTACAGTGAAATAAAAGATAATAACATTTTTATTAACCCAACTAAAAATACAGAAATAATAAATCCTGAAATAAGAACAGATTATGATCATCGAATAGCAATGTCTTTTGCTATATTAGGATCAAAAATTGGAAAACTCCATATTAATGAGTCAGAGTCTATTAATACAAGTTTTCCAACTTTTAAAAATCAATTTAATAAAGCTGGTGGTAAATTATATTGAAAAAAATTATTATTACTATCGATGGACCTGCTGCATCTGGGAAAGGCCGTATTGCAAAATATGTTGCAAAAGAATATAATTTCATTCACATTGACTCAGGTCTTTTGTACAGAAAGATAGCAAAATTATTGATTGACAAAAAAACTGATTTAAAAAAAAGTAATCAAGTAAAACAAATACTAATTAAAAATAATAATTTTTCTTTAAGGGATAATAATAATTTAAGAAATGAACATATTGGGAGAGCATCATCAATTATTGCAAAAATGAATTTTGTTAGAAATCATGTCAATAAACAGCAGATATTACTTACAGAACAAAAAACTAATAAAAAAGGGTTTGTTATAGATGGTAGAGATATTGGTTCTGTTGTTTTTAAAAATGCAGATCTGAAGCTATTTATAGATGTAAACCCTAATGTGAGAGCTAAAAGAAGACATAAACAGTTGATTGATTTGGGTGAAAAGTCTATATACGCCAAAATTTTAAAGGAAATTAAATTGAGAGATAAACAAGATATAATTAGATTAAACTCACCTTTAGTAGTTCCAAAAGGTGCGCATATTATAGATAACTCTAAATCATTTAACAAAACTTTGATTAAAATAAATCATTTGATTGGACAAATTACATAATGGAAAAAACTGAACAGAAAAAAATAACTAACTCTGACTATGAAGCACTTATTAGAAAGTCTCTTGAAAATAAATCTATACGTGAAAAAATGATCGTAAATGGAAATGTTATTTCCTTCGAAAATGATATTGTCACTATTGATGTTGGACTAAAAAGTGAAGGAAGGATTCCATTATCTGAATTTACAAGACCTGGTCAAAAACCAGAAATTACTGTCGGTGATACATTTGAAGTTTATATTGAAAGTATCGATAATTCAAATGGAGAAACTGTGCTATCAAGAGAAAAAGCTGTTAAACAAAAAGCATGGAACACTCTGCAGGATTCATTCGAGAACAATAAAGTTGTTACTGGAACGCCTTTCAATAGAGTCAAAGGTGGTATGAGCGTAGACCTAAATGGTGTAGTTGCTTTTTTACCCGGAAGTCAGATTGATACAAGACAAATCATTAAAGATACTAAAGAACTTTTAAATAAACCTCTTGATCTTATGATTTTAAAAATGGACAAATTTAGAGGAAATATTGTTGTATCTAGAAAGGCAATTTCTGAAGTAGAATTGAAAGAACAAAGAAAAGAACTTTTGAATTCTATTAATGAGGGTTCAATAATTGAAGGTAAAGTAAAAAATCTAACCGATTACGGTGCATTTATTGATTTAGGTGGTTTAGATGGATTGGTTCATATTACAGATATATCTTGGACAAAAATCAACAATCCCTCTGACATATTAACTTTAGGTCAAGATGTAAAAGTTAAAGTCTTAAAATTTGATGAAGAATTATCAAGACTAAGCCTTGGAATTAAACAGCTTCAAGAAAACCCTTGGGATAATTTAGAAGAAAATGTCTCCGTAGATAACATTGTAAATGCTAAAATTAATTCAATTAATGATACTTCATTAAATATACTTATTAATGAAAAATATGACGGCACTGTCTCAATAAATGAACTTAGCTGGTTAAAAAAACCACCACATCCATCAAAACTATTTAATATTGGTGATTTAGTAAGTGTTAAGATAACTGATGTAGATGAAGAAAAAAGAAAATTAATATGTAGTATAAAACAAACGAAAGAAAATCCATGGTCTAAACTAACAGATCAATTTAATGTAAATGATAACTTTGAAACCGAAGTTGTTAATATCGTAGACTTTGGGATTTTTGTAAAGGTTCACGAAGAAATTGATGGCATGGTTCATGTATCAGATCTAGACTGGGATGAAAAAGAGTGCCAAAAAATTCTAGAGGGGTACAAGAAAGGTGACAAGGTTCAAGTAAAAATATTAGAAATTAATATTGAAAAAGAGAGAATTTCTTTAGGTATCAAACAACTAAACAATGATCCAATACAAAACTTTATTGAATTAAATCCTCTAAAATCTAAAGTTACTGGTAAAATTGTTGAGCTCGATGAAAAGTTCTTAAAAGTAAAATTAAATGATCAAGTTTTTGGGGTCATAAAAAAAATAAATCTTTCTCGAGATAAATTAGAGCAAAAAACTGATAGATTTGCTGAAGGCGAACAAGTTGACTCAATTATAATTTCTATAGATCAGAAAAGTAGATCTATTAACTTATCAATAAAAGAGGTTGAAATAATTGACGAAAAAGAAGCATTATCTAAATATGGATCAAGCGACTCCGGGGCTTCTCTTGGAGATATTCTAGGCTCTGTTTTAAATAAAAAAAAATAATTTGATGTTAAAATCTGAAATTATTGAAAAACTTCAGATAAAAAACTCTAACCTAAGCAACTATGATATCGAATTAATATTAAAAATATTTTTTAAAAAAATTACCTCGAGTTTAAATGATGGTAATGCAATCGAAATTCGTGGTTTTGGAACATTTAAAAAAAAAATAAATAAAGAGAAACAGGTTAGAAACCCTAAAAATAATCAATTATTATTTAAAGATAAAACTTATAAGCTTCACTTTAAAATTGGAAAAACACTTCACAAAAAACTAAATAACATTAGTTCAAAGGATGACTAACAAAGTAATAATAGCATTAGATAATAAAAATATTAAACAAATAGTTTCTATAGTTAAAGAAACTAAATCAGAAGCATTTGGATTTAAAATTGGTAAAGAATTTTTTTATAATTACGGAATTGAAGGATATAAAAAGATTTATAACCTCTCTCCAAAAATATTCTTAGACCTTAAATTACATGATATACCAAATACAGTTCAAAAAGCTCTAAAAGCTCTAATAAAATTAAAGCCCCTTTTTACCACAATTCATATTAGTGGTGGGGATGATATGCAAAAAGTATCATCTAATATAAAAAAAAATAAAACAAAAATTCTAGGAGTTACAATACTTACAAGCTTGAGTAGTCAACAAACTAAAAAATACTATAATGATAAAAATATTAATCAGTTAGTTAAAAAGTTTGCACAAAATGCAAAAAATAATAAACTTGATGGTATTGTGTGCAGTCCACTTGAACTTAAAACTGTCAGAAAAGTAGTTGGAAACAAAATGATATTAGTTGTACCAGGTATAAGATTAGAAAAAAATAAAAAAAATGACCAAAAAAGAATTCTTACACCTAAAGAGGCAATAAATTTAGGAGCAAATTATTTAGTGATTGGCAGGCCGATCGTTCAGTCAACAAATCCTCTTAAAACCTTAAAAGAAATTAACAAGAGTTTACAAAGTAAGTGATTTTTAAAATTTGTGGACTAAAAAAGAGTGAGTCTTTAATTTGCTGTGAAGAAAATAATGTTGATTTTTTTGGGATGATTTTTTATGAAAAAAGTCCAAGAAACATAACTTTTGATGAATCAAAAAACCTAACATATATATCTAAAAATTTAAAAATTAAGCCAGTAGGTGTTTTTGTAAATCATGAAATAAATGAATTAAAAAAGATTATTTCATCACTTAATTTAAAATATATTCAATTACATGGAGAAGAGACTCAAACTTATATAAATGAAATAAAAAAACAATTTGATTTAAAAATAATTAAAAAAATTTCTCTAAAAAATTCTGATGATTTAGATAAAATTAAGAATTTTATTAATATTGATTATTTGTTATTTGACTATAAACCAAGTAGTAATGAGCTTCCTGGAGGCAATTCTAAATCTTTTGATTGGAGCTTATTAAAAGAACAAAAGATTGAGTTGCCTTGGTTTATTTCTGGAGGGATTAACGAAACAAACATAAAAAATATAGGAAATATACTAAATCCTAATGGAATTGATCTTTCATCAGGTGTAGAAGAGTCACCTGGTATAAAAAGTAATACTAAGATAAATAGTCTATTTAAAAAATTTTATGACAATTAAAAACTCCTATAAACAACTTCCTAATGAAAAAGGTTATTTTGGATCTTTTGGTGGAAGATATGTATCTGAGACTCTAATGCCACTTATAATAGAAGTTGAAAAAGAATACATTAAAATTAAAAGTGATAAAAATTTTAAAAAAGAATTAAACCATTATATGAAAACCTATGTGGGCAGACCAAGTCCACTTTTTTTTGCTGAGAGAATTACTGAAGATCTTGGTGGACCTAAAATTTATTTTAAAAGAGATGAATTAAATCACACAGGAGCACATAAGATAAATAATTGTATGGGTCAAATCCTTCTGGCAAAAAGAATGGGTAAAAAAAGGATAATTGCAGAAACTGGAGCTGGGCAACATGGTGTAGCAACAGCAACTGTTTGTGCATTATTTGGTTTACCTTGCATAGTATATATGGGAGAAAAAGATATAAAACGACAATCACCAAATGTTTTTAGAATGAAGTTATTAGGAGCAGAGATAAGAAGCGTTAAAACTGGATCAAAGTCATTAAAAGACGCTATGAATGAAGCTCTTCGTGATTGGGTGACAAATGTAAAAGATACTTTTTATATAATTGGCACAGCAGCTGGTCCTCACCCTTATCCGGCAATGGTAAGAGATTTTCAATCAGTTATTGGTGAAGAAGTTAGACAACAAATATTAGACGCAGAAAATAGATTACCAGACTTATTAATGGCGTGCATTGGTGGCGGTTCTAATGCTTTAGGTTTATTTCATGAATTTCTAGATGACAAACAGATAGAAATGATTGCAGTAGAAGCGGCTGGTCATGGTTTAGATTCTGGAGAACATGCTGCTAGTTTAAGTGGTGGAAAACCAGGGATTTTACATGGTAATAAAACATATCTATTGCAATCTCAAGACGGTCAAATTGATGAAGCCCATTCTATATCAGCTGGATTAGATTACCCTGGAATTGGTCCTGAACACTCTTATTTATTTGAACAAAAAAGAGTTCAATATATGTCTGCGACTGACAAGGAAGCAATAGAAGCATTTCAATACTGTTGTAATTTAGAGGGCATTATACCCGCACTTGAGCCATCACATGCCCTTGCAGTTTTAAAAAAAATAGCAAAAAAATATAGTAAAGATAAAATTGTTGTTATGAATATGTGTGGGAGAGGTGATAAAGATATTTTTACTATAGCTGAAGAATTAAATATTAAATTGTAATGTCAGAAAGAATAAAAAAAATCTTTGAAGCAAGGAGTAAAAAATTAGTTACCTTTACCACTGGTGGAGATCCAGATTTAAATACAAGTTTAGAAATACTTAAAACTATAATTGATAATGGGATAGATATAATTGAAATTGGAATGCCTTTTTCTGACCCAATGGCTGATGGTCCTACTATTCAAGAGTCTAGTGTTAGATCATTAGCTAATGGTACAAAAATTAATGACATTTTTGAAATAGTTATGGCTGTAAGAAAATTTAATAATGAAATACCAATCATTCTCATGGGTTATTACAATTCAATATTTAATTTGGGGATTGATAATTTTACTACCAAATGTGCCAAAACAGGAATTGATGGTCTTATAATTGTTGACCTACAACCAGAGGAAGACTCAGAGCTTTACACTAAATCTAAAGAAAAGAATATCGATCTTATAAGACTGATTACTCCTACAACTGATCAAAAAAGATTAAATACTATTTTAAATAATGCATCTGGATTTTTGTACTATGTAACTGTTACCGGTATAACCGGTCAAAATTCTGCGAATATAGAAGACTTAAAAAAATCAATTAACACAATTAAAACATCAACAAAATTACCTATTGTTGCTGGTTTTGGAATAAAAAATAGAAATGATGTGGAGCAAATTAGTCCTTTTACAGATGGGGTTGTTGTCGGCTCAAGTATTGTAAATATTATCAAAGAAAACTTAAATGATAAACATAAAATGATTAACAAAATAAAAACATTTACGAAAGATTTAAAAGAAGGAATGAACGAATGAATTGGTTAACAAACTTTGTAAAACCAAAGCTTTCAGCTCTTGTTAAGAGGAAAGATGTTCCTGAAAATCTATGGCAAAACTGCCCTTCCTGTGGAAATATGATTCATCATAAAGATCTCAAAGAAAATTTAAGAGTATGTAATACATGTAACCATCATTTTCGTATGTCAGCAGATGATAGAATTGATTTACTTTTTTCTAAAGATAAAACTCAAGAAATTGAGTTAGATAAAATAAGTGATGATCCATTAAATTTTTCAGATAAAAAAAAATATAAAGATAGACTAAAAGAATATAGAAAAAAAACAAAAAGAGAAGATGCATTTATTCTATTAAATACAAGAATTGGTCAATCAAATATAATTTGTGGTTTAATGAATTTTGCTTTTATGGGTGGATCAATGGGGAGAGCGGTTGGTGGTGCAATTGTAAAAGGAGCACAGACAGCATTAGAAAAAAAATGCCCCTTCATAATATTTACATCTTCAGGAGGTGCAAGAATGCAAGAAGGTATAATTAGTTTAATGCAAATGCCGAGAACAGTTGCTGCAGTAGAATTATTAAATCAAAATAACATTCCGTATATAGTTGTATTGACTGAGCCAACTACAGGTGGTGTAACAGCATCTTTTGCCATGTTGGGAGATATAACTATTGCTGAGCAAGGCTCTACTATTGGATTTGCTGGTAAACGTGTTATACAAGATACGATACGAGAAGAACTCCCTATTGATTTTCAAAAAGCAGAGTATTTAAAAGAGCACGGTATGGTTGATATAGTGTGTCATCGAAAAGATCTAAAAAGCAATCTTGAAAAAGTAATTAACCATATCACTTAATTAAAGTGATTTCTAAAACTGATAAGTTATTAAAAGAGTTTATCAATCTTCATCCTAAATTTATAGATTTATCTCTCTCTAGACTTGAATATTTATTAAAAAAACTTGGTGATCCCCATAAAAAGCTTCCTCCTACTATTCATATTGCAGGAACTAACGGAAAAGGATCTACATTAAGCTTTATTAAAAATATTCTAAAAAATAATAATTATTCAGTTCACACTTATACATCTCCACATTTAGAAAAATTTAGTGAAAGAATAAACATTAACAACAAACAAGTAAACGCAAGTAGATTATTAAAAAGTTTGGAATTTGTTAAAAAAATCAACCATGGCAGACCAATAACTTTTTTTGAAATAACAACGGCGGCAGCATTTCTTCTTTTTGCACGTTTTAAAGCAGATTTTTTAATTCTTGAAACAGGGTTAGGTGGAAGACTAGATGCAACTAATATAATTCCAAAAAAGTTCTTAAGCATAATTACATCAATTGGCATAGATCATGAGGAATTTCTTGGGGATACTCTAAAAAAAATTGCTACTGAAAAAATTGGAATAATAAAAAATACTAATAACGTTATAATTGCTAAGCAAAACAAAGAGATAGAGAATTTCATTTTCAAAAAACTTAAAAAAATAAATAACATTTATTATTTTAATAAAGATTACAAATTTAAAACAATTGATACAAAAAAATTTTTCTATCAATTTCAAAATATTAAAAAAAAATTTTCAAAACCATCATTAGAAGGAGATCATCAAATTGAAAATGCCTCAACTGCCATAACTGCTGCAATAGTCCTTAAAAAAAATAACTATAATATTAAAATTAGCTCATTAGGGAAAAGTATTTGTAATACTAAATGGCCTGGAAGAATTGAGAAGGTAAAATTTAAAAATAAAATAATTATATTTGATGGCTCTCATAATTTATCAGGCGCAGAAAAACTTAATCAATACTTAAAAGAAAATAATATTCGACCTAATATAATTTTTGGGATGTTAAATAATAAAAAAGCATTTGAATTTTTATCAATTATTAAAAAAAATATAGACATATTATACCCAATCCAAATACCTGATGAAAAAAATGCATATACACAAAAAGAAATTTATAAAGTTGCAAAAAAACTTAATTTAGAAACATTGATAATAAATAATTTTAACACTATTAACCGATTACTAATGAATAGTTCTAATAAATATATTTTAATCACCGGATCACTTTATCTAATTGGAAAGATTAGAAAAAAATACTTATAGATTTGAATCTAACCAAGCTTCAAGCATATTCTTTGGTAAGCTACCTACTTTAGTGTCTACAAGATTACCATCTTTAAAAAGCATTAACGTTGGTATTCCTCTTACTCCAAATTTTTGAGGAGTTTGTGGATTCTCATCAACATTTAATTTAAAAATCGCAATTTTGTCTTTTTTTTCATCTCCTATTTCTTCAAGAATAGGGCCAATTTGCTTACATGGACCACACCATTCAGCCCAAAAATCAACTAATATAGGAAGTGGTGAATTTTTAATCTCTTCATCAAATTTACTATCAGTTATTATACTTGTAGTCATAAATTTAAAGTAAGCACTATAATGATATATTCAAGTATCAATCATCCTTAAATTGATTAAAAGAGTTTATATCTCCTATATGCGCTATATTAGAACAAGAAATTTCCCCTTGAAGTTTGTCTTCAGGAATAAGTAAATCCCATAATCTGTTTAAAGAAAAAGACATATCTTCTATTAATTTAAAAACAATCGGATTAATTATTTGTAGCCCAGTGTAATATAAATATGGGTCATTTGTTTTCCACCTTGTAAGTAAGCTATCTTCATACTTAAAGTCACCTTCTGGTTTTTTTAAACCCTCAAAATTATTATCAGTAGCAAGAAATAACTTACATGTTTCAATCTCTTGATAATTATTTATAAATTTTAATACATCTTCACTATTGTCTTCTTTCCATAAAATATCAGAATTGGTAACAATAAAATTATTACTTCCTAAAAAGCGTAAAGCATTCTTTATTCCACCACCCGTATTCAATAAGGTTGGCTCATAACTTAATATTATATTTCTATCTAAATAATGTTTCTCTATACAATGTTGAATTTTGTCATGAAGATAATGAGTATTTATTATTATTTTTTTACAACCTAATTTTGTAAAAAAATCTATATTATGCCTTAGAAGCTCTTTGTTGTTTATTTTCAATAAAGGTTTTGGGATTGAATGAGTTAAATGATGCATTCGCTTTCCATATCCAGCAGCTAATATCATTAAATTAAAGTTAGTCATTCAGCTATTACTTTACTGTATAATTTAGATAGCCTTTGGTTTTTTAGGTTATACAAACTTTTTTTAAGTCTTTTAATTGTTACATCGAGATATTTTGAGTAATTATTATTTTTATTTTTTTTATCTAAATTTATCCACCTTCCAATAATCCTTGATTGCCTGGCAGTATTTAAAAAATAATATTGGTTTAAAAATTCACTAAAAGAAATATTTTGATTAGTATTATTAAAAAAATACTCAATCAACTCATCATTATATCTGTCATCAAAAAATATTCGTGGATTTTCCAACAAAGAAAACATATCCCATCCAGAAAAACCTATAAATGCATTTTGATAATCAAGAATACCACACTTTAAATGACCTTTTCTATTTTGAAGATACATTAAATTTGAAAGCTCAAAGTCTTTGTGAACAAAAGAATTCCAATTAAAATTCAAATTTTCAAACTCAGTGTGCCAAATAATAAAAAATTCTTCTACAATTGATTTACTTATATTTTTAAAAGGTAAGTAAAAATCTGCAAATTCAGCTATCTCTCTTTTAAAAGAAGAAAAATTGTATGTGTCTAAATTATAATTAGTTATCGGCTGACTAGTGTTTTGAATTTCAATTAAGGAATTGATAGAATCTAACAACACCTCCTTAAGATTCAAATTATTTATTATGTTATCATATCTGTTATTGCCAAAATCTTCCATCAGTATTATGTTTTTACTATCATCAATATCAAGTATTTTTGGAACAGATATATTTATATTTGATAAGATTTTATTAACTTCTAAAAATGAATGATAATCTTTATAATTATATGAAAGATCAACAATAACCCCTTCTTTATAAATATTTCTAAATCTATAAATTTTTTTCTGTGAAACCCCACTCTCTATTTGATATACTTCATTCAAATTAAATTTCATTTTAACTAAAGATTAAATTATGTTTCAAACTTCTGGTATTTTCATCAAGAATATCAAAATGAATGGAAAAATAATTAAAATTTTGTAGAAAATCTAATATGATCCCTGGCCATTCTACTAATGTAATAGAGCTATTTATTTCTTCAAATATATTTAAATGAGTTAACTCACTACTTTTTGACACTCGATAAAGATCATAGTGATAAATATCAAAATTATTTAAATCATAGGTTAATAAAATTGGAAATGATGGACTTTTAATAATGATAGGAGGTTCTTTATTTTGATTTATGTAAATTGAGTTTATTAAATATCTTGAAAAGGTCGTTTTACCAGATCCTAAATCGCCTGATAAGCAAATAATATCTCCTTTTTTTAAATTGAGAGACACATCTTTAGAAAATTTTTTTAAGCCTTCCAAGTCTAGGTTAAGAATTTCCTCTAGCAACTTTAAAGTAAATTTTTTAAAGAGTCGACTAAATCAGTTTTCTCCCAAGTAAAATGACCTTGATCAGTTGGCTCTCTTCCAAAATGTCCATAGGCTGAAGTAGGAACATAAATAGCATTTGTAAGTTTTAAATGTTTTCTGATTCCTCTTGGACTTAAATCGAATAAATCCTGAACAGATTTTTCAATTTTTTGTTCATCAACTTTATTTGTTCCATTTGTATTTACATAAACAGATAAAGGTTTGGAAACACCTATTGCATAAGATAACTGAATCGTACATTCATCCGCAAGGTTAGCTGCAACAATATTTTTTGCTAGATATCTAGAGGCATAAGCTGCTGATCTATCGACTTTAGAGGGATCTTTTCCAGAGAATGCTCCTCCTCCATGAGGTGCAGCGCCACCATATGTATCAACTATGATTTTTCTACCCGTTAGACCAGAGTCACCATCAGGGCCTCCTATCACAAAATTTCCAGTAGGATTTACGTAAAACTCTTCATCTTTAAGATCTGCAAGTAATTCATTAGGTATACATTCATAAACATAAGGTTTTACAATTTGCTTAACATCTTCTGGGGATAATCCTTCTTTATGTTGCGATGAAATGACTAGAGAAGTAACTTTACTAGGTTTTCCATTTTCATAAAGCATAGTTACTTGGCTTTTTGAATCAGGCTCTAAACCAGGAGCCGATCCATCTTTTCTTGCTTGAGCAATTTTATGTAAAATTTGATGAGAATAATGAATTGGAGCAGGCATTAAGCTATCTGTATCACGGCATGCATATCCAAACATAATTCCTTGATCACCTGCGCCTTCTTCTTTTTCACTTCCTGAGTCAACTCCCATAGCAATATCTGCTGATTGTTCGTGAAGAAAACTATCAACATTACAGTTCTGCCAGTGAAAACCGTCTTGCTCATATCCAATGTCTTTAATGCAATCTCTTACTTGTGATATAATTTGATCTTTTGATATTGATGGGCCTCTTACTTCTCCAGCTAAAACTACTTTGTTGGTGGTTGTAAGTGTTTCACATGCGACTCGAGTTGACGGATCTCCTGATGATAAATAAGTATCAACAACCATATCTGATATTCTGTCACATACTTTATCTGGGTGTCCTTCAGACACTGACTCACTTGTAAATAAATAAGGTCTCATTTTTTCTCCTAATATCTATACGTTTCATCTTTAAAAGGTCCAACTTTACTGACACCAATATATTCAGCTTGTTTTTCACTAAGCTCTGTTAATTTTGCTCCTACTTTTTTCAGATGTAATGCCGCAACTTTCTCATCTAGATTTTTAGGCAGAACATAAACTTTATTTTCATAGTTTTTATAATTTTTCCATAATTCAATTTGCGCAATTACTTGATTTGAAAAAGAGGCACTCATAACAAAACTTGGATGACCTGTGGCATTGCCTAAATTAACAAGACGACCTTCAGATAAAAGTAGTATTTTTTTACCATCAGGAAACTCAATCTCTCTTACTTGAGGTTTAATTTCATCTGATTTATAATTTTTAAGTGCCTCAGTCTGAATTTCATTATCAAAATGCCCAATATTACAAACAATTGCTCTATCGTGCATCTTTCTCATATGATCAAGTGTAATAACATCTACGTTTCCTGTAGCGGTTACAAAAATGTCACCGTAAGAGCATGCATCATCCATTGTTACTACTTCATAACCTTCCATTGCAGCTTGCAAAGCATTAATTGGATCAATTTCTGTTACACAAACTCGAGCTCCTGCACCTCTTAAACTTGCAGCAGAACCCTTACCAACATCTCCATAACCTGCAACAACAGCAACTTTACCTGCCATCATTACATCAGTTCCTCTTCTTATTCCGTCGACTAAGCTTTCTTTACATCCATATAAATTATCAAATTTAGATTTTGTGACTGAGTCGTTTACATTGATAGCAGGGACTTTAAGTAATCCATTTTTTTCCATATCTTTTAAGCGATGAACGCCTGTTGTTGTTTCTTCTGATAAGCCTCTAATATTAGTTAATAATTCTGGATACTTTTCATGAATTATTTGCGTTGCATCTCCACCATCATCCAATATCATATTAGGTTTCCATCCATCTGGACCAGTTAATGTTTGCTCTATGCACCACCAAAACTCCTCTTCAGACATACCTTTCCAAGCAAACACAGGTATATTTTTTGATGCTATTGCTGAAGCAGCCTGATCTTGGGTTGAAAAAATATTGCAAGAACTCCAGCGAACTGAAGCACCAAGATGAACTAAAGTTTCAATTAATACGGCAGTTTGAATTGTCATATGAAGACAACCAACAACTCTTGCCCCATCCAAAGGTTTGCTATCACCATACTCATCTCTAAGAGCCATTAATCCTGGCATTTCTGTTTCGGCGATGGCAATTTCTTTTAAACCCCACTCAGCAAGTTCCATATCTTTAACCTTGTAATCTTGACTCATCATTGTTCCTATTTTATAAATTTGTAATTTTAGTGCTGTTAAGATGAATGTCTTATAGGTAAAATAATCAAAAAACAAGCACCAGAATAGTCACTTTTATCAGATTTTTTCAATTTAAGTTTACCATTCATATGTGTAACTATTTCTCTTGCTATAGATAAACCCAGGCCTGTATGGTTTTTTATATCTTCTTGTCTGTCAGTATAAAACCTCTCAAATATTTTTTCTGAGTCTTTAAAATTAATTCCTTTGCCTTGATCAAATATTTTAATGCTAACACTATTTTTTTCTATTTTTTTTAACTCAATAAGAATTTTTGTTTTTTTTGGCGAAAATGATATACTATTTTCAATTAGATTTACAAAGACCTGAGTTAATTTATTTTTATTTCCCAGCACTTCAATATTTTCATAACATTTATTAATAACTAATTTTATATTTTTTGTATTATTCTTAAAAATATTTGGAATTTGATCTAAAAAGAAATTTAAATTAATCAATTGATTTTTTTCTAATTCAATTTCAACTTTTACTCGTGTAAATTTAGAAATATCAGTTATTAGTTGATTCATTCTTCTTAAATCATTAAGTATATTTTTAATTAATAAATTTTTATCTGCTTTTGCAATTGAGTCTTTTTCAATTAATTCCATAGCTGATTGAAGACTAGTGAGCGGGTTTTTTAATTCATGTGATACATCTTCACTAAATTTTTCCAATTGTTGTATCTGCAATTTTAGTCCAGCAGACATATTTTGGATCTCATCTGAAAGTACTCCAATTTCATCTTTTCTGTTTGGATAAATTATTTTATTTTCATTTACCCGTTCTCTTTCTAGTATTGTAAGTTTTGATAATTTTTTAATTGGACTTACTAGACTTTGTGAAAAAATAAGTGACATGAAAATCATTATCATAACAAATAAAATAAAAAAACTTAGTATGTTAAGAGAGGTGTAGCCTAGACTTTTTACTTGATTTGTTATTGGATAACTTAAAATTATAACACCATATACCTTTTTGTTAACCTGAATTGGTGCTGTAAATTGAAGATATAAGTTTCCACCTTTGTCTTCAATATAATATTCTTTTATTACCTGCTCCTTAATACTTTCAGAAACATAAAATATCTCTGCTTTTTCTTTAGTAATTTTATCTAAAAAATCTTTTTTAATTAAATAATCATAATAGCTTGAGAATAAAATCAAATATTTTTGGCTAAGATTATTTAAAAAATTTAAATTATTTTTATTTAATTCTTCATCTGGTAAGTATGTTTCTTCAACAATTGAAAAATCATATAAATCTAGAGTATCAACTAGTCTTATCCAATCTTCATTATAAATTTTTACATTAAAATCAGAATTTAAGTATTTGTTGCGAACAAATTCTTGAGTTATTTTTGGTTCCAATACTGGATCTGATAACTCAAGATTATCATCATCTTTACAAGTGTTAATATTTTCAACTAAACAATTATCATTAAAAAGAGGCACTCTTATAATAGAATTTTTTTCAAGAAAAGATTGAATACTTTTTAAGTTTTGATTTGCTATTATTTTTTTTGTTTTAATTTCATCATCATTTTTAATAAGAATGTAATTAAAAAAAATCAAAAAAATCAATCCTATAAATGTTATAAAAAGATTTATAACTAAAATTTGTATTGATAGTGGTAAGTTATATAGAGCTAATCTGTTATATTTATTCACGCCATGAATAACCTGAGCCATATCTTGTTCGAATTTGATCAAAAGACGGATCAAATGATTTAAATTTTTTTCTTAGTCTTTTTATGTGACTATCAATTGTTCTATCATCAACATAAATGCTATCACCATACATAGCATCCATTAATTGATTTCGATCTTTTACAACACCTGGGTATTTTGCTAAAGATTTGATTAAGTTAAATTCTGCAACTGTGAGTTCAATTATTTTATTTTTCCAGAAACATAACTGCTTTAAATCGTCAAGTTGTAGATCACCTTTTGCGAAAGTATTGTTAATCTTATTTGTATTGCTTGTTTCTGTTTTTCTGTTTTGATAGACTCTTAATACAGTTCTTATTCTTTCATTAAGTAGCTTTTGAGAAAATGGTTTTGTAATATAATCTGCAGCACCCATTTTTAAACCAATAATTTCATCTTGCTCTTGATCTTTTGAAGTTAAAAAAATTACAGGCATTTCTTTTACTTTTTGTAATTTGCTGGATCTAACTTTTGATAATAATTCATTGCCATCCATTTTTGGCATTTTAATATCAAACAACCCTAAATCATAATTATTACTTTCAAGAGCATCTAAGGCGTCTAATCCGTTATGAAAAACATCTACTTTAAACCCCTCAGATTCTAAAGCTAAGGCAACAGATGTTCGAATCGAATTTTCGTCATCAACAAGAGCTATTGTGGTCATAAATGATTTTACTTATATTTTATGGCAAATTTAAGTTATATTTATAAAAAAAATTTATTATAAATCTAATAAAGTGTGACTTAGGTTAATAACTTAATACATTAATTTCAATTACTTGTTTGAATAAATTTATTTTCACTTAAATATAGAGATTGACAAGAACAAAAAATATATTAGTGTTCATGTTTTGTTCTTATTGCGATATTGACCAAATGTTGTATTGTCAGAACACGACGACACTACATATTGTGTTTTTCGACAATAAATTTTTAAAATGGATAAATTATAAATGGCAGACAACTCACAGGTATCACAAAATAAAGCAGTAGAAAAAAGTGTAAATTTACTAAGTCTGAATGTAGTTAGAAGAGATGGCTCAATAAGTTCTTTTAAGTCAGATAAAATATCAGATGCAATAAAAAAAGCTTTTCTAGCTCAAACAAAAATCAGAAACAACAAAAACAAAGAAAAAGAACAAGAAGATAGTATCCATAAAACTGTAGATGAATTAACACATAAAGTTGTTTCAGCTCTCACAAGAAGAATAGCAGATGGTGACATGATTCATATAGAGGATATTCAAGATCAAGTTGAGTTAGCGTTGATGCGAGATGAGCACCATAAAGTTGCAAGAGCATATGTTTTGTATAGAGAACAAAGAGCTGCTTCAAGATATCATACAAAAAAATTAAAAGAGCAGGTAGGTGCAAAAGCATCTGCAATGGCCGTTACAAAAAGAAATGGGGAAAAAGAATCTATATCGCTAGATAAAATTACTAATAGAGTTTCGGTCTTATCTACTGGATTAAATATTGATCCAATTGTAGTAGTGCAGAAAGCCGTACCCGGACTTTACAATGAAATTACATCTACAGAAATTGATACTTATCTGGCTGAAACAGCAGCCTCTCTCACTGTTGAACATCCTGACTACTCTTATTTGGCAGCAAGAATTAAAGCAAATTCACTTCATAAAGATACCCCTGGATTTATTATTGCAACAAAAAATCTTTTTGAGGATGGTCTACTTAGAGAAAATTATTATAATAAGGTTATGGCAAGTGCAGAAGAAATTGAGTCTATAATTGATTATGATAGAGATTATAATTTTGATTATTTTGCTTTTACAACACTTACGAGAGCCTATCTCTTAAAATTTGAGAATAAAACTATCGAGCGCCCACAAGACTTATGGATGAGAGTTGCACTGACTGTTTCAGGTGATACTTTCAATTTTGATAAAATTAAAGAGACTTATGATAGTCTTTCAAATGGTTATTACACACATGCAACGCCTACTCTATTTAATAGTGGTCTCAAAATGCAGCAATTATCATCATGTTTTCTAATTGGTATGGAGGATGATTCAATTGAAGGAATATTCAACACAATTAAGGACTGTGCGCTCATCTCTAAAACCGCAGGTGGAATTGGTATGCATGCACACAATATAAGAGGAAGTGGTAGCAGAATAAAATCTACTAATGGAAAATCTAATGGCTTAATCCCTTTCTTAAAAATATTTAATGAAACAGCGAAATCAGTTGATCAAGGTGGAGGTAAAAGAAAAGGTTCATTCGCTGTCTATCTTGAGCCTTGGCATTCAGATATAGAACAGTTTTTAGAATTAAGGAAAAATACAGGAGCTGAAGAGTTTAGAGCAAGAGATCTATTTTATGCATTATGGATTCCTGACTTATTCATGAAAAGAGTCGAAGAAGATGGAGATTGGACTTTGATGAGTGAACACGAATGCCCTGGCCTTTCTGATAATTACGGTGATAATTTTGTTAGTTTGTATGAAAAATATGAAAAAGAAATGCCAAATTTAGAAAAAATTAAGGCAAGAGAATTAATGTCAAAAATCATTGAAGCACAAATTGAAACTGGTCAACCATATATGCTTTATAAAGACTCAATAAACAATAAATCAAACCAAAAAAATATAGGTGTAATTAAATCTTCAAATTTATGTGCAGAAATAGTTGAGTATTCTGATAAATTAGAAACATCAGTATGTAATCTAGCATCTATTGCACTACCTAAATTTATTAAAAAAACTAAAAATAAAAAAAGTAAAGAATACGATTATAAAGCTCTTTATGAAACAGCAAAGTTAGCTACTAAAAACCTAGATGAGGTAATAGATATAAATTTTTATCCTACAAACAAAACCCAAACATCAAATAGTAAACATAGACCCATAGGTCTTGGTATACAAGGTCTTGCTGATGTATTTTTTGAGTTAGAAATTCCTTATGATAGTGATGAAGCTAAAAATATTAATAAACTTATATTTGAAACGATTTACTTCGGTGCTTTGGAGGCATCACATGAGCTTGCTAAAGAAAAAGGTGTTTATTCCACATTTGAGGGTTCTCCTTTATCTGAAGGAAAATTTCAATTTGATCTGTGGAACATTAAACCTTCCAATATGTGGGATTGGGATACCTTAAGAAGTAAAATCAAAAAAGACGGAGTAAGAAATTCACTTACAACAGCATGTATGCCAACTGCATCTACTGGAATAATTTTGGGTAACACAGAAACATTCCAAATTCAAACTTCTAACATATATAAAAGACAAACATTGTCAGGTGAGTTCTTATTAGTTAACAGGCACTTGGTAAAAGCTTTATCAAAAAGAAATCTATGGAATAAAGAAATGAGAGATAAAATCATACTAGAAAATGGTTCAGTACAAAACATTTCAAATTTTCCTGAAGACCTTAAAGAAACATATAAAACTGTCTGGGAAACGTCACAAAAATCAGTAATTGATATGGCGGCTGATAGAGCACCCTTTATAGACCAAACTCAATCAATGAATTTGTGGTTATCCACACCTACATTTGGCAAGGTAAACTCAATGCATATGTATTCTTGGAAAAAAGGACTTAAAACTGGAATGTATTATCTAAGAAGTAGGTCTGCTGTTGATGCAGTCAAAGTAACTGTTTCATCAGAAAAAGTAGCAAAAGAAGATTTTGTTAAATCTCAAATAGCAGAAAATAATGAACCAGAGGAATGTCTGACTTGCAGTGCATAAAGGAGTAGAGGAGTATAACATATGATATCAAAAGGCGTAAAATCAATTTTTCCAATCAAACACCAAGATATTTGGGACAAGTATAAACTTCACATTCAAGCATTTTGGACTCCCGAAGAAGTTTCACTTCATGACGACCTAAGAGATTTAGAAACACTTAATGAAGGCGAAAAACATTTTATTAAACATGTATTAGCTTATTTTGCTAATTCTGAAGCCATGATTAACGAAAATCTAGCAAGTAGATTTTACAAAGAAATTTTGATACCGGAAGCAAGATGTTTCATTTCCATGCAAATGCTTAATGAATCTATTCATGCTGAGATGTATGGTTTGCAAATTGAAGCCTACGTTAAGGATCAAAGAGAAAAAGATCTTCTTTTTGATGCTATCCAAAATGTCCCATGCATAAATCACAAAGCTCAGTGGGTATCAAAATGGTTAAATGGTAGTCAAAATTTATTAACTAGACTTATTGGTTTTGGATTAGTCGAAGGATTATTTTTCGCTGGTTCTTTTTGTGCAATTTATTATTTTAGAAAGAGGGGTTTACTTCCAGGTTTAGCATTATCTAATGATTGGATAGCAAGAGATGAAGGAATGCATTTTAGTTTTTCAGCACTTATGTTCAAAACTTTAAGAGATAAATTTAATAATAACACATTAAGTGATTCTGACATATCAGACTTATCATTAATTCCTAATGATGTTCCCCAATCACAGTTTGAAGAAATTGTTAGAGAAGCAGTATCATTTGAAAAAGAATTTGTAAAAGATGCTTTGCCAGTAGACTTAATTGGGATGAATGAAGATCTAATGTGTAAATATATTGAGGCTGTTGCTGATAGAATTGCAGATTTATTTGAATTTGAAAGAGTATTTAATACCGAAAATCCATTTGATTTTATGCGTGCGTTAGATGTTCAAAATGTAACTAACTTTTTTGAAAAAAGAGTCTCAGAATATCAAAGACCGACTGATAGAGCTCTTAGCTTTGATGATGCCTTTTAAATGAACGTTGAAATTTATTCTAAAACCAATTGCATTTTTTGTGATAAAGCTAAGATGCGTTTAGCAAATGAAAACCCAAAGATACATATGCTTGATCAAGATTATACACGGGAGGATTTTTTGAGAAAATTTCCAAATGCTAGAACTTTTCCACAAATAATAATAAATGGGGAAAATATAGGGGGTTATCACGAGTTAGAAAAGTGGCTCACTAGAAATTCTTTTGAGGAAGATTTCTAATGAGCATCTCCCCAATTATTTCCAAACCCATAATCTACTAAAAGAGGTACTTCAAAATTTTTGAACTCAAGATGGATATTTTCCATTATATTCTTAATTGTTTTGATAGAAATTTCTTTATCCGATTCATCAATTTCAAAAATAAGCTCATCATGCACTTGAAGTAAAATTTTAGCATTTAAATCATTAGTATTTATTAATTTATTTAATTTGATCATTGCTAATTTAATTAAATCTGCCGCAGTTCCTTGTATGGGCGCATTAATTGCTTGTCTTTCAGCAAAACCCCTTACAGCAAAATTTTTATCATTTATATTTTTAATATTGCACTTTCTTCCAAATATTGTTTCAACAAACAAATTTGTTTTTGCAAATTCAATTTGATCATCCATATATTTTTTTATTTTGGGATATTTTTTAAAATAATCTTCAATATAATTTTTTGCTTCAGAGTTTGTTACTTCTAATTGCTTAGCTAAACCATAAGGACTAATTCCATATAAAATTCCAAAATTTATTGCCTTAGCTTTTCGTCTCATTTCTTGATTAAGTTTTTCAGTATGAATATTAAAAATCTGTGATGCAGTTGAACTATGAATATCTTCATTATTTTTGAAAGCATTAATAAAATTATTATCCCCTGAGATTTCAGCAGCTAATCTTAGCTCTATTTGTGAGTAATCAAAACTAATTAGCAATTTTTTTGACTCACAAATAAATGCTTTTCTGATTTTCCTTCCATTAGTTGTTCGTATGGGTATGTTTTGTAAATTAGGATCGTTTGAGCTTAATCTACCTGTAAGAGTATTAGCTAACCCATATGAAGTATGAACTCTAGACTTATTTTTTGTTGCTTGATATTGTAATGCATCAGTGTAGGTCGATTTCAATTTAGTCAATTCTCTCCAGTCTAAAATTAAACCGGCAATTTCATAACCCTGATCAGATAAACTAGTTAACATTGATGAATTAGTTGAAAAAGTGCCTGATTTTGTTTTTTTACCTCCCTTTATTTTTAAATCAATGAATAAGACCTCTCCTAATTGTTTTGGTGAACCAATATTAAAACTTTTTCCTACACTTTTAAAAATTTTTTTTTCTAAAATCAAACTATCTTTTTCAAATTCAATACTAAGTTGTTTAAGATATTTTGTATCTACTTTAATTCCATTTTTTTCTATAGAAGATAAAACTTTTATTAAAGGTAAATCAATTTCAGAATAAACAAAATTAGTTTTTTCATTTTTTATTCTATGGTTTAAATAATTATAGAGTTTTAGAGTAATAAGTGCATCTTCAGCCGCATAATCAAGCGCTTTTTGTATTTCAACATGATCAAATGTTATTTCTTTTTTTCCTGATCCTACAATTTCTTTAAATTTTATATTTGTATGATTAAAATGTAAGTAAGCCAAATCATCCATATTGTGTTTTGTAATTCCATTATCAACAGCATATGATAACAACATAGTATCAGCTATAGATTTAAGTTCTAAACCATATTTATCTAATATTCTTAAATCATATTTTATATTATGACCTATTTTTAAAATAGATCGATCATTACATATAGGTTTTAGTAATTTAATTATTTCACTTTCCTTGATTTGCGAACTTATTCTTTTATTGCTTTCTAAATTTTTATGATTTATTGGAATATAATAAGCCAAGTTTTCATTCAACGCAATTGAGATACCTACCAAACTAGCTTCTTCAATATTTAACGAATTTGTTTCTGTGTCAATTGCACAATAACCATTTTTTTTTAAAAGTTTTATTAACTCTTTTAAATCGTCACTTTTATTAATTAATACATACTTTTTATTTAATTCATTTTTTTTTGAAATTTCAGGAATATTATTTTTAATAAATGAATTATTTTTTAGTCTTTCAGCAATACTTTTAAAGCCTTGTTTTGATAAAAACTTTGATAAATTATTATTTTTATTAATAGACGAATATGTATGAATTTTACTTATATCTAAAGGTAGATTTATATCATTTTTTAATTTTACTAATTCAAGACTAACTAAAATATCTTCTTTGCTTTCAAGTATAATCTTTCTTCTTTTTTCTTGAGAAATTTTGTCCGCATTTTGAATTAAATTATAAACATCACCAAATTCTTCAATAAGTTGTAATGCTGTTTTAGGACCAATGCCTGGTGCTCCTGGAATATTATCAACTTTGTCACCTGTTAATGCCTGAATTTGAATTACTTTATCTGGTGGCAAACCAAATTTTTCAATGACTTGATCAATACCAATTTTTCTATTTTTCATTGGGTCAAGCATTGTGATATCTTTTGTAACTAGTTGCATTAAATCCTTGTCTGATGACACAATAATTGAGTTTAATTTTTGCTTTTCAGCTAATTTACAATATGTTGCAATGATATCATCAGCTTCAAAACCCTCAATTTCAATTTGAGGAATATTAAAAGCATCCACACACTCTCTTATTATTTCAAACTGAGGTATTAAATCTTCGGGGGTTTCCCCCCTATTGGCTTTATATTCTTTAAAAATTTTATTTCTAAAGTTTTCTCTAGCCGCATCAAATACAACTATCATTTTATCATGTCTGTAGTCTTCAATTAGTTTTACTAGCATATTAGTAAAACCAAAAACTGCATTTATAGGTGTTCCATCTACTCTATTCATGGGTGGAAGTCCGTAATAAGCCCTAAATATATAAGCAGAACCATCAATTAAAATTAATTTTTGCATTTTTTTATATTTCTGTTTTATAAAAGTTTTTAATTAATTATGTTAGAATATTTTAAATTTGATTTAAAGAGAATATCACTAATAATTTTATATTTGCTTCCAATTTCTCTTTTAACTGGGCCAGCTATACCTGATATTTCGATAACATTAATCTCTATTTTATTTTTATCCTATTCCTTTATCAATAAGGACATAAAATGGTTGAAAGAAACTTGGGTAATTGCTGGACTCGCCTTTTGGATAAGTCTTCTATTGCTTAGCTTTTTTTCGATAAATAAATATGAATCATTTCAAAATGCTTTTATTTTCATAAGATATATTGTTTTTGCAATAGCAATATCCAATTGGCTAATAAATGATAAAAAAAGTTTAGAATTCTTTTTAAAAATACTAACTATATCAATTATTTTTATTTTATTAGATTGTTTGTTACAATTTGTAAACTACAATTCAATAGAAGGATATGGTGAAGATATTTTTGGTTTTACTTCCACACATTATGGAAGGTTATCAGGTCCATTTAATGATGATGTTCCAGGCTCACACATCTCTAGGTTTATATTCTTTATTATTTTATTGTTTATAATTTCAAAAAAAAATATTTTTTTTAATAATTACAGTTTTATCATTACAATATCTTCTATTTTATTTATCATTTGGTTAAGTGGTGAAGCAATGGCCTTAGCTACAACAGTTTTGGGTTTTGTAATATATGTAATTTTTATTAAAAGAAAAAAAAATTTAGTAATAATTGCTGCCTTGGTTGCATTTTTAATGATTCTAGTAACTAATAAATTTCACATAAGTAATTACGATTATAAAATTATATCATCAACGCCTTACCATCACGGACTAATAATGAATAAATTTGGAAAATGTTCAAATGTAGAAAATAAAATGTGCTCAAAATTAGTTAAAACTAACCCAGCATTTTCCAAAGTAATTAGAAACTTTGATAAATCAATTTACTTTCAAATATATAGAGATGCGATTAATATGTGGAGTGATAATAAATTTACAGGTGTTGGCTTAAGTAACTTTGAGCAAGCTTGTAAAGAAAACAAAAAATATAGATCAAAAAAAATAAATTATGGTGCGTGTAGTGCTCATCCACATAATATTTATATTCAATTTTTAGCTGAAACTGGGCTAATTGGTTTATTATTTTTTTCCTTATTTATATTTTCCATACTTTTTAATATTTTGAAAAATTTTAATTCAGAATTTAACAAGTTGAGTTTTATAAATTTATGTATTTTATTTTGGCCAATTATGTCAACAGGAAGTCTACTCAAGAATTGGTATGGTATTGAAGTTTTTTTAGTTATTGGTCTACTTATATCAATTACAAAAATAAACTTATTTAATTCCAACTCTAAATTTTAATATTTCTATTATTGAAGGATAATTATAATATTTATTTAAATTTTTTTTAAATTTTATATTGACCTCAGAATGATCAATAATTGAGTTGATTATAAAATTATATGATTTTTTAGACAAGAAAATTTTCTTATATATAGAGAGTAAAGTTTCTTTATCCGATAATGAAATATATTTTTTATTTATTAATTGACCTTTATCAATAAATTTATCAATCTTGTGAAAAGTCAAACAAGCCTCT
Source organism: Pelagibacterales bacterium SAG-MED31 (assembly GCA_014653715.1). Lineage (GTDB taxonomy): Bacteria > Pseudomonadota > Alphaproteobacteria > HIMB59 > CACPNW01. The sequence goes on from JACWEB010000001.1 coordinate 56,573, forward strand.
CTTATTTTATTTTTCATTAAAAAAAAAGGTATTAAAACTCCTCTAAAAGAAGGCAGGTCTCCTGGATGAAAGTTAAAAATTGGCACTTTTATTTCTTTAATAGTATTGTCACTTATTATTTGAGGGCAGTTAATACAGATTATAATATCTACATTAAGTTGATTTACTAAATTTATTAAATCTTGAGAATTAATATTTTTAACTAACCTGCTTTTAAAAATAGTTTTTTTTTGCAAAATTGAATTTAAAAATAATAAGGTTAGATTTATAAAATCTTTAAAACTTAATAATATTAAAATTTTAATTTTTTTAATAAAAGAGTTTTTTTCTTTAAAAAAGAAAACTTTTTTTAGATCAATTCTTGAGTCTAATGAAATTTTTTTTAACAAAGGAATTGTAATAAAAACATCGTTCGTTGAAAAAACTGCTATTTTAGTTTTCATTTAATTGGTTTTTAATCTATTATTGAAAAAATTAAAATATATTAAATAAATTAAAGAAAAATTTATAAATATATTTTAATGTGGAAATAATAATGTTGTTATGATTGAAACTTTAATAGTTGGCAGTGGATTTTCAGCATTATGTTCATATTTGCTTCTAAAAGAGTCTAATTTAAAAATACTAGATTGTACTAGAATTAAAAATGAAACAAAACTTATAAGAAGAGATAATTTAAATATTAACAAATTTTTTTCAGATAATTCTATTTCATATGGAAATTTTCACTATGAACTCAATTCAAAAACTAAAATACATGACAGATTAATTAGTGGGGGAAATACAAATATATGGGGTGGTTTTATTGATATCAAAGAAGTATCAGAAAATTATATAAAAATTTTAAAGGAGCATTCAATTACTTTTCATAATCTAGATCTAGATATTAATGGATATAAAACAAATAATTCATCAATTAGACAATTAAGAGATAAGGATAATAATATTTTAAATTCTAAGAAATTTTTAAAAAATTGTATAAGTGGTTATTTATATTCATTTAAAGTTGAAAAAGATAAAATTGTTACGCAAATATTTAATGAAAAAGAAAATAAATTTACTTTTCTAAATACAAAAAAAATTATCTTAGCAGTTGGATTTCCACAATTAATTGATCTTTTATTTAGATCAGGATTTCTAGATGGTCTTAAGACACTTTCTATGAATGAATATAATCATAGATTTATTCTAAATTTTAGTAAAAAGTTAAACAATTTGAATATTGGTGATTGTGTAATTAAATATGATTTAATAAGATCTATAAAACATTTTTTGGGTTACCAAAATTCACTAGATAAAATTAAATTTCCATTTCCAATTTATATTGATCAATTTTTTGCTAATAATAAAAAATTTCTTGAATTAAAATTGAATTGTAGTTTAAAAAAAATTATTCAACCAGAAAATAATTTAAAATTTGGGGACTCAATTCATTATTGTAATTTATTTATAGATAATATGAATATAAATGATTATTTATTAAATATATCTAAAAATATTATTGGAATTGGCATGCCTTTTTTGGAACAAAAAAAACCAGGTCCAATTTCTAATGATATAATGAATGATACGTATATGAAAGTTTAAAAAATAAATTTATGAGACCTTTAGCAAGACAAAAGATTTATAATTTTTCTCTTTTTAAAAATTTTATTGACTTCATAACTTTTGGATTACTGAACGTAAATAAATCCAAAGAATTAAATAGGTATTTAAAAATGTTCTTTAATACTAAAAATATTATCTGCCTTAATAGGGGAAGAATAGGGGCATATCTTGCAGTGAAAGCTTCTATTAAAAAAGATAAAAATAAAGTTATAATGTCTCCTTTTACAATATTTGATTTAGTTAATATGGTATTATGCGCAGGAGGCATACCTGTTTTTAGTGATGTAGAAAAAAAAAGCATAACAATAAATATAGAAAATATAATTAAAGTTTATGATAATAGTGTTGCAGCAATTATTATTACCCATACGCATTTATTAAATTCTGATATTGAACAAATAAAAGATTTTGCTCAAAAAAAAAATATTATATTAATCGAAGATTGTGCAATTAGTTTTGGAACAAAAATTAACAATAAACTTGTTGGAACTATTGGGGATATTAGTTTTTTCAGCTTTGGAGTATTTAAATTTATTAGTTCATTAAATGGGGGAATGATTTTAGCAAAAGATAAGAAAATATTTAATAAAATATGTATAGCAAATGAAGATTTTAAAAAAATAGATTTAAAAATAATTATTAAAAATTATTTTAAATGTATATTTATATCATTTACTACTAATAATTTTATTTTCAAATATTTTTCAAGCACAATTATTAAGTTTGGACTTCTAAATAATATTAAATTTATAAATAATTTTAGTAAAAATGACCCAAAACCTTTTTTGCAAAAAAAACTTCCTGATAATTATAAAAAAAGAATCTCAAATTCTCAATCTTCAAGAATTTTAAAACAATTACCAAATTTTTTAGATGATTTTAAAATTAGAATTAAACATGCTCAGCTTTATTATAACAATCTTAAGGATATTGATGAAATAATAATACCTGATTTCGAAGAGTCACAATGCAATGGATGGATAAATTACCCAATTTTTTACAAAAATAGAGATAATTTGTTAAAATATTTATTTCAAAATAATAGAGATATAGCAATTTACTTTTATAGAGATTGTAACCAGTTAGAAATTTTTAAAGAATACAAAAATTATAATCTTAAAAATATAGCTGAAGTAGTAAAAGAGATAATAATACTCCCAACTTATCCAAGATATAATGAACAACAAGTTATAATGAATATAAAATTAATAAGAAAATATTTTAAGAAATGAAAAAAAATTTAGCAATATTTACAGAAAATTTATCCAAAATTTATAATAAAAAAAATAATAAGGTTAAAGCTTTGGAAAATTTTTCAATAAATATACCTAATGGTTGTATTTATGGATTACTTGGTCCGAATGGTGCAGGTAAATCAACATTTATTAATATTATTGCTGGTTTAGTTAAAAAGAATTCTGGAAGAGTAAACATCACAGGAATCGACCTAGATAAAAATCCAATTGAGATTAGGAAGAAAATTGGCGTAGTTCCACAGGAGTTGAATATCGATCCCTTTTTTACTCCTTATGAACTCTTGGAGCTACAAGCAGGCTTATATGGGGTAAAAAAACAAGATAGAAAAACAATTCAAATTTTAAAAAATATGCAATTAATTGATAAAAAAAATGCCTATGCTAGGAATTTATCAGGCGGAATGAGAAGGAGGTTGTTAATTGCTAAAGCCCTTGTTCATAATCCAGATATTATTTTTTTGGATGAACCAACAGCAGGAGTAGATGTTGAGCTAAGAATGAATTTATGGGAATATATAAAAAGTTTATGTAAGCAAGGCAAAACTATATGTCTTACTACTCACTATTTAGAAGAAGCTGAAAAGTTATGTGATTATATTACAATAATAGATAATGGGAAAAAAATAATAGAAGATAAAAAAGATAACTTATTAAATCTTTTTACTAAAAGAATAGTAGAGTTTGAGATTGAATGTAAAATAGTTAATTTTCCAATTAATTTAAAAAAATATTTAAAAAATCAAAATCATAACAAATTAACATTAGAATACGATAAGAAAGAAATAAATCTAAGTGAAATTATTAAAATATTGAACGACTATAAAATTTTATTTTCTGAATTAAAAACTTTTGATGAAGATTTAGAGAGTATTTTTTTGAAAATAACCTCTGATTAAACAAAGAAGTTCAAAAATTTATTACTTCTTTTATTGGTATTTCTAAAAAATTTTTTTGTAAGCCATAAGCTAAAAAAATAAAATAATAATATGGGATATATTCTCCCGTTTCCACTACTAAACAAGCTTCCTAAATATATAAAAAAGAAAACTATAGAAAGTGCAAACAATTTTCTATGCATTGCATTAACTAAACCTACAAAAGCAAAAACTATTGTTATCATTATCTTGCCAATACCCAAACCAAAAAAACTACCTATAAATGTCATAAAAATAAGAGAATATAACATTGATATTTGCGTATAAATATCATTTAGAAAAAATCTTGTTTTAATCAAAAAATAGTAACTTAGAATTCCATCAATTATTGTAATTTTTTTTCCTTCTTCGATTGAGCGCTCAACATAGCTTATTCCAGTTTCATAAATATTAACTTTTTTCGATGAAATTTGAGAACTTATATCAATTTCATGACCAAAACCATTCAATGATAAATTTAAAGACTTTAATAAATTATTTTCTATTATTTTTGTTCCACTATGTAGGTCTGATATGGATTGGTTAAATAATACATTAAATATCCAAGTGTTAATTCTTACTGCTATATCATTAAAGAAATGTCTTCTAAGCTGCAACTTTCCACCAATATATCGAGAACCAAAAAGAGCTTTTATTTCTTTATTTTCATTTTTATTTACAATGTAAAATAGTTCCAATGCATCACTTGGATCATATTCAAGATCTGAGTCAATAAATATAGTATAATCTCCTTCAATTTTTTCTATACCTTTTCTAACTGCATAGCCTTTTCCATAATTTTTTTTTAAGAGAATTAACTCAAAATTCTTTTTATTAAAAGTTTTACTCAGGTTATCAGATAACCATTTAGCAGTACCATCTTTTGAGCCATCATCAACAAATATATATTTTACTTTTAAATCTTTAAAGGATTCGTAAATTTTATTAACAAACTTGCCTATTATTTTGATCTCATTATAAACTGGTATGATTATTGAAAAAGAAGATCTCATTATTCTCTAGGAGCATGCTTGTTAAGTATTCTTTGCAATGTTCTTCTATGCATTCTTAGTCTTCTAGCTGTTTCCGAAACATTTCTATTACACTGAACAAATACTCTTTGAATATGTTCCCATCTAATTCTATCGGCTGTCATAGGGTTTTCTGGAGGAGGGGGTAGAACTTCCTTGGAATTAGTCAGGGCGTCATATATTTGATCTACTTCTGCAGGTTTTGGAAGATAATCTATTGCTCCTGATTTTATTGCTGCAACGGCAGTAGCAATATTACCATATCCAGTAAGTAACAAAGATCTGGTTGATGGACTTTTATTTTGTATTTTTTTAATAAGCTCTAAACCTGATCCATCAGATAGTCTCATATCAACAATAGCATAGTCATAATTTTTAGACATAATAATTTCAGATGCCATAGAAAAAGACTCAGCTGACACAACTTCAAACCCTTTTTTCTCCATAGATCTAGACAACCTTTCCCTAAAAGGCAAATCATCATCTACAACTAATAATGTTTTATTCATTTTTTTAAAATAGATCCTTTTAAAAAAATTTCAACAACTGCATTACCACTTGAAGAATTATAGAAATATATTCTCCCACCTACATTTTCTATTAAATTTTTGGCTATAAATATACCTAAACCCATTCCTTTTTTAGTTTTAGTAATATATGGTTCTCCCAGCTTATCAAGGATCTCTCTTGAAAAACCATTACCATCATCTGTAATCTTTACTGATAATTCATTTGACTCTAAAATAATGTTAACTAAAACTTTATTTATTGAATGTTGTATTGCATTTTGAATAATATTACTAAAAGCATAATTAATTTCATCTTTGTATAAAATAGTTAAATCTCTATTAGTTTTTTCAAAATTAATATGAAGTGCTTTAGTTGTATTAAATTTTTCAAAACTTAACTTCAACAAATCTTCAATTTTAATCTTTTCAAAAAAATTATCTTTTAATAAATATGGATTTTTTGAAAGACTTAATAATATATCACTACATCTTTTTGCTTGTGATTTAAGTAATGTAACATCTTTTAGTAAGTTTTTATTTTGTATTAATACTTCTTCTTTCAATAAATCGTTTAGTATTAAAAAAATTGTATTTAATGGTGTGCTTAATTCATGAACTGCTGCAGCACTTAAAGATCCAATTTCAGTTATTTTTCTTTGGTTATTTAATTGAAGTTTTATCTCTGATAGAGCTTTAGATATTTTTCTAGAAGAGCTAGCAAACAGATAAGCATAAACGGCAATAAATATTATTGTTACAATCAATGATATTAATAAGCCATTATTATATAATTTTGGGATAATAAAATCGTTTTTCCAATTTAAAGAAATAAAAAAATATTTGATTATTATTACAAGAAAAATCGAATACGCAGATAAAAAAACAGTCCATAATGATTTTAAATATGTTGCAGAAATAATAACTGGAGCCAAAACTAATATAGAGAAAGGATTAAGTATACCGCCATTAAGAAATAACAAAATTCCAAGTTGAGTTGTGTCAAATAATAGGAAAAAAAATACTTTTTTATCAGAGATTTTATCTTTTTTTTGAAAAAAAAAAGCTCCAAGATTTATAAGAACTGAAAATAAAATAACTAATATACACTCAACTAATAATAATTTAATTTCTAGTATTGTATGAACAAAAAATATTGCAGTAAATTGTCCAAATATAGCTATCCATCGAATTTTAATTAAATTTGTAAGTAATATAGTATTCACTAAGTAAAATATTTAAATGTCTAAATTAGCAACCTTTAATGAATTTTCTTGAATAAATTGTTTTCTTCCATCAGTTAAATCACCCATTAAAGTCTCAAAAATTTGATTTGCATCATTTAATTCTTCAATTTTAACTAAAAGTAAAGATCTATAATTTTTATCAAGTGTTGTTTCCCATAATTGATCTGGATTCATTTCTCCAAGTCCTTTATATCTATTTATTTGAGTTCCTTGTTTTCCAAATTCAAAAACTTTTTCTATTAAATCAATTGGTCCATTGATTTTAAATATCAAATCACCCGCTTTTAATGTGCCAGCTGAACCATTTTTTAAAATGCCAAAATTTTCCATCAAAGTTTTTCTCATATCATTTAGAGATTTAGCTTCAGGCGTTAAAATAAATTCTGGATCGATTATATATTGTTTTTTTACACCCCTTTCTAGCTTAGTCAAATTAAGTGATGAATAATTGTATTTAACCTTCCATTGATTATTCTCGATTGTGTTTAATCTTAGCTCTAAATACTTTGCAATCTCTTCCCCTATTTCAGGTTCGTTCAAAGAATTTTCCTTTAAAGCTGCAATAACAGCAGCTTGTTCGATAATTAATTTATTATCTATTCTTCTGGTTAGTTGCTCAACTAACATTTGAACCTTTTTAGATAGATTAAGTAAACTTATCAGTTCTTTGTTACTTATTTGATGTTTTAGATTATTATTTTTAGGAACTTCGTATATAAGTTTTTTTACACCTTCTTCAATTAAATAATCCTCCATCTCATTTTGGTTCTTTAAATATTGAATGGAATTACCTTTTTTAGATCTGAACAAAGGTGGTTGAGCAATATACAATCTACCATTTTCTATCATAGGTCTCATGTGTCTATAAAAAAAAGTAAGAAGCAAAGTTCTAATATGACTGCCATCAACATCAGCATCAGTCATTATTATAATTTTATGATATCTCATTTTTTCAACATTAAACTTTCCTTCTGACCTATCTAACTCTTCATTGCCAGTGGGGTTACCAACTCCTGCTCCAATAGCTGTTATCAGTACACCAATTTCATTACTTGTCAGAATTTGTTTAGGGCTCGCTCTTTCAACATTTAAAATTTTTCCTCTAAGAGGCAGGATGGCTTGATTTTTTCTATCCCTTCCTTGTTTCGCAGAACCTCCAGCTGAGTCTCCTTCTACAATAAATAACTCTGAAAATTCTGGATTTTTTTCTTGGCAGTCAGCTAGCTTACCTGGCAGAGATGAATTTTCTAAGCCTGTTTTCCTTCTGGTAAGTTCTCTTGCTTTTCTAGCAGCCTCTCTAGCATTAGATGCTTCTACAACCTTATCAACTACCTTCTTGATTTCAGTAGGGTTTTCTTCAATCCACTGTTCTATTTTTTCTAAACTTACGGACTCAACAACTGGTCTAACTTCAGAAGAAACTAGTTTATCTTTTGTTTGACTTGAAAACTTTGGATCAGGTAATTTAACTGAAATTACACAAGTTAAGCCCTCTCTTGCATCATCTCCAGAAATATTTGTACTATTTTTAATTTTTTGATTAATAAAATTCACTATACTTCTTGTTAGTGCCCCTCTAAAACCAGCAAGATGTGTACCACCATCTCTTTGTGCTATATTGTTAGTAAAACATAAAGTGTTTTCGTGATAAGCGTCAGTCCATTGTAATGCACATTCTATATTTACATTATTTTTATTTCCTAAAAAATATATTGGGGTATTATTAATGCAGTTTTTGCCTTTATTGAGATAATTTATATACTCAATTATCCCTCCATCATATTTAAAATTAATTTCTTTTTTTTGAGAAGCTCTATTATCTTCAAGTAGGATATTTACTCCTGTATTCAAAAAAGCTAATTCTCTTAATCTCTTTTCTATTGTAGAAAAATTAAACTCAATATTTTTAAAAATATTTATTGAAGGTAAAAAAGTAATTCTGGTACCAGTATAAGTTTTCTTGTTAATTATTTCTGACTCACCCACTACTTTTAATGAATCTGTTACAGCTCCATGAGAAAATTCCATTTTATAAATTTTACTATCCCGATTAATTTCTAATAATAAATTCTCTGATAAAGCATTTACAACTGACACGCCTACGCCATGCAAACCACCAGAAACTTTATAACTATTTTGATCAAATTTACCACCCGCATGAAGCTCTGTCATAATTAGTTGAGCAGCTGGTATTCCCTCTTCTTTATGATTATCTACAGGAACCCCCCTGCCATTATCTGAAACTGTAACTGTGCCATCAGAATTTAATATAACTTCAATTTTATCACAATAACCTGCTAAAGACTCATCAATTGAATTATCAACAACCTCATAAATCATCTGATGAAGACCTGAGCCATCATCAGTATCTCCGATATACATTCCAGGTCTCTTTCTTACAGCCTCAAGTCCTTTGAGCACTTTAATTGAGTCTGAGGAATAAGTTTGATTCATGTTTTACTTATATTATAAAAGTTTGTATTTGTTGATAAAAAAGAAAATAAATTTTTTTTTGTGCCAGTCATAAACACCTGGATTTCAAATTGATTTACAATTTTAAGCAACAATTGTGTGTTTACATCATCTAAATGAGAATTGATTTCATCAAGGAGTAAAATAGGCTTTTTTTTTAAATTATTAACTAGATAATAACATTGTGCAAAATATAAAAGTAAAACTAATGTTTTTTGTTGACCTGTAGATAATTGAGAAGCTGGATAATTTTCGTCTACAAAATAAATAATATCCGATTTGTGTGGTCCAATTTTTGAGCCTCCAATAATTTTATCAATTTCCCTATTAAGTTTTAATATATTTTTGTAATTTTCAATATTAGGTTTTGTCTTATAAAACTTATCTTGTATTTCAATATTTAACTTAAATGGCACATTAAAATACTTATTTATTTCTTGGAAATTTTTTTCAAATATATCATTTTGTTTTATTCTATTTTCATATATTTCTATTCCACTTTTTGAAATATTATCTTCAATTTTTTCTAACCAATTTTGATCTATTATATTGTTATTTAAAATAATATGTCTTTCATAAATATTCTTTTTATAAAAATTTAATAAAGTATTATACTTTTCATTATTTGAATAAATAAAATGATCTAACAAATTTCTTCTCGTCGTTGGTGAAGCTATAAATAATCTCTCATTTTCAGGAAGATAAACTAAAAAAGTTATTAAAGATTGTATTTTTTTATTAACTTCATTAGAAATTTCATCATTTAAATATATTTTTTTTTGTAACTTATTATTTTTTTTATCTGAGATAACCTTAAATTCATATTCAATATTTTGATCAACAAAATTTGTAATATTAGAAAAAAAAACCTCATCTTTCTGTATAAAATTAAAAATTTTATCTTTTCTAATACCTCTTCCTTTTGAGCAAAGTGATATTGCCTCTAGTAAATTAGTTTTACCACAACCATTTCTGCCATAAAAAACATTACATCTATCAGAAAACTCAACTTCAAAGTCTTTAAAGTTTCTAAAATTTTTAAGTTTTATATTCTTGAAATAGCCCAAGAATTAAACTCTCATTGGCATTAAAACATATATTAAATCAGGATTAGATTTTTCTTTCGCAATTATGGGAGATGAATTGTCCATAAAAGAAATTTGTATTTCATTTTCTTTTAGATTATCTAGTATATCCATAATATATTTTGCATTAAAACCAATCTCAATTTCCTTACCTTCATAATGAGCTTCAATATCTTCTGTCGCACTACTGTTATCAATATTAAAGGTACTCAAATTTACCAAGTTTTTTAATAGTTTAAATTTTATTACTGGAGATTTTTCATTTACAATTGTACTTACCCTATCAACTGCAGAAAGAAGATTTAATCTATTAACGTGTAATATTTCATTATTATTTTTAGGAATAACTCTTTTGTAGTCTGGGAAAGTACCATCTATAAGTTTGGATATAAAAACTAATTTTCCTATATAAAAAATAATTTTATTTGAGCTAATTTCAATTTGCAGATCTTCAGAATTTTCTGATAAAAGTTTATATAATTCATTTATCGTTTTTTTTGGGATGATAACTCCATTAACATCATCTGATTTTGAAGAATTTGAGATAGAAAATTTAGCTAATCTATGTCCATCTGTTCCAACAAAAGTTAACATACTTTTTCCATTTTCATTATTAATGCTAAAATATAAACCATTTAGAAAATATCTTGTTTCTTCATTTGATATCGCAAATTTAGTTTTATCTATCAAATTAAAAATATTTTCAGCTTTTGTTATTAATTTATTACCTTCAATTTTGGATTCAATTAATGGAAACTCTTCTTTTGGTAAACAGGCTAAAGAAAATTTTGAAACTCCAGATCTTAAAGTTAATATTTTACCATCATTAGAAATAATTTCTATTTTACTATTATCATTTAGTTTCTTTATTATATCGTATATGAGCTGAGCGTTAATTGTTGTCGCTCCTTCTTCAATTACTTCACAATTTATATTTTCTTTTATTGAAATATCCATGTCAGTCGAAGACATGATTAGCTCATTATTTTTAGCTTCAATAAGGATATTTGATAATATAGGCAGTACATTTCTTTTATCTACAATACTTTGTAAATGGCTAAGTGATTTAAAAATAGTTTTTTTTTCAATTAAAAACTTCATTTAATAAATATAAATAAATTTATATTAAGAGTCTATAAGTCTTTTAAGAAGTTCTATATCCTCGTTGAAACTAATATCTTGAAGTTTTAATTCTTCTATTTTTTTTACCGCATGCATAACTGTTGTGTGATCTCTGCCACCAAATTTTCTACCAATTTCTGGCAAAGATCTTGAAGTAATAGACTTTGCTAAATACATTGCAATTTGTCTTGGTCTGGCAACTGAACGAGATCTTCTTGGAGAATGCATGTCTGTAATTCTAATGTTATAATGTTCAGCAACTTTTTTTTGTATTTCTTCAATTGTAATTTTTTTATTTGAGGATTTAAGTAAATCTTGCAGAACTACTTGAGCAGTCTCTATTGTTATTTCTGTACCAACTAGCGTTGCATGAGCAACCAACCTATTAAGTGCTCCTTCCATTTCTCTAACATTTGAAATTATTCTATGCGAAAGAAACTCTAGTACTTTTGGAGGTATTTCAACTCCCCTTTTTTGAGCCTTCTCAATTAATATACCTAATCTTAATTCATATGTTGTAGGATGAATATCAGCAACTAATCCACAACCTAGTCTTGATTTTAATCTATCTTGAACTCCATCTAAATCAGATGGAGACTTATCTGCAGAAATAACAATCTGTTTGTTTTGTTCTATCAGAGCATTAAATGTATGAAAAAACTCTTCTTGAGTATTATCTTTTCCACTTATAAATTGAACATCATCTATCATTAAAACATCTATGGATCTAAATTGTTCTTTAAATGCCGAGGTATCTTTATATCTCAGGGCTCTAACAAACTGATACATAAATTTTTCAGCAGATAGATAAATCACTTTTCTATCAGGCTGTTGTTGTTTTATTTTCCAACCAATGGCATGCATAAGATGAGTTTTTCCCAACCCAACACCACCATATAAAAAAAGAGGATTAAATGATACCTTGTCAGCTTCTGCAACTCTTTCAGAGGCTGCAAAAGCAAGTTCATTAGGCTTTCCCACTACAAAATTTTCAAAAGTAAAACGAGGATCTAAAGGTGCACCAAATTCATTAGGGTATGATGATTGCTGATTCGATCTTATATCTAGAGAAGATTTCCAGTGATTATCATTACTTTTGACGGTTCTAGCAGTACCTGGAACAATTCTTCCTCCATTTGGTTTAACAACAAATTTTATGACATCTATGACTTGAGAATATTTTTTAGACTCAATTTTAATTTTATCTGAATAATTGTTTACAATCCAGTCTCTTAAAAATTTTGTTGGTACAGAAAATGTAATTGTATCATTATCAACTGATACGTAATTTAAATGTTTTAACCAATTATTATATGCACTTTCACCAACTGTTGTTTTAAGATCTTTTTTTAAAGAGGTCCAAGTAGTTTCATTAAATTCTTCAGTTGGATTTTGCATTAGTCCCCTTATAGCGTATGATTTTTTTAATTTAAATTTTACGTAAAAAAATCAAAGTCGTAAAATTATAACCGTAAATTATAACCACCAATTATAATAAAGATAATGAACACTCTTTACGCATTTTAATCAAGAATAAAAGAGAAAAAATTAAAAAAAAAAATTAATTTTTTTTAATTTGATTTGATAACGAGGATAACTTTCGGGCCATATACTGTTTTTTTAAAATCCCTTTTTTAACAGCTTTTGCCAATATAGAGTTGATTTCTTTTAAAGCATTTTGTACTTCACTAGTATCTTCATTTTTTAAAGAACTATGAAATTTATTTAGATTCGTTCTAATTTTAGTTAAATATTGTGCATTAATCCAGTTTTTTGTTTTAGATTGAATTGATCTTTTTTTAGCAGATTTATGGTTAGCCATGTCGTTTCCCTATAAATTTAATAAACTTAAAGTCAACTTATATATTTCATTCAAGTTTGAATTTTAGGGCAGAAAAATGTTGATCTTCCGTACAATACAATCTTTTTAATCTGACATCCTCTAATGAAACTTCCTTCCATCCCGTATACCTTAAAATTATTCTGGAAATTGCCCAGGGTACCATCAGGAGAAACATAATCATTTATACTTGAACCACCATATCTAATAGCTTTTTTTAATATTTTTCTCGTAGATTTTATAATTGTACCAATTTGGGACTTTTTTATGTCTTTACCCTTTTTTAAAGGCGAGATTTTTGCATCAAAGAGTATCTCACTAGCATAAATATTACCTATACCAGCCACTATATATTGATTAAGTAATAATTGTTTTATTAAAACTTCTGATTTATAGAATTTATTATATAGATATTTAACAGAAAGATTTTTATCTAAAGCATCTAATCCCAATCTATTAATATATCTGATATTATTTATTTTATCTGACTGTATAACATCAATAAATCCAAATTTTCTTGGATCATTTAAAATTAAAAACTTATTGTTTGTAAATTTAAAGACAATATGATCATGCTTATTTATCAAATTATCTTTTTTTAATATTTTTAAACGTCCAGACATGCCTAAGTGAATAATAATACTATGTGAATTATTTAAATCAATAATTACATACTTAGCTATTCTTCTTAGATTTATAAGCTTAGAATTTATTATATTTTTTAACTTATTATGAGGTACTGGATACCTTAATTTTTTGGTATGAATATCAAGTTTGATGACTTTTTTGTTTTTTAATATATGTAAACTATTAACAGTAGTTTCAACTTCAGGTAACTCAGGCATAAAATGGACAAATTATCAAATTTTGGTTATTCAAAAGTAAACACTAAAGAAAAAACAAGGCTAGTTCAAAAAGTTTTTTCAGACGTTGCTCAAAATTATGATTTTATGAATGATGTCATGAGCTTTGGAGCACACAGATTTTGGAAAAAAATATTTATCGATATAATCAACCCCTCTAAAAATGATAGAATTATAGATGTAGGATCAGGCTCTGGAGATTTAGTTTTAGAAATCCAAAAAAAATATCTAAATACTAAAATTGATGTTGTAGATCTTAACAAAGCAATGCTCAAAGAAGGCAAAAAAAGAATCAAAAAAGGAAATGTACGTTTTTATGTTCAAAATGCTGAAAACCTAAGTTTTAGTGATAATACTTATGATAAATATCTAATTGCTTTTTGCTTAAGAAATATAACTAATATGGACCAGTCTTTAAAAGAAGCTTTTAGGATATTAAAACCTGGGGGGCAATATTATTGTTTAGAGTTTAGTAAACCGAATTCAATACCATTATCAAATATTTACTCATATTATAAATCAAATTTTATTCCTTTTTTTGGAAAAGTTTTTTCTAATAATGAAGATGCCTATAGCTATCTTAATGAGAGTATTGATATATTTCCAAATCAAGAAAATCTTAAAAATAAGATTGAGAATATTGGCTTTAAATCAGTAAAATATATAAATTTATTTGGTGGCATCGTGTCTATTCATATGGGTTGCAAATATTAGTGAATATACTTTTTATCATTACAGGATCCATTGCAGTATCTAAATGTAATGAAATTTTAAAAAAATTAAAAGAAATTAAAATCAATGTGGATTGTATTGTTACAAATAATGCCAAAAAATTAATAAGCATTGCAAAATTAAAAAAAAATATAACTGGTAATATTTACACAGATATTAGCGAAACTAAAAAGAAAATGCTTCATATTAATTTATCAAGAAAAAACGATCTTGTTGTTGTATGCCCAGCAACAGCTAATACGATAGCTAAATTTGCTAATGGTTATGGTAATAACTTAGCATCAACAACTTTACTTGCATCAAATAAACCAATACTTTTAATTCCAGCTATGAATACTGAAATGTGGGAGAATAAAATAAATAAAAAAAATATTAATTATTTAAAATCAATAGGTGTAGAATTTATTGGTCCTAAGATAGGAAAATTAAAGTGTGGAGAATATGGGATAGGAAGAATTGAAGAAACAAATTTAATTGTGAAATATTTAATCTCTAAACTAAAATTAAATAGAAGATTTAAAAGTAAAAAATGTCTTATTACTGCTGGCCCTACAATAGAAAATATTGATCCAGTAAGATATTTGTCTAATTATTCATCTGGAAAGCAAGGGTATGAAATTGCAAGTGAATTTGCAAGATCTGGTGCAAATGTAATATTAATATCAGGTCCAACTAACTTACAACCCCCTTCAAACGTAAAACTAATTAAGATCAAAACAGCTGATGAAATGTTAAATAATGTTATTAAGGTAAACAAAAATATAGATGTTGCTGTATTTAGTGCTGCAGTAGCTGATTTCAAAATTCAAAAAACTGAATCACATAAAATAAGAAAAAATAAATTCAAAACATTAAAATTAATAGAAAATGTTGATATTTTGAGAAATATTTCTATGCTCAAAACCAATAGACCTAAGTATGTAGTTGGTTTTTCTGCTGAAACTAAGAGTATAAAAAATGGGGAAAGAAAATTAATTGAAAAAAAATGCAATATGATTGTTTTTAATAAAATTAGTAATAATAATAAAGTTTTTGGTTTAGATGAAAATAAAGTATCCATAATTACAAAAGATGGAATTAGAAATTATGCCAAAACTACAAAAATTAATTGTGCAAAATATATTGTAGATTCAATTTATAACCAAATTAAAAATAAATGAGTTATTCAGATTTAGAATATGAAATATTTTCAAGACAATTTATTTTAAAAAATTTTAGTGAAAACAATATTGAGAAATTAGAACATTTTAAAGTTTGTATAATTGGAGTTGGTGGAATTGGATGTCCTTTGACTCAATACTTAATTTCATCAGGTTTAAAAAATATAACTTTATTTGATGGAGACCGTATAGAAAAAACTAATTTAGGCAGACAAATCTTATACAGTATAGATGATGTAGGAAAATTCAAAAGTGTTACTGCAAAGAAAAGATTATTAAAAACAAATCCTAATTCTGAAATAACTGCTTACTCTGAAGATTTAACTACAGACAACATTAATTCTTTATTAAGATATGACATAGTTATAGATACCAGCGATAGTTGGTATACATCTAAATTGATTAATAAATTCTGTACACATAACTCATTAAAATTTATCTTTTCATCAGCAGTAAATTATAATATTCAAATTTGTCTTTTCAAAAATACTGGTAATCATATTTGTTTGAACTGTTTATTTCCAAATGATGAAGATATTGAACAAGCAAGATGTGAAACTGTTGGTATTTCTAGTGTGTGTGCAGGTATTGCTGGGCTAATTACGGCTCAAAAAACAATCAATACTATTTTGGACATAAAAGACGAAAGTAATTTGTTAACATTAATTAATACTGAAAATTTAAGTATTAATAATATTATTTTAAAAAATAATAAAGATTGTGTATTAAATAATAGTTAACTTATAACATAATATCATTTAATAACTTAAATTTAATCATTATGAACCAAAATTCATTTTCATATCAAGAATTACTAGATTGTGCCAATGGTATTCTTTTTGGCAAAGGGAACGCACAACTGCCTTCTCCACCAATGCTTATGTTCGATAGAATTACAAATATAAATAAAACAGGTGGACTGTTTGAAAAGGGAGAAGTTGTTGCCGAATTAGATATTAAGCAAGACTTATGGTTCTTCGATTGTCATTTTAAAGGAGATCCTGTGATGCCTGGGTGTTTAGGTCTTGACGCTATGTGGCAACTTGTTGGTTTTTATCTTGGTTGGTTGGGCCAGCCAGGAAAAGGAAGGGCGTTGGGCGTTGGTGAAGTTAAATTTACAGGACAAATATTAAAAACAGTAAAAAAAGTAACATATACCATTTCTCTAAAAAGATTAATTCTTAGAAAATTAATTTTAGGAGTTGCTGATGGTATTCTTTTAGCCGACGGTGAACCCATTTATGAAGCTAAGGATATGAAGGTTGGTCTTTTTCAATCTGAAAACAAGTAAATATGAGAAGGGTAGTAGTAACAGGAATTGGTATAGTTTCTTGTATTGGAAATAAGCCTGATACTGTAACCAAAAATCTTAAAAATTTAAACTCTGGAATATCTTTTGCACCAGAATATGAAGAGTACTCATTTAGAAGTCTCGTGCATGGTAAGCCAAACATCAATTTAGAAGAAAATATTGATCGTCGCCTTTTGCGTTTTATGGGCGATGGTGCAGCATTTAACTATATAGCAATGAAAGATGCTATTGAAGACTCTGGTTTAGAAGAAAAAAATGTATCAAATGAAATGACTGGTATTATTATGGGTTCAGGTGGTCCATCTACAATGAATCTTTATAAAGCTTCAGAGCTAGGTAAAAATAGTGGATCAAAAAAAGTTGGGCCTTTTATGGTCCCAAGGAGCATGTCTAGCACTAATTCTGCTACATTGGCCACACCTTTTAAAATTAAGGGCGTAAATTATTCTATTACATCTGCATGTTCTACAAGTTCACACTGTATTGGAAATGCATACGAATTAATTCAAATAGGCAAGCAAAATATAGTTTTTGCTGGTGGCGGAGAAGAACTTCATTGGACTTTGTCTATATTATTTGACGCAATGGGAGCTTTATCATCTAATTATAATAATAATCCTACAATAGCTTCCCGTGCATATGACTCTGAAAGAGATGGTTTTGTAATCTCTGGTGGTGGTGGAACACTAGTTCTCGAAGAACTGGAACATGCTAAATCTAGAGGGGCTAAAATATATGGTGAGATTACTGGATACGGAGCCACTTCAGATGGTTTTGATATGGTTCAACCCTCTGGGGAAGGAGCTGAAAGATGTATGAAAATGGCAATTAAAAACGTGCATGACAAAATTGATTACATCAATTCACATGGCACTAGTACACCTATAGGAGATATTAAAGAATTAGAAGCAATAAAAAATGTCTTTGGAGATAATTCACCTAAAATAAGTTCAACAAAATCTTTAACCGGTCATTCATTGGGTGCAACTGGTGTTCATGAAGCAATATATTGTTTTCTGATGTTGAATAATAATTTTCTTTGTGGTTCTGCAAACATAAGTAATTTAGATGAAAATGCTAAAAATCATAATATTCTTTTAGAGACTGAAAATAATGATAAAATTTATAATGTACTTTCAAACAGTTTTGGATTTGGTGGAACAAATGCGACTTTATTGATGTCTAGATATAATGATTAAAGGTAAAAAAGGAGTAATATTTGGTATTGCTAATGATCATTCAATAGCTTGGGGAATCGCTGAAAAATTATATAATAATGGTGCTGAGTTAGTTATTACTTATCAAAATGCTACATTATTAAAAAGAGTTAAACCTCTTGCTGAAAAAGTGAATTGTAATTCTTTAATTGAATGCGATGTTAGTAAAGAAGAGGATATAAAAAATGCTTTAAATACAGTCCAAAATAAATTTGGAAAAATTGATTTTATTATACATGCTGTAGCTTTTTCAGATAAAAATGAGTTAAATGGAAGATATATAGAAACTTCTAAAGATAATTTTATTAATAGTCTATCTGTGTCATGTTATTCTTTCACTATGATAGCAAAGTTATTTCAACCAATTATTAATTATAATGGAAGCTTAGTAACACTAAGTTTTTATGGAGCAAATAAAGTAATGCCCAACTATAATGTTATGGGAGTTGCAAAAGCTGCACTTGAAACAAGTGTTAAGTATTTGAGTGTTGATTTAGGTGATTATAACATAAGAGTAAATGCAATTTCAGCAGGCCCAATGAGAACACTTGCAGGTGCAGCAATTGCTAATGCAAGGGATGTTTTTAAATACAGTAATGAAAATTCATCTTTAAAACGAAATGTAAAATTAGAAGAATTGGGTAATTCTGCATTATATTTAGTTAGTAATTTATCTTCTGCAATAACTGGAGAAATACATTATGTTGATTGTGGTTTTAATATTATAGGAATGCCAAAAGCTTAAGATTTATATAAATATTCAGTTGGGTCATCGACAAATACACTGGTTACATTATTACTCCATAAATTCTTTGCTTCATTAAGAGATATATTTTGGCCTGAATAAACAGTAATTATTATATTATGATTTATAAAATCATTTATAATTGATTTAGAAAATGAATTTAAATCTATTCCACAACTAATAAAATTGTATTTTTTACAAATATCAATTGTGTCCTTAGGGTTAATTAGACTAAAATCATCATTTAAAAATCCACATTGAGCATCTGGTAATTTTTCTTTTAATCTAATACAACTCTTAAGATCAAAGCTAGAAAAAAAAATATGGTCCAAAGAAAACTTATTGATCTCGTTTATTATTTTATCTACATTTATGATTTCAAATCCCTCATTAGGCTTAAGTTCGATATTTATATATTTTTTATTTTTGCTTACTATTTTTAAAACATTGCTTAAACTTGGTATTTTTATATTTGTTTTTGATTTATAAAAAAAATTACCTGCATCAAAATTCATTAATTCATCAAATGTATAATTGCACACAAGACCAGCACCACTTGTGGTTCTATCTAGTGTATCATCATGAATTAATAGAGGGACGTTATCCTTACTAATTTTTACATCTACTTCAACACATTCAAGACCAAGCTCGAATGCTTTTAAAATGGACTCTAAAGTGTTTTCAGGCGCTAGATCTTTTACCCCTCTATGACCAATTATTTTAGGTAGTTTAAATTTACTATTCAGCCTCAACTTCTTTCATTGAAAGCTTTACCTTACCTCTTGAGTCAATATCTAAAACTTTTACTTTAACAATATCACCTTCATTTATAACGTCACTTACTTTTTCAACTCTTTCATTTTTAAGTTGACTGATATGCACTAAACCATCTCTTGAACTCATGAAGTTAACAAATGCACCAAAGTCCATTAGTTTTACAACTTTACCCTCATATATTTTTCCAATTTCAGGTTCTTCTACAATTCCTTTAATCCATTCAATCGCATCATTTCCTGATTTAGCATCTACAGCTGCAACACTTACTAATCCTTCATCATCTATTTCAATTTTAGCACCAGTAGTTTCACTAATTTCTCTTATTACAGCTCCACCTTTGCCTATAACTTCTCTAATTTTATCCTTATGAACATGAAAAGTAGTAATCGTTGGCGCATAATCAGAAATTTTTTCTTGTGGTTTTTCAATTGCTTTTGCCATTTCACTTAAAATATGAATTCTACCATTTTTGGCCTGTTCAAGAGCTTCTTTCATTATCTCTGAAGTTATGCTTGTAATCTTAATATCCATTTGTAAAGAAGTAATTCCATCTTTTGTACCTGCAACTTTAAAATCCATATCGCCTAAATGATCTTCATCTCCAAGAATGTCTGATAAAACAACATAGTCATCATTTTCTTTAATCAATCCCATTGCAATTCCAGCAACAGGTGTTTCAATCGGAACACCGGCATCCATTAAAGACATTGAAGTTCCACATACGGTTGCCATAGAACTTGATCCATTTGACTCTGTAATTTCAGATACTACCCTAAAAGTGTATGGGAATCTTTCATTAGAAGGTAGCATTGGATGAATTGCTCTCCAAGCAAGTTTACCATGTCCAATTTCTCTTCTACTTGTAGAGCCTGCTCTGCCAACTTCTCCAACAGAATAAGGAGGAAAATTATAATGCAACATAAAATTCTCCTTATATTCGCCCTCGATAGCATCAATTCTCTGTTCGTCCATCCCAGTACCTAGAGTTGTTATAACTAACGCTTGTGTTTCTCCCCTTGTAAATAAAGCTGAACCATGAGTACGCTCTAATATTCCTGTTTCGCAGACAATAGGCCTAACAGTTTTAGTGTCTCTACCATCAATTCTTTTCCCAGTTTTTAACAAATCACCACGTACGATATCTTTTTCAACAGATTTTATAGAATCAGATACAATTACAGAGGTAAGGGTATCACTTAAATACTTTTCTTCAATTTGTGATCTTACCTCATTTAATTTTTCTACTCGTTTTTGTTTTTCAGTTATTTTATAAACTTCACTAAATGTAGCACCATATTCGTCTTCAATTAACTTAGGAAGATTAACTATTTCACTTTCCTTTTCAGGTAGATCCCAAGGTTCTTTTGCTGCCTGCTTAGCTAATGAAATTATTGCATTTATTACTGATAAGTATGATTCTTGACCTAAGACAACAGCCTCAAGCATTTTTTCTTCACTTAATTGATGAGCTTCTGATTCAACCATCAACACACCATTTTTTGTTCCTGCTACAACTAAATCTAGTTTAGAGTTTTTTATTTCTTGAATTGTTGGATTAACAACAAATTTATCATCAATCATACCAATTTTTGTTGCGCCTAAAGGTCCCATAAATGGCAAACCTGACAAAGTTATTGCTGCGCTTGTAGCTATCAAAGCAACTATATCTGAGTCATTTTCAAGATCATGAGATAAGACTGTACAAGTAACTTGTGTTTCATTTTTAAAATTTTTATGAAACAAAGGTCTAATTGGTCTATCAATTAATCTGCAAATTAAAGTTTCTTTTTCAGTTGGTCTTGCCTCTCTTTTAAAAAACCCACCAGGAATTTTACCAACTGAATAAAACTTTTCTTGATAGTTTACAGTTAATGGGAAAAAATCCATATCTGGTTTTGCTTTTTTAGCAGCAACAACATTAGCCATCACTGTCGTTCCTCCATAACTAACAATAACTGAAGAGTCAGCTTGTCTTGCAATTTTCCCAGTTTCAATTTTTAAATTTTTTCCCGCCCATTCTAATTCTACTTTTTTTACATCAAACATCTTTTTTCTCTTTCAAAATAAATTAACCTCTTATTTTTAATTCGTTAATTAAACTATTATACTTTTCATTATCTTTATTAGAAAGATAACTTAATAATTTTTTTCTTTTATTTACTAGAGCCACGAGTCCTCTTTTAGAATGATTATCATGTTTATGATTTTTAAAATGCTCTATCAAATTATTAATTCTTTGTGTTAAGACTGCTATTTGAACTTCTGCAGATCCTGTATCTTTATCATTAATTGAAAATTTACTAATTAAATCTCTTTTAACTTTTTTCTGTATCGACATCGTAACTCCTATGTTAAAACTTTTTGTGGCTGAAACAAATCTTCACTTAATTTGCCAAAAGAAATAATTTTTCCTTTAAAAGATAAAAAAACTATCTCTCTTTTTGCTGAATTTAATGGCTGTTTTATTAATTTATTTTTATTAACAAAAATTTTTCTGCCTAAAGAAAGATCATATAAATCTCTCTTTTCTTCAACTTCATAAGCCAAGATGTCGTCCAGCATAGATATCGAAGAGTGAATATAATTAAATTCAAATTCGCTTTGCCTTATTTTTAACAAATCGTCCAGCAAAATTGATGTTTTATTAACAAAATTGCCTACTTTTATTCTTTTTAGTTCAATTACATGAGCATATGTGTCTAATTTATGAGCAATATCTCTAGCAAGACTTCTTACATAAAATCCCTTGCCACAAATAATGTTAAAGCTTGCTGTATTATTATCAGACGCAAGTAATTGAATTTTTTTTAAAAATACTCTTTTCTTATTTAAATTAAAATCGATTTTATCTCTCAAAATAGAATAAGCTCTTCTACCATTCACTTTTATAGCAGAAGCTTTTGGAGGTAATTGATCAGTATAACCTAGAAAATTATTAAGTATAATTTTGATATTTTCTTCATTTGGTATTTTATTACTAAAATTAAGTATTTCTCCTTCAGCATCATCAGTTGTTGTTTGCTCTCCCCATTTTATTTTAAAAAAATATTCTTTTAAATCAGAATTTATAAAAGAAATTAATTTTGTAGTTTTATTAATAGCAATAGGAAGAACCCCTTCAGCATTAGGATCCAATGTACCAGCATGACCTATTTTTTTAATATTGAACTTTCTTTTTATTTTTTTAATTGCTGCGAAAGAACTTATTCTAGTTGGCTTATATAAGTTTATCCAACCTTGTAAATCTTCAATCATTTAAATCTCTTTTTACATTTTCTTTTAAAAGTAGTTTTTCTATTTTTTCTGCTTCATCAAAACTATCATCTAAATAAAAATAAATTTTAGGTGTAAATTTAGAATTAAGTTTTGCTTTAGACAAAAATTTTTGGAATACAAACTTGTTGTCATTTAATTGTTCAATTACATTATTATTTTTTTGACCTCCTAATGGCATTATATAAACGTTAGCAATTTTTAAATCCTTGCTCATTTTTACGAAGGAAACTGTAATTGATTTAATTGAAATTTCTAAATTATAAAATTCTTCTACTAATAAACACTCACTAATTAGCGATCTTATTAATTCACTAAATCTCATTTGTCTTTGAGAAGACATCTGATTATTCATTTTATAATCTTTTAGAGCTTTCTTTCTTTTTTAACTTCTTCAAATGTCTCAATTATATCACCAATTTTAATATCTGAGTAGTTTTCTAGCATTACACCGCATTCAAAACCACTTTTAACTTCCTTAACCTCTTCTTTAAATCTTTTTAAGCTTGTTAAATTACCAGTGTGTATAACAATGTTATCTCTTAACAATCTTATTTTTGAGTTTCTTTTTATTGTTCCATCTTTAACCATACATCCAGCAATATTGCCAATTTTTGAAATACTAAAGACTTCTCTTATTTCTACGTTACCATTAATTTTTTCAGTGATATCGGGTTTTAGTAATCCAGATAAAAGATTTGTAACATCATCGATTAGTTCATAAATAATTGAGTAATATTTTATATCCACCCCATCTCTTTTTGCTACATCTCTTGCATGAGGTAATGCTCTTACATTGAAACCTATTATAAAACCTTTACCAGAATTTGCCAATGCTACATCACTTTCAGTTATGGCACCAACTCCTTTATGGATTACAGTAACCTCAACCTCATTTGTGGATAACTTTAAGACTGAATTTTCAATAGCTTCTGATGATCCCTGAACATCAGCCTTAATTATAATTGGTAAAGAAGATATTTTCCCCTGATTTATTTTCTCAAACATCTCCTCAACATTTGATTTAACTACTTTGTTTTTTTTAATTTGTAATTTATTAAAACGATATTCAGCAATTTTTCTAGCAACACTCTCACTCTCAACAACTATGAAATCATCTCCTGCAAGCGGATTTGAATCAAAACCTAAAACTTCAACTGGACTAGATGGAGGAGCTTCTTTTAAATTATTTCCTTTGTCATCAATTAGTGCTTTTACTTTTCCCCATTCAGAACCTGAAACAAATATATCACTAACTTTTAAAGTTCCTTTTTGAACCAGAACAGTTGCAACAGGACCTCTGCCTTTTTCTAACTTAGATTCTATAATTGACCCTCTTGCACTTCTATTTGGATTGGCTTTAAGATTTAAAATATCAGCTTGTAAAAGAATTGCTTCTTGAAGTTTATCTAAGTTAATTTTTTTTAAAGCTGATACTTCTACATCAAGAACATCTCCACTTAGCTTCTCAACAATTATTTCTTGACTTAGAAGATCATTTCTTACTTTTTCAATATCAGCGCTTGGTAAATCAATTTTATTAATAGCTACAATTATTGGAACTTTAGCTGCTTTTGCATGAGAAATAGACTCTATAGTTTGCGGTTTTAAACTATCATCTGCAGCAACTACTAAAATTATTATATCAGTTGTTGACGCACCCCTTGCTCTCATATTAGAAAATGCTGCATGACCTGGAGTATCAATAAATGTTATTTTATTGTCTTGTTTGCCTATTTGATAAGCACCAATATGTTGAGTTATTCCTCCTGACTCTCCAGCGACAACATTTGAACTTCTAAAAGCATCTAAAATACTTGTTTTTCCATGGTCTACATGTCCCATGATTGTTACAACAGGTGCACGTTTTTCTAAAGAAATCTCTTTGTCATCATAATCCTCAATCTCTTTTAATATATCATCATCATTTACTCTGATTCCATTATGTCCAAGTTCTGCTACAACTAATTCTGCAGTATCAGCATCCAAAGATTGTGTAGCATTAGCCAGGACACCAAGTTTCATTAATGTTTTTACAACATCAGCAGTTTTTTCTGCCATTCTGTTTGACAAATCTTGGACAGTAATAACTTCAGGAATCTGGACTTCTCTTGTAATTTTTATTTCATCATCTTTATTTTGAGATTGAAGTTTTTCTTTTTCTCTTGCTCTTTTAATTTTTGCTAAACTTGGGAATTTATCGTATTCCTGCTCTTCTTGCTCAAGAATTTTTTTTGCATCTAGTTTATTAAAATCATCATCAATAGGTTTAAGTGTTGATTTTTTGGGCTGTTGCTTCTTTGCTTCAGATGATTTTTTATTTTTATTTTCAAAAATTTTATTTTTATTTACTGGAGAAAAATTTGAATTTATTTGACCTGGTGCCGACCTGTTTGATTGATTAGGTGATGATCTGAAAGAAGATGATCCTCTATAAGTGGATTGGGCCGTTGATGAGCTTTTTTGTTGATTATTTTTATTTCTAAATACAATTTGTATAGTTTTTTTGTTGCCAGCAGATTTAGATTTGTCTCCACTCGGGCCAAGATTCTTCCTGATTTGCATTCTTCCACTAGAAGATAATTTTAGTGGTTTTTTTTTATTGTCTTTTTCTTTATCCAATTTACTCTCTATTTTATGTAGATTATTCAAACCAGTTTTTTCTGGCTTCCATAATCATATTGTTTGCTAAATCTTCTTCTACTTCAAGAGATCTAAATATTCCTTCATCTTTATCAATAAGCTCAAACGTTGCCAGTTCTGCAAAATCATTTAAAGTTAAAATGTCTTCTTTAGCTAAAAGAGCAAGCATAGAATTAGTAATGCCTTTTATATTTTTTAAATCCTCATCTTTAATTTTTTCATTTACAAGCTTTAGATTACTTTTTTCCAACTCTTCAAGATAATTTTTAGATCTTGAAATAATTTCACTTGCAAGATCAGTGTCAAAACCTTCGATTTTTTCAATATTATCAACATTCTCAGAAGCAATAGAATCAACTGACACATAACCTTCAGTAACTAATAATTGTGCAATTACATCCTCAACATCTAAAATTTCTGAAAGCATTGAACTCTTATCTTTAAATTCTTGTTGTCTTCTTTCTGACTCTTCTTCTTCTGTAAGTATATCAATCTCTAAATTAGTTAATCCAGATGCCAGTTTAACATTTTGACCTTTTCTTCCAATAGCTAAGCTAAGTTGTTCATCAGGGATAACAACCTCAACTTTACTTTTTTCTTCATATAAGAAGATCTTGCTAACTTCAGCAGGTGCAAGTGCATTAGCTAAGAATGTTGCTTGATTTTCTGACCAAGTAACAATGTCTATCTTTTCACCCTGAAGTTCATTTACCACTGCCTGAACCCTTGAACCTCTCATCCCTACACATGCTCCTACTGGATCTATGGTTGAGTCATCAGTATATATGCTTATTTTTGCTCTAGATCCTGGATCCCTAGCAACACTCTTTACTTTTATTACTCCCTCATAAATTTCAGGAACCTCTTGTGTAAATAATTTTGCAACAAACTGAGGATGAGTTCTTGATAAAAAAACCTGATATCCTTTTAAATCGTTTTTTACTTCATAAATATATGCTCTTACTCTGTCACCATTTTTAAAAGACTCTCTTGGAATTAACTCTTCTCTTTTTATAATTGCTTCACTTTTTCCTAAATCAACAATTAAGTTTCCAAATTCAATTCTCTTAACAATTCCAATTGCTAATTCACCTATTTTATCTTTATATTCTTCATATTGATTTGATTTATCTGCTTCACGAACTTTTTGAATAATAACACCTTTAGCATTTTGAGCTGCAACTCTACCTAATTCAATAGGGGGAAGATCTTTGCTGATAAACTCACCAATTGAAATATCTGATTTAATTTTCTTTGCGTCAGTAAGTAATATCTCCTTAGCTTGTTGATCTGAAAAATTCTCTACAACCTCAAGATAAGATTTTAAAATTATATCACCAGTATTTCTATCTATGCGAACCCTTATATCTCTTTCATTTCCATATTTAACTCTTGCAGATTTTTCCAATGCTTGCTCCATTGCCTCAAAAACAGACTCTTGGTCTATATTTTTTTCTTGAGCTACATTATTTGCTACTTGAAGCATTTCTTCTCTAATAACTTTAATTTTTTGTTTTGCCATAATACTCACCAAAAAAAAGGCGGGAAATCCCACCTCTTAAACGTTAATTTTTTTATCCTATATTGAAAATTAAGTAAAACTCAAGCTTATAATTTCCTTAGTTTTACAAAAAATGGATTGAGTCCATTTTCTAAGGCTTTTTTATAATATTTAGTTGCAGGTAATATTTCAGAATTATAATTCCATTCTGATTTGACTTGGTTTAACCATTCAAAATCTTCTTTAATAAGATGTATAGTTTTAAGAATTTGAGACACGTATGATTTTGAGTCGGAAGCTATATGAATTAAAGCTCCAGATTTAAGGTATTTATTAATTTTCATAAAAAAAGATTTATTAATCAAACGCCTTTTTAAATGTTTTTTCTTAGGCCAAGGATCTGGGAATAGTATCCAAACTTCATAAAGAGAGTTCTCTGAGCAATACTCATCAATCATTTGATGAACATTGCCCTGATAAATATAAATGTTATCAAGCAACTCTTCTTGAGATTTACGAAATAAACAATTAAGTCCATCAATATATTTTTCACAAGAGATAATTATTTTTTTCTTATTATCTTTAGCAAGTTTAATTGTACTTTCACCAAAACCTGAACCAATATCAATTATGTTTAGTTTTTTTTTATCTAATTCTTTAAGTTTTATTTTTAAAAATGATTGATCATTATTCTTTTTTTTTCTACCCTTAGTTCTCCCATATAATCTGTAAGTTGAATTATTTATCATATTTAGATTTGTATTTGATTAAAGTAAAATAAATTAAAATAATTAAAATTAAATAAAATATAAATAATTTATGAACTAGACTGTGGTAAGTAGTACTTTTAAGTTGTACCAATTGTGTAAAACTGGTTTTAATGTTAAGTTTTGAGGACTTTAATATTTTCCCATTATTGTCTATAACTGCAGATATTCCATTATTTGAAACTCTTACTAAAAGCTTATTTGAAACTAAGGCACGCATTCTTGAATGGTAAAAATGCTGATAAGGACCAACTCTATTTCCAAACCAAGAATCATTTGTTATATTTATTAATATATCTATTTTATTTGTATTTATTTTTTTAAAAATTTTATTAAAAATTATTTCATAACAAATAATGGGAAGAATATTAATATTGTTATCTCTAACTAATCTTTTTTTGTTTCCTGATGAAAAATCTGTACTTCCAGTAATTTCTTCCATAAATTTTAAATATTTACGAAAAGGTAAAAATTCTCCAAAAGGCACAAGAATTTCTTTATCAAAAATTTGGATATTATTTTTTTCTAAAAAAAGGAAAGAATTGAAGTATTTTCCATTATTCAGTCTAGACGAACCAATTATTACTTTTTGTTTATCCTTGATAAATTTGACTATATTTAAAAGATTAAAATCTTGGATCAAAAAAGGATAATTATTTTCACCAAAGACAAGGTATTCTGCATCTGAATTTTTAATTTTTCTAATTATTTCTTTTTCAATTAAAATTTTGTCAGGTTTATTTATGGGTGATAAAATTTGAACAAGCTCTAAACTAATTATTTTACTTTGTTCTTTTTTATTTGGATTAATAATTAAAAATAAAATAACTACTATCAAAAAAGGAAGGTGAATAATGAAAATTAAAACTTTTTTATACTCTAATTTTGTTAAATTTATAAATAGAAAAGGTGAAATGAAAAAAAATAAAACTAGATAACTAGATACATAAATACCAAAAAATTTTAATAAATAAAAACCTAATAAATTGTTTGATAGTACTAAAGAATACGTAACCCATGGAAATCCATAAAATGTATTTGAAATAAAAAATTCAATAAATAAAAATATAAAAGGTGTAAAAATTAATAAATAATAAACTTTAGTTATATATTTATAAGCATAAAATCCTAAACCAAAAAATAAAGAAAGAAATATTGGCAATACAATTCCTATTATTGCAAAATTTTCTGTTTGCTGATTTATTAAAAAGGGATTTATAACCCATGACAGAAAAACAAATAAAAAACCTAGGCCATAAAAAAAACCTATAGAAAAATAGTAAAGAAAATTTTTATTAATATGTATTTTTGATAATAATATTATTATATAGGGAAAAATAATGAAACCCAATGGTAACATAAAAAAAGGTGGGAATACTAATGCCGATAAGACACCTAAAATAAAAAATTTCAGTAAAATCAATTAAGTATTTTTCTTATTTGAACAGTTAAGATTTTTCTTTCATTTGCCCTCAAAACTTTAATCATAACTATATCATCAATATTAAACTCTTCATTATTTTTAGGTATTCTATTAATCTTAGAAAAAACAAGACCTCCAACAGTTTCAACCTCATCTTCATCAGCAAAATCTAAATTTATACTAAAATGTTTTTCTAGATCATCAACTCTAAATGAGGCACTGACCTCCAATAAATTTTCTTCTTTTTTAATAATTTCTTCATCTATATCTTCTGCATCATGCTCGTCTTCTATTTCTCCAACTATTTCCTCGACCAAATCTTCAATTGTCACTAGACCATCAACTCCACCAATACCATCAACAACCAAGGCAATATGTATTCTGGAAGATCTCATTCTTTTTAATAACTCCAAAATTGGCGATTTTGGTGCGACATACAGAACTTCTCGAAGTATAGAAGTAAGATTGAAATGATTTTTATTTATTGTAATAAAATCTTTAACATGAAAAAACCCAATTATGTTATCAAGATTTTTTTTGTAAACAGGTAATCTTGAATGAGACTCTTCTTTAATGATATTAAAAATCTGATCATAGTTTTGCTTAACATCAATCGATATTATTTCCCCTCTCGGGACCATTACATCCTCAACACTTTTACTTTCTAATTGAAGTATATTTTTAATTAAATTTTTTTCGTTATTATCATCCAGATTTTCTAATGTATCGTTATTAACTTCTTCATTAGCTATAATATTTAAAATTTCTTCTTTAGATGAATTATCAATTACTAATTTTTTTATTAACCAACTTTTCCAAGCACTAAGTTTATCTTGATTTTGTTCACTCATACAAATAAGGATCTTGTATACCTAAATTTTTTAATATTTTTTTTTCTAAATTTTTCATTTTCAAAAAATCTGAATTAACTTCATGCTCATATCCATTTATGTGCAAAAAACAATGAATTATTAAATGTGTCAAATGATCATAAAAATTTATTAAGTTTTTTTTTGCATCCTTTTTAATAATTTCAGCAGAAAAGAAAATATCACAATATGACTCATTTTTTAATTTTTTATTATTAAAGGAAGAAACAAATGTTAAAACATCAGTTGACTTACTATTATTCCTATATTTTTTATTTATCATTTTAATTTTCTCATCATTAACAAAAATCAAATTTAAAAAATAAGAGTTACTTTTTTTAAAACCACAATCATCAATCAAAAGTATTGCTGAAACAATTTTTTTTATTTTTTTCATTCGTCTAGACCAATGATTTGATTTACAGAAAAAATTAGTTTCTATTTTTTTCTTCATAAGCATTTATTATTTTTCTAACAACTGTATGTCTTACAACATCACTTTGATCTAATTCAATAAAACCTATATCTTCAATATTTTTAAGTTTTTTTGATGCGTCAATCAAACCTGAATCAGTTTTAGATATTAAATCAATTTGAGTATTATCACCGACAATCACCATTTTACTATTTTTACCTAATCTTGTTAAAAACATTTTCATTTGAATTTTTGTAGTATTTTGTGCTTCATCTAAAATTATATAACAGTTTTCAAGAGTTCTTCCTCTCATAAAAGCTATCGGCGCAATTTCAATAATATTGTTAGTAATTTTTTTCTCTACCTGATCATAAGGCATCATTTCATATAAGGCATCATAAATTGGTCGCAAAAATGGATCAACTTTTTCTTTAAGATCTCCAGGCAAGAAGCCAAGTTTTTCACCAGCCTCAACAGCTGGTCTTGATAAAATAATTTTACTTACCGTGCCCTGCTGAAGTGAAGCAACAGCTTTGGCAACTGCCAAAAATGTTTTTCCTGTACCAGCAGGACCATAAGCAAATACAATATCTTTAGAATTAAGTAATTGAAAATAATCTTTTTGATTTTGAGTACGAGGTAATATTTTTCTTTTTTTTGTTTGAAAAAATAGATCCATTTGATCTTGTGAATTTATTTCTAAAATTTTCATGCTTCTAGTTTCCATAATTTTATCTTCATCTATATCAATTCCTTTTTTTGCTTCTTCAAATAATAATAAAATTTCTTCTTTAGTATTTTTAATTGATGATTTGGCTCCAATAATTTTTATTTTATTACCTCTATATTTAATTCTTACATTATTTACTTTTTCTATTATGTGAATATTTTTATCATCTATCCCAAAAAGATTAGGGATATAATTATTATCACTTAATTCAAAATCCAAAGAGTAATTTATATTACTCAAATTGAGCTCTCCAAAGCAAAATCAGTGGAATTAAGTATCTTCACCTTTTTAATAGTATTAATAAGATTTTTATCATTTTTAGTAAAAACACTCTGATTATATATTGACCGACCAATATATTGATTTTGGTATCTGCCTTTTTTTTCAAATAATATTTCCATACTTGATCCTACAAAAGATTTATTAAACTTTTTTTGCTGTTCTTTTAAAAGTGATTGTAATGCACTTAATCTTGCTTTTTTATCTGCGAGTGGAACATTATCTTTTTTTTGTGCAGGAGTACCAGGCCTTTGGCTATACATGAACGAATAAGCAATGACAAACTCAACATCATCTACAAATTTCATAGTCTCTTCAAAATCTCTATCTGTTTCGCTTGGATAACCTACAATAAAATCTGATGAAAGGGCAATATCAGGCCTCTCATTTCTAAGTTTATTAACAATTTTTTTATAACTATCTACTGTATGTTTTCTGTTCATATCTTTCAAAATTTTATCTGACCCAGATTGAATTGGAAGGTGTAAAAAAGGCATTAATTTGTGGTTAGTTTTATGGACCTTTATAAGTGAGTCATTCATATCTATTGGGTGTGATGTCATATATCTAATTCTTGAGAGATTTTCTATTTCACTAACTTTATTAACCAAATAGGCTAGATTTTTTGATTTACCATCTAGACCTATCCCGTGGTATGCATTTACATTTTGACCTAGAAAAATAATTTCTTTAACTCCTTGAGTAACATATTTTTCTACTTCAATTATAATATCACTTACAGGACGAGAAAACTCTGGTCCTCTAGTGTAAGGTACAACACAAAAAGAGCAAAACTTATCACAACCTTCTTGAATTGAGACAAATTCTGACACACCACCAGCTGAGTTATAAAGTAAATTTTTAAATTTTTCGTTTTGAGTAAACTCATCACTTATTATTTTATCACTTCTATCTAACATGTCTGGTAAATTGTGATATGATTGAGGTCCAACAACAAAATCAACAGATGGTGCTCTTTTTTTTATTTCTTTACCTTCTGCTTGAGCTACGCAACCAGCAATAACAAGCTTAAAATCATCTTTTGATTTATTTTTTTTAATTTTATTAATTCTCCCAATATCCGAATATACTTTTTCTGCTGCCTTCTCCCTAATGTGACAAGTGTTCAAAACTACAAGATTAGCATCCTTAGGGTCTTCAACTTTTTCATAATTTTTATTTTTAAATAAATCTAAAATTCTATTTGAATCATAAACGTTCATTTGACAGCCATAAGATTTAATATAGATTTTATTTTTTTTCATATCTAATAAGTTTTGACCATTACTAAAGCGTCAATGTATTTATTTTTTATAAAAAAATAATTCTTTCTTGTGCGTATTTTTATAAATTTCATTTTTGTATAAAATAATATTCCTTCAGAATTATTTTTAGAGACCTCAAGATAAATTTTTTTCAAACAAATATTATTTTCTTCAATTTTATTTAAAAGTTTTGTTCCTAAGCCTTTTTTTCTAAAATGCTTACTAACATATATTAGTAATATCTCATATTCTGACATTTTTTCAATATTAAATAGATCACCTAATATAAAAGAGACAAGATTTTCATTATAAAAAGCTCCAAATGATAAATTAGTTTTTTTATTGATTTGATTGATAATCTGATTTTTAGACCAACCCATACTTAAAAAATCATCATAGTAATTTCCTTCGTAAGAAATAAGATTCTTAAAAAAATTATCATCGTTCTTAGTTAATTGTCTATAATTTATCAATTTAGTATGGTGTTATTTGAAATATATATAGGCTTAATTATTAGGTTATTAACAAATTCTAATTTGTTTAAATTTTCTATTATATTAATTTTAATTGAAAATATCTCAGATTCAATTTTAGTATTAATAAAATTAGGTAAAGTAAAATTATATAATAACTTAGAAATTGACTCGGGTATTATGTACGACATATCATCAATTTTTTCATGAATAAATTGATTATTTTTTTGATAGGAAAAAAATTTTTGTTTGTTTGATGACTCAAAATATATACCTATATGATTACTTGGTTCCAATAAATGATTATGTATATTTAAAGTTGACACAGTTGAAACAGGTAAATTCATTGACTGACTTAATCCTGCTATAAATGATGCACCGACTCTTAATGAAGTGTAAGAACCAGGACCAATGGTAATAATTAATTTTTTTAAGTTATTTGACAATTTATATGCAGTATCTATCTCAATATAGGTAGGAATTAATAGGTCACTAAGTTTTTGATTGTTATTATCTATGATTTTTATTGAATCTATTATTTTTTTATCATTAATTAAGTGAAATTCTGGTATTGGTGAAGCTACATCTAATAAAAGGAACATCAAGTGTTTATTTTAAGAATATTATTTATCTTTTTTATATGTTTAAACATATCTAGTTCCTATGCAAGCAACATTAAAAATTCCGCAGTTGTATTTATGTACCATAAATTTGGAGTATCTAAATATCCATCAACTAGTGTTACGATAAACCAGTTTGATGCCCATTTAAAAGAATTTTCAAAATCAAAATATTCTGTGAAGTCAGTTGAATTCATAATGGATACGATAATTAATGATGGTGATCTTCCTAACAATACTATTGGCATAAGCGTCGACGATGCCGATAAATCATTTTATGAAGTTGGGTGGCCAAAGTTTAAAAAAATGGGATTTCCAGTTACACTTTTTGTTAATACATCAACAATTCATGAAAATAATAAAAACTATTTAAATTGGGATCAGGTTAGAGAGTTAGTAAATGAAGGTGTGTCAATAGGTGCACATTCTCATAGTCATTATCATATGGCAGATTTATCAATTGAGAAAGTAAGAAATGAAATAGAAATTTCAAATAATATTTTTCTCAAAGAATTAGGAAGTATACCTCCTCTTTTTGCTTTTCCTTATGGTGAAGCAAATGAAGAAATTATAAATTTACTTAAAGAGTATAAATTTAAAGTTGCCTTTGGTCAGCACTCTGGGGTTATAAATGAAACTTCAAATCTATATTATTTACCTAGATTTTCTCTAAATGAAAAATATGCAGAAATAGACAGAGTAAAATTTGCCGCAAATGCAAAGGGATTGGGTATTTATGATTTTATTCCAACAGACCCTAGTATATCTGAGAATCCTCCTTACATAGGTTTTTCCTTACTTGATGAAAAATTAGCTCTTTCTATTGATTGTTTTATTTTTGATAGCAAAGGACAAGTGGGAAAAGAATTATTCAAATTTAATGAACGCATAGAAATTAGATTAAAAAGAAAACTAACAGAAGGTCGATCAAGAGTAAATTGTACAGCTAAGGGAAGTGATAACCAATGGAGATGGTTTGGCCACCAGTTATATTTATGAGTTATTTATTAAATAACTAAATGCATCAAACTGATCAAACTTATTAGCATCAATTATAGCATTAATTGTTTTAATATAATTAATATCGGCAGCATATGAATCAAGCTTCTCAACTAATAATTTTATATTACTAAAGTTATTTTTCTCTCTCATCATCTCTCTGACTTCTCTAAAATCTTCATAAGCATAGTGCGAGTTAAGGTTATTAAAGTAGGACTGAACACTTTTATCCACTGAGGTGAATGTCTTAACCATATGTTTTTCTCCTTTTTCTCTTAAAAGTGGGACAACCCCATCAGAATAATCATATGTGTATTCGCCAAATAATGCATTGAATTCTCTAGCAAATCTTGATGTTCCCCAACCGCTTTCATTTGCCGCCTGGGCGAGAACTATAGAATTAGGAATAATATCAACACGGTTTAGTAATTCATTTAATAAATCATATTTGTGTTTGTCAAAAGTCTTTATTCTATATTTCTTTGAAATCTTATTTAAAAATTTCAAATCAGTCTTAGATAAAGTATTTTTATCAATTAAAGAAATTCTCAATTCTTCAAGCTTTGATCTCTCTAATAAAATATTTTGATTTTGGTATGAAATTAATGGCAGTAAAGTTTTAACAAAATCTTTTTTTGATTGAGATAAAAAATCTAAATTAATGTCATTAATATTTTGATTAACTATTTTTAAT
The DNA here is from genome assembly GCA_014653715.1 of Pelagibacterales bacterium SAG-MED31. Taxonomy (GTDB): domain Bacteria; phylum Pseudomonadota; class Alphaproteobacteria; order HIMB59; genus CACPNW01. The sequence goes on from JACWEB010000001.1 coordinate 92,411, forward strand.
TCTAGCTCTTGATTTATTAGTTTAAATACATTTGGATTTAATGGTTTTTTCTTGAGGGAAACTAAAAATTTATTTGATTTATTAGTATTGAATTTTTCATTTAAAATTTTCTTTTGGGAGTAAAGTCTATTAACCGTATATGAATCGTACGTAGTGCAATAATTTAATACAAGATCATCTAGATTTGCATTTAACTTATAAATGATTTTTTTATTATTTTTTGAGTCATCTTCAAATGCCGTTGTTGCAATAGAGGTCAAAAAAAAAGATAAAAAAGTAAATAAAAATAAATTACGCATCAACAGGTCTTACTTCTTGTACTTCTGGGATATAATGCTTTAACATATTTTCTATTCCCATTTTTAACGTAGCTGTAGAGCTAGGACAGCCTGAGCACGCTCCTTGCATCTTTAAAAAAACTACACCGTCTTCAAAGTCATCGTAAATAATATCTCCACCATCCATTGCGACAGCTGGTCGAACTCTTGTATCTAATAATTCTTTGATTTGTTTAACAATATCAGAGTCATCTTCATTTTTTTCAAGACTTTTTTCAGCTTCTTTTGCAGCAGTTTTTTCAACAGTTTTATCATCAGAATTAAAGTGATCAATAATTCCACCTAAAACTGAAGGTTTCATAACCTGCCATTCATAGGAATCACTTTTTGTTATTGTAATAAAATCGCTTCCAAAAAATACACCTTCTACTCCCTCAACAGCAAATAACCGTCTGGCAAATGGTGAATCATCAGCTTCATCAATATTTTGATAAAATGCCGTTCCTTCACTCATAACCACTTTTCCAGGTAGAAACTTAAGGGTTTGTGGGTTTGGCGTTTGTTCAGTTTGTATAAACATGTGATTCTTATATAGTGATTAATGTGTCTTTAGTATGAAAATTGGTGAAAAAAATACAAAAATTTGGGATATTAATCTCTAAAAAAACCAATTATTTCATAAATTTTTGATAATACAGGATCAGCAACATTAATTGCCCGGTCTTTACCCTTACTAATAATAGAATCTAAATACTTTTCATCTTTCATTAATTTATTCATTTCAAGTGAAATGGGGGTTAATTTAGAAGATGCAAGTTCCCCTAAATCTTTTTTAAATTGTGAAAATTCTTTTCCAGCATAATCAGCTACTGCCTTCTCAACTTCTAAATCATTTAAAGCGGCGTATATAGTAAGTAAGTTTATTGCTTCTGGTCTTTTTTTTGCTTCCTCAATATTATCAGGCAAAGGCAAAGGGTCTGTTTTTGCTTTTCTAATCTTTTTTTGAATTTCTTCTTCACTATCAGATAACATAATTCTCGAATAATCTGATGGATCTGATTTACTCATTTTTTTTAAACCATCCCGCAGACTCATTACACGTGTTGCTGCTCCTAAAATTAGAGGTTCAGGAATAGAAAATATATCTGTCTTAAAATCACTATTAAATTTTTGCGCTATATCCCGTGTCAGCTCTAGGTGTTGTTTTTGATCTTCTCCGACTGGAACATGAGTTGCTAAATAGATAAGTATATCTGCAGCCATTAAAGTTGGATAAGAAAATAAACCTACTGATACATTTTCACTGTTCTTCCCAGCCTTGTCCTTAAATTGTGTCATACGATTCAACCACCCCATACGCGCCACACAATTAAAAATCCATGCCAACTGGGCATGCTGAGGAACTTGCGATTGAACAAACAAGGTATTTTTTTCTGGATCAATACCTGAAGCAATAAATGCTGCTGCAACCTCTCTTGTCTTTTGTTTTAAAATTTTTGGGTTTTGCCAAACGGTAATGGCGTGCAAATCAACTACACAGAAGAAACATTCAAATTCTTTTTGAAGAGAGACAAAGTTTTTAATTGCCCCCAAATAATTTCCTAAATGCAAATCCCCAGAAGGTTGAACACCTGATAAAATTCTTTTGCTTACTTTTTTCATTTTATTTTTTTAGATAATTTTTAATATCAGTAATTGTTAGTATTTTTAATAAAAATATTAATATCCCATAAATAACGACCGTAAAAATAATTGTCAGTAATAAATAAAATATATTCGTCATAGTGTTCATCAAGTATACTTCAATAAAAAAGAAGTTTTTTAAATACCAAGTAAGAACTATTATGCCCAATGAACATATTAATAATTTAAGAACATTGCTTAAAAATTGACGGTCTAAATTTAATGTCTTTCTAATTATAAGTATTATAAAAAGTAAAATGGCATTAATCCAAGCACTAATGGCAGTTGCTAAAGCAATACCCATCTCTCTCATCGTACTTATCAGTATAAGAGATAAAATAATATTCATTACCACACTCACTATGGAGATATACAAAGGTGTTTTGGTATCTTCCCTTGCAAAAAAACAAACAACTAAAACTTTAATTAATACATAGGCTGGAAGACCAAGCGCAAAATATGCAAGAACGTTGGAAGTATATAGCGTGTCTTCTTGAGTAAAGGCTCCACGCTCAAATAAGATATGAACTATGGGTAAAGATAAAATATATAAACCAATTGCTGAGGGGATAGATATTAATAGAGCAAATTCTAAAGATTTATTTTGAAGTTTAGTGGCTATCTCATCATCAGTGGACTTAATAGCTTTTGACAAACTTGGAAGTAACACAACGCCAAGCGCAATGCCAAATATAGCCAGGGGTAACTGATTTAATCTATCCGCATAATATAAATGACTGATGGCTCCAATAGGAAGAAAGGAAGCTATAATAGTACCTATGATGATATTTAATTGAATTACTCCTGAACCAATTAAACCTGGAAAAAATAATCGGAAAAATTTTCTTATCTTATCATTAAGTTTAGGAAATATAATTTTAGGTTTATAGAAATTAAGAGTAGATCGGTACAAAAATAAAAACTGACCAACCCCTCCTATTAAAACACCGATTGATAAAGCATGGCCAGCAGAACTTACATACGGTGTAATAATATAAAGAGAGAGAATAAAACTAATATTTAAAATAGAAGGAGCAAATGCGCCTGCTGCAAATTTTTCATGAACATTTAAAATGGATGTGAAGTGTGCTGCCAAAGAAATAAAAATTAAATACGGAAATATTATTTTTCCAAAAAACACTGCTAAATCAAATGCCTCACTGTTTATAGAAAATCCAGGGGCTAATATTTGAATAATATACGGCATTCCAAAAAAGAAAATGATCGTTAAACTCACCGTAACAAATAGTAAAAATGACATAGTGTTTTCAACAAAGTCAGCTGCTTCATGGTCATCTTTTGTGTCAATAACAATACCTGAGATAACAGGGATTAGTGCAGCGCTATAGGCCCCTTCTGCTAAAACACGTCGAAAGAAATTGGGAATACGAAAAGCTACGAAGAACGCATCTGATGTTACGGTCGATCCAAGAAAGCGAGCTATTAATATGTCACGAATAAAGCCTAAAATCCTACTTAGGAGGGTATAAAAACTAACAGTAAAAAATGACCTAAAGAGTGACTGCATTATCTAATTTTATATTGTGAAGAGTGATTTGTATAAATTTTATTTGTGTCCCAATTTAGTTGAAAAGTAGTAAATCTATTGTTTTTTATAAGGTTGTTCAAATATATCCTTGAAAATATAGATTTCATTAGTATTGAGAAAGTAATGAAAAATGAAAATCCTAACCCACCTAAGTGTGGCTGTAGCTGTAGCTGTTGTTGTACTTGTGAAGGTGGAGGGTGTTGTTAGATTAACACCCTAAAGTTCCACCTTTTTATATTATTTAATATTAACAACTCTTAAGTTCATTACCTAAATTACTTATCAATTTAAAGTAAAGATCTTTATCAGAATTAATATTTGCTCCTAGAGGATCAAAGACACCCGTTTTGATATTAGTGTCCTCTGCAATTGTTGAAATTATCTTTGGATTAAATTGAGGTTCAGAGAAAATACAATTAATTCCTCTATCTTTAATTACATCCTGAATTTCATCAATTTGTTTAGCTCCAGGTAAAACATCAGTATTTAATGTTAATGCTCCTGCTGCTCTGACACCAAAACGCTCTTCAAAATATTGATAAGCATCATGGAATACGACAAATTTTGCGTCCTTATTAATATCTTTACTGACATCTTTAATCAGTTGATCAAGTGCAATAATAGTTGCCTCAGCATTAGCTTCATATTTATCCTTATTCGCAGGATCTAAATCACCTAATTCGTGAGCAATTTCGTGAACCATTTCTTTGGCATTGCTTGGATCTAACCATATGTGAGCATCAAACTCTCCATGGTTGTGACCTTCATGTCCAGCATGATCATCATGATCGTCGTGATCGTCGTGGTCATCATGGTCTTCATGGTCTTCATCATGATCGTCATGATCATCATGGTCTTCATCATGATCGTCATGATCATCATGGTCTTCATCGTGGTCATCATGATCTTCATCATGATCGTCGTGATCATCGTGGTCATCATGATCATCATGGTCTTCGTCATGGTCTTCGTCGTGATCATCATGATCATCATGGTCGTCATGATCACCATAGATACTTTCTTCTCTAAATTTTAACTTTTCAATGCTATCAACTTCCATAAACTCAACAACTTCAGCATTTTTAACAATTGACTCAAGAGGTCTTTCCATAAAAGTTTCAATGCCTTCACCAACCCAAAATATAATATCAGCTTCTTCTAGAAGTTTTGCATGAGAAGGTTTTAACGTAAAGCTATGTGGAGATGTGCTGCCTTCAATTATTAATGACGGCTCACCAACACCATCCATAACATTCGCAATTAATGAATGTAGAGGTTTTATAGTGGTAACAACTTTTATTTCTGCTCGTACAGGCGCTGTAGCAATAAGCAAAAAAGAGAAAATTGTTACTTTTAATAAGTTTAGTAGATAATTATTCTGTTTCATATTATTTTTTTTCAGATATAGGTTTGTTAAATTAAAAAATGTTATAATATAACATATCAAATTGTAAACAAAAAATGGATCAAAATAAATTACTTGTTAAATTAGAAAAAGCAGGTGTCTATAGGTCATCTAAATGGCTTGTGAGAGGTATTTCTCTTGAAATAAATCAAGGTCAAATTGTAACACTTATTGGCCCCAATGGTTCTGGAAAAACAACAACAGCCAAAATGATATTAAATATTTTGAATACAGACGAAGGTTTTGTGACAGGAAATGCTAATAAGATGGCATACGTTCCTCAGAAAATTAATATTGATTGGACAATGCCTCTGCGTGTCATTGATTTTATGAAAATCACAAGCAGCCTTAATAATACTGAGATCACTGAGTCCTTAGTTATGACAGGTGTTGATAAATTACTCTATAATCAGATCCATAGTTTGTCAGGTGGTGAATTTCAACGTGTTTTAATTGCAAGAGCGATAGCAAAAAAACCAGATCTATTAGTATTAGATGAACCTGTACAGGGAGTTGATTTTAATGGGGAGATAGCCCTCTATAATCTTATCAAAGATATTTCTGTTAACTTAAATTGTGGTATCTTATTAATTTCGCATGATATGCATTTTGTCATGTCTACTACCGATCATGTTATCTGTTTAAATGGACATATATGTTGTTCTGGATCACCAAGCAATGTTGTAAAAAATCCAGAATATATAAAATTATTTGGTGAACATAACTCAGAGACCTTATCTTATTATCAACATCAACACGATCATTCACACGATCATGATGGAAGTATATCTAAATAATGTTTGATGATTTTTTTATTCGCGCATTAATTGCAGGTATCGGCATTGCTATTGTAACTGGCCCGCTTGGTTGTCTAGTTATATGGCGAAGGCTTTCTTATTTCGGCGATACGTTATCACACTCAGCCTTACTCGGTGTGACACTAGCTTATGCTTTTAGTATTAATATATCTCTATCCGTATTTATCATATCTGGAACAGTAGCATTACTTCTACTCAGTTTACAAAAAAGAACAAAGTTAGCGGGAGACTCTTTACTTGGACTGTTAGCGCATTCAACTCTAGCAATTGGCCTGGTATTAATTGGTTTTCTATCCTCCATTCGTTTTGATTTAATGGGATTATTATTTGGAGATATATTGGCCGTCACTGTTGAAGATATTTTTATTATCTGGTTTGGTGGATTAATTATTTTAGGAATATTATTTTACATTTGGAAATCAATATTTGCCGCGACTGTTAATTATGATTTAGCAGCTGCTGAGGGAATGAAGCCAGATTTATCTAATTTTATTTTTACTCTACTCCTAGCTGGTGTAATTGCTATTTCGATAAAAATGATTGGGGCCTTACTTATAACAGGCTTACTTTTAATACCTGCTGCTACGGCAAGAAGCTTAAGCAGCAATCCACGTCAAATGGTTATACTATCAATTTTAGTAGGAATTATCTCAGTAATATTGGGTTTATTTAGTTCGTTAGAGCTTAATACAGCCTCAGGTCCATCAATCATTGTTGCCGCATTAGTGTTATTTATTCTTTCATTAATATCATTTAAAAGAAGCGGCGCATTGCAAAAATGAAAACAATTTGATATCTAAATAGTATGGCTCTTTCAGCAGAAAAATTAACAAATAACCAACAAACAGTTCTCGATTTATTAGAAAAATCAAAAGAACCATTAAAAGCATATGCCATTCTTTATGATACGCAAAAAAAAGGAATTAAAGCGCCACTTCAAGTCTACCGTGCTTTAGATAAGCTCATTGAAATTGGTAAGGTTCATAAAATAGAGAGTCGAAATTCCTATATTGCATGCGAGCATAAAAACTGTAACTCATCGACATCTACTTCTTTTTTAATTTGTGAAACATGTGATCAGGTGAGTGAATTAACACAAAAGAACTTACCTTCCTATTTTGCAAAACAAAGTGAGCAGGCTGATTTTAAATACGCAAAACATAATTTAGAAATTTATGGTGTGTGTAAAGACTGCAGTAAATCCCTCGTGGTTGGTGGTAAAATAGATCACTAGGCTTATTCACTAAAGTGAGAGTCGTATTTGGTTCTAATATTTTCTGGCCACATACTTTTAATATATTCAAGTATTGACCAAACATCATCTTCGCTAAGATCTTCATTACCCAACATCTTGCCTTTATAATTTGGATCAAATTTTTTGTACCCGTAACGGATGATTTGAAATAATTGATCAGGTGAATGATGCCATGTATGGGCTGTGCCATTTAATGGAGGTGGTAAACGTTGACCATCTTCATCAACTCCTGTTTTCCAATCAGGCTTTCCTGCTAAATTCATCATATGACAAGAAGAACAGTTTTTGTTGTACAATTCCATTCCTTTAAACAAATCAATATTTTTACTAATAGAAACTGTATTGAATAATAAAAAAATAATAAAAAATGTCCAAAAAATAACTAAATTACTAAATCTTGAATTGTTCATATTACACTTACATATTTATAATATATATAAAATCAAACAAATAGATGAGCAAAACTACTACTAAATAATCTTACAAACCAAAACTATACCCAGCAGAACGCACTGTTCTTATATAATCTTCTTTAACATCATTATTAATTGCTTTTCGAAGTCTTCGTATATGCACGTCTACTGTTCTTGGCTCAACAAAAGCTTCATCTTTCCAAACGTGATTTAGTAATTGCTCTCTAGAAAATACTCTTCCGATATTCTCCATAAAAAAAACTAATAAATTAAATTCGGTTGGCCCAAGATGAATCGTTTCATTATCTCTATTGACACTATGAGATACTAAATCAACAACAATACCTTTGTATGATAATACTTCTTCGGCAAACATGGGACGAATTCTTCTTAGCACTGCTTTTACTCTTGCCATAAGTTCATTCACTGAAAAAGGTTTTGTTATATAATCATCAGCCCCTGTTTCTAATCCTCGTAAACGATCATCTTCTTCTCCTCTTGCTGTTAACATAATAATAGGAAGATTTTTTATTTCTTTATTTTTTCGAATACGTCGACATAACTCAATTCCAGATAACTTTGGTAACATCCAATCTAAAACTAAAAGATCAGGACCTTTATGTAAAATTTTTTCAAGCGCCGTTTCTCCATCCATTGCAGTATCAACTTTAAAACCATCTTTGGTAAAATTAAATTTTAATAGCTCTAGTAGAGAGTTTTCATCTTCAACGATTAAGACTTTTAATTTCATTATTTATTTTTTAATAAATTTTTATTACAATTTAATTACAATCATTTTTTTTTCTTTAGCGGTTTTATCGCTTCCCATTCTCTATCAGGTCCTTCATTGTATAGAGGTTCTCCTGATACCGCATAGTAAATATCTTCAGCAATATTCTGCACATAATCACCTGCTCTCTCTAAATCTTTAACCATATAGAGAAGATTTGTGCATGCAGAAATTCTCTTTGGATCTTCCATCATATAGGTAAGAAGTTGTCTAAGAATACCAAGATATTCATCGTCTATTTCTTCATCCATTTTCCATACAACTTTAGCTTCTTCTGCAGAAAAATTAACAAATGATTGTATCACTTTTCCGATCATAATCTGTACATGCTCACCCATTCTTAAGATATCACGGACAGGTTTTTCTGGTAAAACAAGTTCAATCATCGCTGTTCGCTTTGCAATATTTGTTGCGTGATCACCGAGCCTTTCAAGATCTTTATTCATTTTAATAGCTGAGAAAATTGTCCGTAAGTCCGTTGCCATAGGTTGTCTTTTACCCAAGATAAGAACAAGATTTTGATCAAGTTCTCTAAATTTTTCATCAATTAAATTATCATCTTCTGTCACTTTCTCTGCCAATTCTGTATCTTGATTTTTTAACGCACTTAAGGCTCTTTTTAATTGATTCTCCACTAAGCTTCCTATGTCTAAGATGTTATTATTAATTTCTTTCATCTCATCGTCATAAGATTTAACGATATGTTTATCTTGTTCCATGTTATCCAAACCTTCCTGTTATATATCCTTGTGTTTTTTCGTTTTCAGGATTTGTAAAAATTTTTTGTGTCTCTCCAGTCTCCACAAGTTCACCTAAATGAAAAAAACCTGTTCGTTGCGATACTCTTGCTGCTTGCTGCATTGAGTGTGTTACTATTACAATTGTATATTTGTTTTTAAGTTCATCAATTAATTCCTCTATTGTTGCTGTTGCAATTGGATCTAATGCTGAGCAAGGCTCATCCATTAAAATAATATCAGGATTAACTGCAATGGCACGAGCGATGCATAACCGTTGTTGCTGACCGCCAGACAAACTAGTCCCTGGTTCATGCAAACGATCTTTTACTTCTTTTAACAGTCCTGCTCTTTTTAAAGATGAATGAACTATCTCTTCTAAATCTGTTTTAGTCTCGACGATTCCATGAATAGTTGGTCCGTAAGCTACATTATCAAAAATAGATTTTGGAAAAGGATTTGGTTTTTGAAAAACCATACCAATTTTGGATCGAAGACTTACGACATCAACTTCATCCGAAATAATTTCTTCATTATCAACTGTAATAGATCCATCTACTTTACAAATATCAATTAAATCATTCATTCTATTTATACATCTTAGAAAAGTAGATTTACCACAACCAGAAGGTCCAATCAGTGCTGTAACTTCCTTTTCATTGATATCAAGTGTTACTCGATGAAGTGCTTGCTTAGTGCCGTAATGCACATTCACATTTTTGGTAGACACTTTTACATTGTTCATATTACCACTTCCTCTCAAATCTACTTCGTAAGAATACTGCTATAGCATTCATTAAAAATAAAAAAATTAATATCATCATTATTGCGGCAGCTGTTTTTTCCTGAAAACCTCTTTCTGCACTTTCTACCCATAGATATATCTGAACAGGAAGAGCAGCTGAGGGTTCGGTGAAACCTGTTGGAATATTGGGAATAAAAGCAATCATACCAATCATAATTAAAGGCGCCGTTTCTCCTAAGGCTTGAGCTAAACCAATTATTGTCCCCGTTAATGTACCCGGTAATGCTAAAGGAACTTGGTGATGGAAAACTGCCTGCATTTTTGAAGCTCCCATTGCTAAAGCGCCTTCTTTTATCGAAGGTGGAACCGCTTTGAGAGATGCTCGGCATGCTATAATAATCGTTGGGAGTGTCATTAATGCCAAAACAGTTCCTCCTACTAAAGGAGTGCTTCTTGGAAATCCAAAAACATTTAACAGGATTCCCAATCCTAATAAACCAAACACAATAGAAGGGACTGCTGCTAAATTTGCAATATTGACTTCTATGAGTTCTGTAAATTTATTTTTTGGTGCAAATTCTTCCAAGTAAATTGACGCCCCAATGCCTATTGGAAACGCTAATAAAAAAACTGTGATTAAAGTAAATAAAGATCCTACAAAAGAGCCCGCAATACCCGCTAGCTCAGGATGTCTAGAATCCGCATTGGTGAAAAAGAAATTATTGAATTTTGATTTTAATCTTCCAGTAAAAACAAATTCATCGAAAAATTCCAACTGTCTATCATTCAATTTTCTTTTTTTCTCTTCAATATCACGTTTAGCATTTCCTTTTAACATTTGATCTACATCACTATGCGCTGTAACTAAAAGCTTCTGCGTAGTGTTTAGGATATTTGGATTTTGTAAAAAATACTCTTTAATTTCCTTATCAACATTTATTGAAAACATTTTTTTCATTAACTTAATATCCTTTTTACTTAAGTCAGGTAGCGCATTCGCTATGGCGTTTTTCTTTACTTTAAAAAATTTAGCTTCTACTTGTTCTTCATAAGTTGCGTTGGGTGTAATTTTTAACGTTTCCTGATCAAACGTTACGTCTAGTTCAATGACTGTTTTTTGAAAGGAAGAGTATCCCTTAGAAAAAATTGTAAATAATAAAAAAAATAAAATTGCCATTCCTATTACGGTGGCTATTAATCCATAGGTTTTAAAACGACGATCAGCTGCGCTTCTTTTTTTTCGTAACTGAATTATTTTTTCATGTGAGAATTGATTACTCATAGCGCTCTCTATATTTTTTCACAATTCTTAAAGCAAAAATATTAAGAATTAATGTAATGACAAATAATACTAATCCCAAAGCAAAAGCAGATAAAGTTCTTGGATCATCAAATTCTTGATCACCTATTAGGGCAATTACAATTTGGACGGTAACGGTAGTGACATTTTCAAAGGGATTGGCTGTTAAATTTGGAGCTGTTCCAGCCGCCACAACGACAATCATTGTCTCTCCTATAGCCCTTGAAACTCCTAATAAAAAAGCACCAACAATTCCAGGCAGTGCTGCTGGCAAGATGACTCTTTTAATTGTTTCCGCTTTATTTGCACCAATGCCCAAAGAGCCTTCTCTTAAACTTTGAGGAACAGAATTGATAACATCATCTGATAATGACGATATAAAAGGAATAATCATAATGCCCATCACTAACCCTGCTGCAAGAGCACTCGTGGGTGAAGCATCAATACCAATTGATTGCCCAAATGTTTTTACAAAAGGCGCAACAGTGACAAATGCAAAAAACCCATAAACTATTGTCGGTACGCCAGCTAAAATTTCTAAAAGAGGTTTGATAATTCTTCTTACTCTTGGTGATGCATATTCTGCCAAGTAAATAGCAGTAAATAAACCAATAGGCGTAGCTACACACATGGCAACAATCATTATTAAAAATGTCCCAGCAAAAATTGGTACTGCACCAAATGATCCTTGTGATCCTGACTGTCCTTCGCGAATTGGAATGTAAGGATACCACTTTGTTCCAAATAAAAATTCAAATACAGATACATCAGAAAAAAATCGTAAACTTTCAAATAATAATGAAAAGACGATTCCAACAGTTGTTAACACTGCAACAGAGGAGCAAAAAAATAAAAAATATTTAACATAATTTTCAATTGATTGTTGTGCACGAAAAGAAGGTTGCAGTTTTCTAGAAGCAAACATCACACCCAAAATCATAACAATTAAAATCGATAAATAAAAAGAAATTGAGCTTACATATTTAATTGAAGCGTAGTGTTCAGCAGCATTTAATATTTCAATTGCCTTGCCTTCAGCAAACGAGTCACTAAGAGCGACATTTTTTATTTCTGCAATTAATAAGCTTGCATTAAGGGCAGGATTCAAATCAAAATCAAAATTAGCAAGGACAAGATTTTGAATAATCTGATCTTCAAAAATAATCCAACCAAAATACACTATAAGAGCAGGGAGTAAGCACCAAACCATAATGTATTGCGCGTAATACGTTGGCAGGGAAGCTGTCTTAATTTCTAATTGTCTAGAATTTGAAGTTATGCGTGATTTGCCAAAAATATAAGCAGAGTAAATGCCAAGTAAAATGATTATTAGAGACCAGTAAAACATGCAAATGAAAGAATGGAATACTAAAGTTTTATTACAATTATATTACAATAAAATTAAGATATAAAAAAAAGAGGGGAAAATCCCCTCTTTTTATTCAATTTAATTAAGACTATTTGTAGTTCTTTAAATTAGCAATGTCATCTAGAACCTTAGCTCTATCAGCTGGGCTTAACTCAACCAAACCAGCATCTAAAAGATAACCTTCTGTTGCTTCTTCGCTTACAAATTCATTAACGTAATCCATTAAACCCGGGATTACACCTACATGTGCTTTCTTGATATAGAAGAATAATGGTCTTGCAATTGGGTATGAATAATCTTGAATACCTTCCATTGAAATTTCAACACCATTAACTTTAGAAGCAGCTACTTTATCTTCGTTATTAGCTAAGAAACTATATCCAAAGATACCAAATGCACCTTGCTCTTTTGAAATGTGTTCGACGTACAATTCATCATTTTCACCACCTTCAATAACATGACCATCTTCACGGTACGCTTTGCAGTCACCATCAGCAACTAACATATCCTTAACACAGCCTTTTTTCATAACAAGCGAGTCAAAAGCATCTCTGGTTCCTGAAGAAGGAGGAGGTGCCATAATAGATATTTCTACCTTTGGTAATCTTTTATCAATATCAAACCAAGTTTCTGGCGCATCTTTATTATCTCTAGCCATTGCTTGCCAGATTTCTTCTTTGGAAAGATCAATACCACCAGCCATTGATGCACCGTTTGTATATTTCCATTCATAATCAGCAGAGTAAGCAAATGCTATACCATCATTTCCTACACGAACTTCAACGATATCAGTTACACCACCATCTTGGCAAAGTGCAAATTCTTTATCTTTCTGTGCTCTTGAAGAGTTTGTAATATCAGGGTGCTCTACACCAACACCTGCACAAAATAATTTATGCCCACCACCAGAACCAGTACTTTCAATAACTGGTGCTTTCATTCCTTCTGATGCCATCTTTTCTGCAACCAATGTTGCAAAAGGATACACCGTCGAAGATCCAACAATAGATATGTAATCTCTTGCAGAAGCTGAACTGGTTACTGCAAAAGAAAGAGTAATTAAACTAACAATAATTTTTTTCATTCTAAACCTCTTTAAATAAATTTAAATTTTAAATAGAAGTCTATTGTTACAGAAATATTAAAGATTTATTTTTTATTAGTTAATTTAGTGCAGGTAAGTAAACACTAAAAATGCTCCCTTTTTCAAGCTCACTTTCAATTGTTAGTTTTCCATTATGACGATTTATAATGTGTTTAACAATTGATAAGCCTAATCCTGTACCGCCTAAATCTCTAGAGCGGTTTTTATCAATTCTGTAAAATCGCTCTGTTAAACGGCCGAGGTGCTCACTTGAAATTCCTTCACCTTGATCTTTAATTTGCACTTGAACATATATATTGTCATCTACCATAGCCTCCTTAAGAGCAATATTTATATCACTGCCTTTCTGACAATATTTAATGGCATTATCGATGATATTAATAAATACTTGAATCATAGAATCACTGTTAAGAGAAATTATTTTTTTATTACAATCATCATTTAAATTTACTTTTAAATTTTTATCTTCTATTTTTTTATTTAAGTTATCAATGGCGCTTTGAACAACTTTTACAATTTCTACTTCTTTAAACTGAAGAGGTTTATCTTCAGTTTCATATTTACTTAATAGCAATAAATCCTCAACCAACCTTGTCATCCGCCATGCTTGATCTTCCATAATATCCAAAAATTTATGAGTGGTCGTTTTATCAAGATTAATATCATTCTTTATAGTCTCAATATAACCTACAATAGAGGAGAGGGGTGTTCTTAATTCGTGACTAACATTGGCAACAAAATCAGTTCGCATTTTTTCATAACTATAAAGCATTGTTTGATCTGTTAGCATGATAGTTAATTCAGAATCTGAGCCATCATTTTCATGAAAAAAAACAAGATCAGCTATAAAATACCAATCTTCAAAATTAGATGGTTGAAATTCAACTTTAAAATCTTTTTTTTCACTAAACGCTTTATTAATAAAGGTATTTAGATCTGTAGATCTAATTACAGTATTGATATCCCTTCCTTCTTCAAGAAAAAGAAATTTTTGTTTAGCAAAATTATTATAGTAAGTGACATTCTTATCAATATCGATAACAATTGTAATTAAAGGTGTTTTATCTAGTGCCCTTTTTATGTTTTTTTTCATATTTTTTTAACTTGGGCCAATCATCATCACTTAAAATATATCCTACACATTTTTTTGATCCACATTTACAAATATGATCCTCAAAATCACTATCAAAAGGATATCCATAATTATAAGTTAGCTCTGCATCTTTTTTAATATTCTTTATCGCAGATATCCAGATTTGATTATCAGTAATTTCCACTTCACAATTTGGATTACAAGAATGATTAATGAATCTTGCATAATTCCGTAAAACACCCCCATCAATATCATATTTTTTATTGAGTTCAAAAACATACACCATGCCATTTTTCTTATTTTTTTCAGCCTTTTTTAACTGAATATCTGCACGGCGATCACCTTCTTTTTTTGTAACCTTGTCTCCAATATATTGGATGACTTGATCACCTTTTTTAATATTAGATAAAGCAAAAAGACCAGAACCATGTAGGTATGATTTTTTTTTATACCATACTTTTTGCATAGAGATTTATTAGATGTTTTTATTTGATATTCAAGAAATTACTGGTTATTTTTTAGATGAAATAAAAGTTTAACAAAATAAATTTATTTTATGATATGAAAAATACTATCTTCAGTAAAGTTTTAGCTGAATTTATTGGCACATTCTTTCTTGTATTAACCGTTGTTGGTAGTGGGATCATGGGAGAAAATTTATCTGATAATTTAGCGCTCACTCTTCTTGGTAATTCTATTGCAACTGGTGCAATTTTATTTGTTATAATTACAATGTTTATAAATATATCAGGTGCATACTTTAATCCTGTTGTTATTATTAGTGATTATATTAATGGAAAAATATCTCTAAACATATCAACAATATTCATACTTGCTCAAATAATAGGAGGAGTTTTAGGATGCCTGCTTTCTAATATTTATTTTGAAAAAGAGATTTTTGAATGGTCAACTAATCAGCGCTATAGTTTTTCAACTTTTATATCTGAAATTGTAGCCACATTCGGTCTTATATTAACTATTATTATTATAGGCGCAAAAAATAAAGAAAAACTAGCTGTAGCGGTTGCATTGTACATAACAGCTGGCTATTGGTTTACATCTTCAACTAGTTTTGCAAATCCTGCAGTTACAATTGCAAGAATGTTTACAGATACTTTTACAGGTATTCATCCCGCGAGTGTTTTATACTTTATTCTAGCACAGGTAATTGGAGCATTAGTTGCATCATTTGTTGGAAAATTTTTTATAAATTCAAAAAATATTAAATCACTCACAACTATATCAACAAAATATACGGCAGAAAAAGAATAGTGTGAGTGATGTGAATTTAATAATGATTTAATTTTACAAAAATATGAACAAAATATTATTATTTAAATTTTTATAAAATAAAATTATATATTTGAAATTAATCTCCAAAATTAATTATTAATTCCTTTAATTTATATTTAATTAAATCTCTTACTTCTCTGAATTTATTTAATTGATGATCAGAAAAATTTTCTGATGCAGGGTCTTCAAGTGGGATTGGGATAACAATAGCATCAGAATTTAATAAAGGGCATACTTCTTCTTTACATAAAGGAATAACGTAATCTAAATTATTTATAAAATCATCATTCAAGCTTTCAAAATCTTTGGAAGAGTGATTAGAAATATCGATATTTATTTCCTTCATAACTTCAATAGCAAGGGGGTTAACCCTTGACGGCATTGAACCTGCACTTTGAAATTCAATATTTGGGAAAAGTGCTCTTGCAATGCCCTCAGCCATTTGACTACGAGCTGAATTTGCAACACACATAAATAAAATTTTTTTCATTAATAAATTATGACAAGTAGTAAGTGTATCCAATTATAAAAAGTGGAATTTGTAGGCCAAAGTTAGTCATCAACGCTCTGTCTTTAGTTATTAAGCCAGCAATAGACCAACCGATAGCCCCCAAACCATGAATAAAAATATTAAGAGGATAATTATTTAGATTGGTTAGAAGTATTCCAGTTAAAATTAAAATTGTACTTAACCACTTTAAATTGTTTGTTGTAATAAGACTCATTGATGCTCCTAAAATTAATTTATTTATATATTTCTTATATTACAGTAATTTGAAATTTTGTTTAAATGTAACAAATTTGTAACATTCCTTTATTTTTTTTTTAAAAGTTCTATAAGCCCCCGATGTTTGGATTAAAAAGTAGCTCTTTATTTAGTGATACAAAAAAACTTGAGCGAGAAATTGATGGGTTTGTTGATATTCTCTCGGAGGTTGGCTTAGTATTTAAAAGTATTGTACCAACCTATCTCAACCATTCTGCCAATGGTAAATTTGATGAAATGGTTGAAAAAGTTAAAGAAATGGAGAGTAAAGCAGATAAAATAACAAAAGAAGTGGAACACACATTATATGAGGAAACGCTCATCCCTGATGCACGAAGTGATGTGTTACGTCTTCTAGAACATATGGATGAATTAATTGGTATGTACCAAGGTAATTGTTATCACTTCTCTATTCAAAAACCAAATTTTCCAAAAGAGTTTCATGAAGATCTTATCGAATTAACAGAAACCGTTGTGAATTGTGTAGAAGCTTTATGCTTAACAGTGCGTTCGTTTTTTCGTGATATTAAAAGTGTACGTGATAATGGACATAAAGTTACCTTTTATGAAAAAGAATCAGATATAAAATTTAGTGCCTTAGCACGAAGAATTTTTGATTCCGAACTTCCTTTAGATCAAAAAATGCATCTTCGATATTTTGTTGAAAAAATTGATCGCATTTGTGATCAAGCAGAAGATATTGCTGATGAAGTTCAGATCTATGCAATTAAAAGATCCGTTTAATAACTAATGGACATCTCCATCATTATTTTTCTCTTAGGTGGATTATTTCTTGGGTGGTCTTTAGGGGCAAATGATGCTGCTAATGTTTTTGGTACAGCGGTTGGAACACGCATGGTGCGTTTTAAAACTGCTGCTATCATCTGTAGTATCTTTGTTATATTGGGTGCGATCATTAGCGGTGCAGGAACTACCGAAACATTAGGGAAGCTTGGTGCCATCAATGCACTTCCCGGTGCTTTTGCTGCTTGTATTGCTGCAGGCATTTCAGTTTATCTAATGACGAAAGCAGGGCTTCCTGTGTCTACAACGCAAGCAATTGTTGGTGCTATTGTTGGATGGAATTTATACACTGGATCAGCAACCAATATAAAAGTTCTCATTACAATTTTAGGCACGTGGGTATTATGTCCAGTCATTGCAGGACTAATCGCTATGGGTTTTTTTACATTTACAAAAAATTTTATTTTAAAAAGAAAGCTTCATATTCTAAGACTGGATGCATACACACGAACAGCTCTGCTATTAGCAGGAGCCTTTGGTGCATACAGTTTAGGGGCAAACAATATTGCTAACGTTATGGGTGTATTTGTTCCTATATCGCCGTTTACAGATATTTCTATTTCTAGTTTTTTTGTTTTTAGCTCAAAGGAGCAATTATTTTTACTTGGGGGATTAGCTATTGCAGTTGGTGTTTTTACATATTCTAAAAAAGTTATGTTCACTGTGGGTAATGATTTATTAAAGATGTCACCTGTTGCCGCTTTTATTGTTGTTATCTCCCACTCTATCGTTTTATTTTTATTTGCCTCTCAGGGTATTAGTAATTTTTTACAGTCAATTAATTTACCCTCTATTCCTCTTGTTCCCGTCTCCAGTTCTCAGGCTGTTGTTGGCGCTGTCATTGGAATTGGTTTATTAAAAGGAGGAAAAGAAGTGCAGTGGTCTATAGCGGGGAGAATTACAATTGGTTGGTTTACGCTTCCTGTAATTTCAGCATTAATATCAATAATACTTTTATTTATTCTCTCAAATATTTTTAACTTAACAGTGTCGTTTTAATTTACTGCTCGGTACGCAGTGATAAAATCTTCTTGAACTTTCGTTTCTATCGCACCTTTTCTTCTCTCTCTCACGATTTCAATTGCATCTTTTTTTTCATAGCCAAAATCGACTAACAATATTGCTGCAATTGTTCCTGCTCGTCCTTTGCCACCTCGACAATGAAATACAACGTTCGATCCCTCTATAAGTTCATTTTTAAGTAATACTTTTGTTGTCTCCCATTTGAATTTAAAATCCTGGTTGGGTGCTCCTAAATCTTGAATAGGTAAGTGATACCATTTTAAATGATGTCGATAAATTTTTTCAACAAACAATTTTTTATCACATAACTTTTCAAATTCTTTATCTTCTACAAAAGAAGTAATCGAGCTACATTGTTTTTTTGAAAATAATTCGAGTTGAGATGCAAGAATTTTGTCCTCAAATTTTCCTTCATCATTTAAGCCCGGAAAAGAAGTTAAAACTATTTTGCCATCAAATTTATTTGAATCGATAAAATCATATGCATCGAACATTATTAGTTTGCAGATGCTTGAAATGAATTTTCTACGTATTTTCTGAAATGCTCCACAGACGGTGTTTCTTTATTAAGTATTTTTGCCTGATCATCATAACGACGCATTTCAACGGCTTCTTTCATCTGAGGTTTATTGATAAACTCCTCTGCTTCCTCTTTTGTGAAAATACCACCCTGTACTTTAAGTGACTCTTTTGATGCTTCAGATAGTTGATCATAGTACCCATCTTCTACAGCCGCCAAATATCGCTTTGATGCAACGTGTGCTCGAATAGGAAGTGTTACTTCTTCACCAAAATATTTTGACAAATAATCGGCCCCTAAATCTTCATGCACGCCATCTTTTCCCTCATGAATAGGATCTTTATCTTCATATATTAGATGACCAATATCATGAAGTAATGCAGCTGTAATAAATGCGTCTGATTTATTATTTTGCTCAGCTAATTCAGCACATTGAAGAGCGTGTTCTAACTGGGTAACATCTTCATTCCCATATTGAATATCAGCACCTTTTATCTTAAGTAAATTCAAAAGTTTATTAACGATATTGTTTTTCATGAATAATTAGTTAGTAAAATTATTTTATATCAAAACAATTACTAATGACAAGTGCATCAATATATTTTCTAATTTTTTTTGCAGCTTTTTTACATGCTCTATGGAATATAATTATTAAATCTCTTGATAATTCTTTAGTTGGAATTGCTGTTAAGGTTTTCTTTCAAAGCATTATTTTTTTTCCACTTATTTTTTTTGTTCCTTTCCCAGAAGGTATAACTTGGCTTTACATCACTTGCTCATTTTTATTACATAGTCTTTATTTTATACTACTTGGAATTATGTATGATCGAGAAGATTTAACTTTCATCTATCCGGTTGCAAGAGGTTGTGCTCCTGTTTTTGTAACAATTTTATCTTTTATTTTTCTTAAAGATATTATCCCTTTTTTTGGTTTTATTGGAATTTTAATTATTTGTATTGCTTTGCTATTAATATCTGTAAGTAACTTTAATACAAAAATAGATTTTAAAACAATTGGTATTTCAATCTTTATAGCTTTTATTATTTCTATTTATACATTCTCTGATGGAGCAGGTGTTAGATCAGTTAACAATAGTTTATCATTTATTGTGTGGAATTTTTTTTTAGGCGGTTGGATTTCTATAGGTTATGTATATCTAACAAGAAAACAGTCTTTATTTAGTTTAAAAATTAAAGAGTTATTTTTAATTTTATGTGCAACGGTAGTTTCATTTAGTGCATATGCTATAATCATCTGGTCAATGAAATATGAGCCTTTTGGATTTGTTGCGTCAATGAGAGAGTCTAGTATTTTGTTTGCCTCACTAATTGGATTGGTTTTTTTAAAAGAAAAAATTGGGTATTTAAGAATAATATCAGGTATTTTATTCTTTATAGGCGTTAGTTTTATATTTAATGCTTAATTTTTCCATAATTTGTAATACTTTTGTAAAAAAAATGTAATTAAATCTCTTGTAATACATAATTTTTTATCTTTAATGAGGTAAATAGATAACTTTTATAAACGGGAGGTAATATGAAAAAAATAACTACTATAATAAGTTTTATAAGTGTATTTTTTTTAAATTTAGTAAATGCTAATGCTGGCTCTTTAACAGTGTACACAGCAATTGAAGCAGAAGATTTAAAAAGATATGCTGCGACTTTTAATGAGGATCATCCAGATATAGAAATTAATTGGGTTCGTGACTCAACTGGAATTGTTACTGCTAAATTATTAGCAGAAAAAAATAATCCGCAAGCAGATATTATTTGGGGATTAGCCGGAACAAGTCTTATGCTAATGAAAGGTGAAGGAATGTTTGAGCCTTACTCTCCAAAAGGCATAGACAAACTTGATCCAAAATTCCGTGATGGTGATGAGCCTGCTTCATGGACAGGTATTGATGCTTGGGTTGCTGCTGTATGTGTGAATACTGTTGAGATGGCAAAACATGGTTTCTCAATGCCTTCTTCTTGGGAAGATTTGACTAAACCTGAATATGCAGGACATGTAGCAATGCCAAATCCAAATTCATCAGGAACAGGTTTTTTAGATGTTTCAAGTTGGTTACAAATTTTTGGTGAAGATGGTGGTTGGGACTTTATGGATAGACTTCATAATAATATTTCTCACTACACTCACTCAGGTTCAAAACCTTGTAAGCAAGCTGCTTCAGGAGAAGTTCCAATAGGAGTATCTTTCGCATTTAGAGGTGCAAGATCTAAAGCAAAAGGTGCGCCAATTGAAATTATTGTTCCATCAGAAGGTGTTGGATGGGAAATGGAAGCTAACGCAATACTTAAAGGTACTGATAACTTAGAGGATGCTAAAACTTTAGCAGACTGGGCTATTTCTAAAAAAGCAATGGAGATGTATAATGTGGCATATGCTGTTGTTGGAATGCCTGGGGTTGCAAAACCCGTTGAGCATTTTCCTCCAGCATTGTTAGGCGCAATGATCAAAAATGATTTTGAGTTTGCAGCAACAAATAGAAAGGCTATCCTTGCTGAATGGCAAAGTAGATACGATTCTAAATCAGAGCCAAAAAGCTAATTTAATCTAGAAAATAAAAAGCTTACAATTAATTTTGTAAGCTTTTTATTAATGTAATTTTATGGAACAATATTTATCAGTAAAAAATATCAATAAGTACTTTGGGGATTTCCAAGCACTTAAAAATGTAAGTTTTGATGTTAAAGAAGGTGAGTTTGTATGCATACTAGGTCCTTCAGGATGTGGAAAAACAACTCTACTAAGAGTAATTGCAGGGCTAGAGAGTCAATCAGAGGGATTAATTAATCAAAACAATAAAGACATATCTTTACTTCCTCCTGATCAAAGAGACTTTGGAATTGTATTTCAATCTTATGCTTTATTTCCAAACTTAAGCGTAAAAAATAATATATCCTTTGGATTAAAAACAAGAAAAAAAAATAAAGAAACAATTGATAAAAGGGTTGATGAATTATTAGAATTAGTTGGTTTAAGTGATCATATAAATAAGTTTTCCGCTCAATTATCCGGTGGCGAACAACAACGTGTTGCATTAGCAAGAGCTTTAGCGCCTTCCCCAGGATTATTACTTTTAGATGAACCTCTTTCAGCATTAGATGCAAAAGTAAGACAGCATTTACGGTTAGAAATAAAAAATCTTCAAAGACAGTTAGGCGTGACTACAATTATGGTTACTCATGATCAAGAAGAGGCATTAACTATGGCGGATAGAATCATATTAATGAATAATGGAGTTATTGAACAAGAAGGATCACCTCAAGATCTGTATTCAAAACCAGAAACTGCGTTTTCTGCAAATTTTATAGGAACAACAAATTTATTTAAAGCTAAAAGAATTTCTGAAAATAGTCTTGAAATTAATGGATCAATATTAGAATGTAATGAAAATATAAAAGATGATTTATTAACAATAACAATCAGACCAGAGGATATTAAGATTTGTGAAACTGGTAGTGAAAAAAATATTTTAAAAGGGACAATAAAAGAGCTTGAGTTTTTAGGGTCAAATATTAGAGGGCATATAGAAGTAGACTTCAAATCAGAAAAGACAAATGTTATTTGTAATTTTGCCTCTGAATATATTTTAAATAATAATATTCAAAATAATTCTTCTGTTAGCATTTCACTACAACCGCATGCACTTAAAGTTGTTAAGGCATAGATTTAACTATGAAAAAAAGTAGAGACGATTATCTAACCATATTTTTTATATCAATTATAGGTATTTATATTTTGATAGCGCTTGCTTTTCCGATGTATGCAATATTATCAAAAAGTGTTGAAAATAAAGATGGTATTTTTATAGGTTTTGAAAACTATCAAAGTTATTTTTCAAATCCTGCCTTAGTATATTCAATATATAACAGTTTATTTATTTCCATTATTACAATGGTTATAACAATATCTTTAGCATTTGTTTTTGCCTATGCACTTACAAAGAGTTGCATGATAGGAAAAAGTGTATTTCGATCAATCGCAATGATCCCTATTTTAGTGCCATCTCTTTTATCTGGTATTTCTCTTATTTATCTCTTTGGCAAACAAGGAATATTTAGAGATTTAATGATGGGTTACGATATCTATGGTCCTATTGGTATCATTATAGCTGAAGTTTTTTATACCTTCCCACATGCATTGCTTATTATTATTACAGCATTATCAATAGGGGATGCAAGGTTATACGAAGCAGCAAAAGTTTTACGATCAAAATCTATTCGGACTTTTTTTACTGTTACCCTTCCTTCAGCAAAATATGGTGTTATCAGTGCAGCATTTGTGGTTTTCACTTTAGTTATTACAGACTTTGGAATTCCTAAAGTTATAGGCGGGCAATTTAATGTTCTTGCAGTTGATGTATACAAGCAAGTAATAGGGCAACAAAATTTTGAAATGGGAGCTGTTGTAAGTGTTGTGCTTATTTTTCCCGCTCTTTTAGCTTTTGTAGTCGATCGTATTGTTCAAAGAAAACAAGTAGCTATATTAACCTCTCGCTCCGTTGTGCATGAACCAAATAAAAGTAAAAAATTTGATTTAATTATGCTTATTTATTGTTCTGTTATATCCGTGTTTATTCTTACTATTATAGGGATGTGTTTATACGCAAGTCTAGTTACGTTTTGGCCCTACAATTTATCTCTTTCATTAGATAACTATCAATTTGATTTAATGGATGGAGGAGGATGGGATTCATATTACAACTCAATTCGTATGGCTTGTTACACAGCTTTTTTTGGAACAATTGTTGTCTTTACTGGAGCATATTTTGTAGAAAAATCACGAAGTGTTAAGACAGGACGCTCAATTCTTCATTTATTATCTATGATGCCTATGGCTATTCCAGGTTTAGTGCTAGGACTTGCTTACATTTTCTTTTTTAATCATCCTGATAATCCATTAAATTTTATATACGGCACAATGGCAATATTAGTAATTTGTACAATCACTCACTTTTATACTGTATCTCATTTAACAGCACTAACATCATTAAAACAAATAGATAATGAATTTGAGCATGTATCGTCTTCACTTAAACAGCCTTTTTATAAAACTTTTTTTCGTGTAACAGTACCAATTAGTCTTCCAGCAATTTTTGAAATTGGTATTTATTTCTTTGTAAATGCAATGACTACAGTATCAGCTGTTGTTTTTCTTTATAGCTCTAAAACAAATTTAGCATCGGTTGCCGTTTTAAATATGGATGATGCTGGAGACATTGCGCCTGCTGCTGCTATGGGAATGATGATTTTTTATACAAATGCTGCAGTTAGAATTATTTATGTACTGATAACTAAGAAAATATTAGTTAGATTTCAAAAATGGCGAACAAAAACTGTATAATTATATTACTTTAATGGATTTACATTATCAATCACCTTGGTTTAATGAAGCTTTAGCAAAAGAAGAAAATTTAAAAATTAGTGAATTAAATTTAAATCTTTCTTGTGACGTTTGTATTATTGGGGGTGGGTTCACAGGTCTGTGGACTGCAATTAAAATTAAAGAAAAAAAACCCAAACTAAATATTATTTTAATTGAAAAAGATTTATGTGGAAGTGGTGCTTCAGGAAGAAACGGTGGTTGTATGATACCTCAATCAACAAAATTTCAAGGAATAAGAGATGTGGTTGGTGTTAATGATGCAAAAAAAATGGTTTTGTCAACTGAAGCTGCAGTAAAAAATATAAAAGATTTTTGTTCTGAAAATAAGATTAATGCAGAAATAAGAGATGATGGCGTTTTATACGGTGCTACAAATAAATTCCATCAAGGGGCTTTTGAAAATCTTATAAGAGATTTAAATCAACATAATATAAATAGCTGGGAAAGATTATCAAAAGAAAAAGTCCAAGACTTAACAAAATCAAAAAAATTTATTGATGGTTATTTTTCACCAATAGGCGGAAGTTTACAGCCAGCTATTCTTGTAAGAGGTCTGAAAAAATTAGCTGAAAATATTGGCATTAAAATTTTTGAAAAAAGTACTGTAACTTCTTATAATTATAAAAAAGAGATACTTGTAAAAACTAAGAATGGATCAGTATCTTGTGAGAAATTAGTGTTCGCAATCAATGCATGGACTCCAAAATTTTTACCTTTTTTATCAAGAAGCGTAGTTTTAGTTTCTTCCGATATGATAATTAGTGAACCAATAAAACACCAATTACAAAATATCGGTTTAACTAATGGGCTTGTAATATTAGACTCTAATTTATTTACTCATTATTCTAGAACAACTCCAGATGGAAAAATTATCTTAGGCAAGGGAGGAAATACTTTTTCTTTTAGAAATAAAGTTATTGATTCATTTGATGGTCCGAGCACTATTGAAAAATATTTAAAAAAATCACTAGTGAGTTTCTATCCTTCGCTCAAAGAAGCAAAAATTACTGCATCTTGGAATGGTCCTTCTGAGAGAACAAAAACTGGATTTCCTTTTTTTGGATACCATCCAAAAAATAAAAATATTTCATATGCTTTTGGTTATTCAGGAAATGGCGTTCTTACGTGTCATGTTGGTGGAGAAATATTAAGCAGTATGACTCTTGATGAAAATAATAAGTGGACTGATAGTAATTTTTGTAAAGGACCATTAAAAAACTTTCCTCCTGAACCATTTAGATGGTTAGGCGCCATGATAATAAGAAATGCTGTACGAAGAAAGGAAAATGCTCAGGAAAAAGAGATAAATCCAAATTGGATTGATAAACAGCTTGCAAAACTTGCTGCTTCTGTTGGAAGAGTCGATCTTAAGAAGAATAAAAATTAATTCTTATTTTTTTTAATAGCACTTATGTGTTGATTAAAGTCAGGATTTTGCATCAATAATTTACAGCGTTCAAAATGCTCTATTATTTAAACACAAAAACCTTTTAAACCTTCAACTTTCTAAAATATATTTTGTAAATATATTTGATATTAATTTTTTTATAATATTTTTTTGTTGACCATTAGCTATTATAATTATTAAACATAAATATTAAAATGAAATTAAAAAATAAAAAAGTAATTATTACAGGTGGTGCTTCTGGAATGGGAAAAGCTACTGCAGAATTATTTTGTCGTGAAGGCGCAATAGTTGCCATCATGGATATTAATAAAGCTGAAGGGGAAAAAACAATTAGTCAAATTAATTCAAATATTGAAAAGGCATTTTTCTTTCATACTGATTTAACAAAATCTAAAGAAGTCAAAAAATCAATTAATCAAATTATAGATTTGTTTGGGACAATTAATATTCTATTTAACCATGCTGGAACAATAATAGTTAAGCCCCTTCATGAATCTTCTGAAGAAGACTATGATTATTTAATGAATATTAACGTAAGATCTGCTTTTCTTGTGTGTAACGAAATAATTCCTTCAATGTTAAAAAATAAAGGAGGTAATATAATTATTACTTCATCAATTGGGGGAGAAAAAGGTTTTGCTTTGGAATCTTTATACTGCATGACAAAGGGGGCTGTTTTACAATTAGCTAGATCAATTGCTGTTGAATATAGAGATCAGGGAATTAGATGTAATGCAATTTGCCCAGGATTTGTTAAAACTAATCACGGATTAAGAGAAATAAAAGAATTAGATGAGCAAGGACAAAATTGGAATGAAAACGATTTGCATTCTGTTCAGGGGAGAATATGTAAACCAGAAGAGGTTGCATCTGCAGTTTTATACTTAGCGTCTGATGATTCTAGTTTTGTTAATGGAACTGCTTTGTATGTTGATAATGGTTGGTATGCTAAAGGATAATAAGTGAATCAAACACCTAAACTAATTTGTAAAAATGTTTGGAAATTATACGGAGATAATCCAAAAGAATTTTTACAAAGTCACAATAATAATCCTAATAAAGAAATAATAAAAACAGGTGGTTATATTCAGGCAATTAGAAATGCTTCTTTAGAAGTTTATGAAAATGAGATTCTTGTAATAATGGGACTAAGTGGATCAGGAAAATCAACTTTAGTAAGGTGTATGTCAAGATTAGTTGAGCCAACCATTGGAGAAATATTTTTTGAAAATATTGATATGGGAAAATTATCAAAAAATGAATTAATTGAAATTAGAAGACATAAGATGGGAATGGTGTTTCAGCACTTTGCACTTTTCCCTCATAGAACTGTCATTGAAAATATTGCTTTCCCTTTAGAGATTCAAGGTATAAGCAGAAGAGATAGAGAAAAATCTGCTTTAGAAATAATTGAGTTAGTAGGCTTACAAGGAAGAGAAAATTATTTTCCTAAAGAGCTTTCAGGTGGACAGCAGCAAAGAGTTGGTATTGGACGTTCATTAGCTGTCAAACCAGAGTTATGGTTTTTAGATGAACCTTTTTCTGCTCTTGATCCCTTAATAAGAAAAGAGATGCAAAATGAATTTTTAAAAATTCAAAACACATTAAAAAAAACTATTATTTTTATTACTCATGATTTTGATGAAGCAATTAAATTGGCAGATAGAATAATAATTATGAACGAAGGCAGAATAGTTCAAATTGGAAGTCCTGAAGATTTAATTATGAAGCCTGCAGATGATTATGTAAAGGAATTTACTGAAGATCTTCCAAGAGAAAGATTATTGTCTGTAAAAAGTATAATGAGTAATGAAAAAGATCTTAATAACTCAACAAAAGTAAATGAGGATGAAAAAATATTTTCAATTCTTGAAAAAGTTCTCTCAAAAGGTTCAGTTTCAGTAATCGATAAATCAAATAATGTTGTAGGCTCATTAAGCAAAGAGACGGTTTCAAAATTTATTAATAACTAATTAAAGCAGTAATATTTATAAAATCTATATATTATTAATATAATTTATATTTTATTAGTTTTTTTTAGTAGTTTTATACAATAGTTTTATTTAGTATTTTTATATAATTAAATACTGGGAGGTAAAATGATAATTCTTAAAAAGAAATTAAGTGTTTTAATTAGTTTAATTTTTATTTTATTTGCACAAAATGTATATGCAGTAGAATCAAAAGATCCTATCAAGCTCACTTTACATGATTGGACTGGTCAATTGATTACAACGAATATTATGGCTGAAGTTCTAAAGGAAGCAGGCTACAATGTAGAACTTGTTCCAGCTGATTATATTGCACAATTTGCAGGTCTTCAAACAGGAGATCTTCATGTTGCAATGGAAATGTGGGAAACAACTGGTCGTGATGCAATTGATGAATATACTGCTGATGGAAGAGTAGTCAATGTAGGTAGTACAGGAATGGATGCAATAGAGGAGTGGTGGTACCCTTCATATATGAAAGAAAAATGTCCAGGATTGCCAAATTGGGAAGCGCTGAATGATTGCGCAGAAGCTTTTTCTACACCTGAAACATCTCCAAAAGGAAGATACTTAGGTGGACCTGTAACCTGGGGTGGTTATGATGATGAACGTGTTGAAGCTCTTGAGTTAGATTGGGAAGTAATTCATGCAGGAACTGATGGAGCCCTTTTTGGCGAATTAGAATCTGCATATCAAAGAAAAGCTCCAATAATGCTTTGGGTTTATGCACCTCATTGGGCACCTTCTAAATATGATGGAGAATTTGTAGATTTTCCACCTTACACAACTGAATGTTATACTAATCCATCTTGGGGTATAAATAAAAATGCTGCTTATGATTGTGGTAAACCAAGAGGACCTATTTGGAAAGTTGCATCCAGTATGCTGAAAGATAAATGGCCCGGTGCTTATGATGCTGTAGAATCATTTACACTTGATAGTAATGAAATGGGTAATCTTGTAGCAGCTGTTGACCTAGACGGTAATACTGTGGAAGCAGTAGTAGCTGATTGGATGTCTAATAATAAAGATAGATGGAGTTCTTGGATTAACTAAACCTTATAAATTTATTCTTTAGGGGGATATAAATCCCCCTTTTATTTTTAAAACATGAAGAAAAATAAAATATCAAATAAAATTATTTTTATTTCTCTAACTATCTTAACATTTCTTTTTTATTTGTATGGTAAAGAAATAGCAAACTACTTTGACAGTAAGTGGCTAATAAAATACCCAAAACACTATTCTTTTCCTTTTGCAATTTATACTTCATCTTTTGTCAAATGGTTAATAAATGATGCTAGTTTTGGTTTATTTTCTTTTAATGATCTTACCCGTTTTTTTGCTTGGATTATTGAGCAACCCTATAACGTAGTCTTAGCTATTTTTTCTAAAGGAATTTTAAAAGGTCAAGGTCAAGACGCGATTCAAATAATGGAACCATTAAGTTGGATTTCAGTTGTAGGTATTTTTTTTACACTTGCACTTTATACAAGGGATAAATTTTTAATTTTACTTGTAGTTCTCTCAATTGTTTATTTAGCTGTTTTTGATCAATGGCAAAGTTCAATGATTACACTATCATCAATTATTATAGCGGTGCCAATAGGGGTGGTTTTGGGAATATTATTTGGAATATTATCCTATAAGTCAAAAATTTTAGAACAAATAATAACCCCTATTTTAGATCTTATGCAAACAGTGCCTGTGTTTGCTTACTTAGTTCCCATATTAGTTATGTTTGGGTTTGGGCCAGTATCAGCATTAATTGCTACAATAATATATGCAATGCCTCCAATGGTGAGGACGACTCTTCTCGCATTAAACAACATTGATCCGCAACTAAAGGAAAGTGGAATAATGTCAGGTTGTACAGATAGACAATTAATGTGGAAGGTGCTTATCCCTGTGTCAAAACCTACTTTACTAATAGGGGTTAATCAAGTCATTATGCTATCACTTAATATGGTTATCATAGCTTCTATGATAGGTGCTGGAGGATTAGGTTATGATGTATTAGCCTCTCTTAGAAGATTAGATATTGGAGGAGGTATAGAATCAGGTATAGCTATTGTTGTTATTGCGATAGCTTTAGATCGCTTGAGTCAATCATTCGCAAATTTACCTACTCTCTCAAAAAAAACACAGGAAAAATTTTTTACTAAATATAAAAAAATAATTTTCCTAGTTTTTTATATAATTGGAATTTATATATTAGGAGCTTTTTTTAATTTTTTTAAATTATTTCCTAAAGAGTTAATGATTGATACTTCATTATTTTGGGAAGAATTAGTTAAGTATATAAATATAAATTATTTTGATAATCTAGAGAGCTTTAAAATAACTTTGTTAACTTTTTTCATGCTTCCAATAAAAAAATTCTTTTTAGGAATTCCATGGCCATGGTTTATTTTTATTATTACAATTATTGGATGGTATTTTGGAAAAATTAAATTAGCATTACTTTGTTTAATGATGTCAATTTTTATAGTGACAACTGGTCTTTGGGAAAAAGCAATGATTACACTTTATTTATGTGGTTCAAGTGTAATAATAGCATCGATTATAGGAATTCCTCTAGGGATATGGGCCGGTTTAAGCAGAAGAGCAAATAAAATATTAACTGCTTTTATTGATACTCTTCAAACTTTACCAAGTTTTGTTTACTTAATACCTGTTGTAATGCTTTTTCGTGTAGGTGACTTTACAGCAATGATTGCTGTTATACTTTATGCGCTAGCTCCTGCAGTCAGATATACCGCTCATGGAGTAAAAAATATAAATAATCAAATTGTTGAGGCAGCATTAATAAGTGGATGTTCTCAAAGACAGTTATTATTTAAAATTAGATTGCCCTTAGCCTTGCCAGAAATTTTACTAGGTATTAACCAAACCATAATGCTTGCTTTATCTATGCTAGTTATTACTGCATTGGTTGGAACTAGAGACCTTGGACAAGAAGTATATATAGGTTTAACTAAAGCAGATATAGGAAGGGGCTTAGTTGCTGGATTATGTGTAGCTTTTATATCTATAATTGCAGATAGAATAATTAAGGCTGGAAGCAATAATCTTAAAAATAAATATGGAATCAAATAAATATTACTTTATTTGATCAATATGGATAAAAAGTTATTAACACCTGGACCTCTTACTACTTCACTCAGCACTAAAGAAGCAATGCTTCATGATTGGGGATCACGAGATCAAAAATTTATAGATTTAAATCAATCTATTCGCGACTCTTTAATAAAATTAATTGATGGAGAAGATAATTATCAATGTGTACCTATGCAAGGCAGTGGAACATTTGCTGTAGAGTCCATGATAAGTTCACTCACACCTAAAAATGCTCAAATTTTAATTTTAATTAATGGCGCGTATGGACAAAGAATGAAGAAAATGTGCTCCTATTTAAACAGAAATACTATTGAATATGAGGTTCCTGAACATAAACCTCATGACATAAAAAAATTAGAAGAAATAATTGATGCTAATAAAAAACTAACCCATGTTTTTGCTGTTTACTGTGAAACTACATCAGGAATCCTAAATCCAATAAATGATATTGCTAAAATAGTTGCAAAAAAAAACTTATCTTTATTTATTGACGCAATGAGTGCATTTGGCGCACTTCCACTTAGTAGTAAAAATGTTACTTTTGATGCTGTTGCCGCCTCATCAAATAAATGCCTTGAGGGTGTTCCTGGTGTTGGATTTATTTTGATGAAAAATGAAGTGATTGAAAAGGCAAAAGGAAATTGTCATTCTTTAAGCTTAGATTTGTATGATCAATGGGCAACAATGGAAAAAAATAAACAATGGCGCTTTACACCTCCAACACATGTTTTAGCAGCATTCAATCAAGCAATTAAAGAACATGAAAAAGAAGGTGGAATTGAGGGTCGTAACAATAGGTATAAAAATAATTGTAAGATAATATGTGAGGGAATGAAAGAAATTGGCTTTGAACAACTTTTACCAGATGAGTTGCAAGCACCTATAATTATAACTTTTAAACAGCCAAATGATCCAAACTTTAATTTTACAGCATTTTATAATGCTCTAAGTGATAAAGACTTTCTTATTTATCCAGGTAAATTAACCGTTGCAGATACCTTTCGTATTGGATGTATTGGTAATTTAAATGATCAAGATATGAGAGATACGCTTACGTCTGTTAAAGAGGTGGTCAGCGATTTAAACATAAATTTAAAAAATTAAAGGTAAGCTTATGAGTAATTCAGATGCCGTTGAAATTCCTTTAATTAAAGCAACTAATGAATCACTAAAAGGTTATGGATATTTAATTGACTCGTATGAAGGCAGTAACATTGAAATTGTAACTTGGCCTAAACAAGGATGGCGTGAGATTGATAAAGGCACAGGCAATGAAGGTGGGAGTACAGAAGGATCCTTTGATACCTGGTGGGAAGGTAGTACTTTATGGGGGCAAAATAATGCTGTTCAACATAATAATAATGATTATGAAGTAGATGGAAAATATATACTTGGGCATGCCTTGCCTCCTGAAAGTAACACAACTTTAGAATATTCACTTCCAGAACATATTTATATATGGCATGTTAACTATCATCCTGATGGAGGACAACTTTTCTATCCCTCAATAAAAAGTGCTTTTATCTCTCCTTTAGCTTTACCGGGTGATGATGTGCAAGTTGGAGATTTTAAAGCTTTTTATTTTGATGGTTCACAAGGATTATATATTCATCCTAACGTATGGCATGAAGGAGTCTTTCCAATTAAAGAAAAAAGTTCATTTCAAGGTCGCCAAGGGAAAGTACATGCAAGAGTAA
The DNA here is from genome assembly GCA_014653715.1 of Pelagibacterales bacterium SAG-MED31. Taxonomy (GTDB): domain Bacteria; phylum Pseudomonadota; class Alphaproteobacteria; order HIMB59; genus CACPNW01. Next base: position 124,971 of record JACWEB010000001.1, read on the forward strand.
GTATAGACTTACAAAAAGAATTTAAAAAATATATTTATTTTAAAACTAAACTTTAAATTTAATTTAATTAAAATGAAAATTGCACATTTCTCAGATACACATATTCATTCACAAAAAATATTAGGTTATAATCCAGTAGAACGATTTCACTTTGCACTTGAGCATTTAAAAAAAAATCATTCTGACTCAGATATGCTAATTATATCTGGCGATATTTCACATCATGGGGTTCTAGATTCATATAAAAAATTTGATGAAATTATAGAAAAAGTTAAACTACCTAAGCATCTTTACCCTAAACTGATATTAGGTAATCATGATAATCGTGAAATTTTTAAAAATTATTTTACCAATGTTCCTATTGATGAAAATGGATTTGTTCAATATGATATTGAAATTGAAGATAAAAGATTGATTTTTTTAGATACGAATATTCCTAAATCACATCAAGGCAGGTTCTGTGAAAAAAGACAAGCCTGGCTTAGAAAAAAAATAGAAAAAAGTATTATAAAAAATCAAAAAGTTTTTATATTCATGCATCATAATCCATTTCCACTGGTAGAATTAGACAGTGATTACATTGGGTTATTAGATAGAGATCAATTTAAGTTGATAATTAATGAGTACAAAAATATAATAAAGCATATTTTCTTTGGACACCAACACCTAACTGTCTCTGGTAATTATTTAGGAATTTCTTTTTCTTCTCCGAGAAGCATAAATCACCCACTTGTAACTAATTTCTCAAAAGATTATAGGTTAGGGTCAGCTGATACAGATCCTAATTACAATATTATTCTAATAAATAATGATTCTATTATTGTGCACAATGAAGATTTTTTAAAAGTCAAAATTAATTGGTTTGAAACAACACAATCAGGATGGCTAGAAGAAAATGAAGATTAACCTGTCCTTTGAATTACAAAAATTTCATTATTAAAATATAATCCATTATTTTTATTTATAATGTCTGATACAATCTTTTGATATTTTTGTAACTTCTCTGCATCAAAAACTTTGGAATCATCTATTTGATTTACATAAATTGCAACATTCCATGCTGAAAATATGACAGAGGTTGCTATACCTCCTCTAATTTCATTAGGAAGTGCACGCAACTTACATCGAATTATTTTTTTATCTAAAAATTTTAATTTTTTTAAATCTTCTAGAGATAAGTTTGACTTTAGATATCTAATAATTTCATAAGCAAGAGCAGGGTATGGATTTTCTTTTGGCCAAATTTTTTTAATTATTTGATTAGTAGGATCTTTCCCAGCAGCATGAACGATAATTAATTTACCTTTAGGTGAAAGCGCCTTGATCATTGGATTAATAACGTATTTTGCCTTTTTCTCTGCTGAAATTCTAGATCGATATGGTTGAGAGGCAATAATTAAATCGAATTTGTTAGTAGCCTTTGCTTTTGTTGGAATTATATCATTTAAAACAAACTCTTGATCACCTCGATAAATAACTAGAACTGAAGGAATTTTATATGTTGGATTTCCTGTTTTAGCCGCTCTTTCTATTTGCCAGTTTTTTTCTAAAAAAGGATTAAGGGTTCTTAGTTGGTTTGCAAAGTCAATAGACGAATTACCTTTTAATTTTATATGCTTCCAATTAATTTTTTTTTGTTTTGTGGAATTTTTAGATCGTAGATCTGCTGCTTCTGCATAATGAAGATTTGAAATTATAAAAACTGTATTTTTATGTTCAACAAATCTATCAGGCAATTTTTCTAAGCCCAATCGCACATCCTCCATGCTAATTTCTTTTGTCGAAACCAAAAGAGGAATGTTTGGATGTTCTTGATGTGATTGTCTCATTACATTCATTAACAATGAACCATCACCCATTCCTGCATCAAATATTTTAAGAGCAGGTTTAGTTGGTTTAATTTTTTTTATATGTGGATGAATATTATCTGCAATTACATTCTTTTCATTGGTAGTTGTGACAAATAATAAATACTTTTGTCTATTATCAAAAAATCTAAAATTTTTTTTCATTTAAAAAACTCTCAATTCTTCACAAGCTTTATTAAACGCTTTTTTATTACCTAAAAAATTTTTTCCTCTTTCCCCTTCAAAAGCATCAGAAACAATAATATCCCAATCTTGTTTAGCAATTTTTAATTCATTTAAATTCAAGGGGATTTCTAAATTTCGAAGTTCTTCTAAAAGCATAATTGATGAGTTATCTAAATCATCATTCAAAATTTTTTCTAATCTTTCTTCAGCAACTTTATTTACCCCTTTCATACTGCGCATAACAAATGGAAGACTGAAAGAGCAGGCAATGCCATGCTGAATACCGTGCTGTATTGTAATTGGATATGAAATATTATGTGCAATAGCTGTTTTAGTGTTTGAAAAAGCAAGACCTGCGTGAACACAAGCCATAGCTAAATTAGTTCTGAGCTCAAGGTTTTGTAGGTCACTCACTAATTTTGGTAAATTTTCTAAAATCATTTTTGCTCCAGCAATTCCATGCATAGCCGATATTGGATTTGCATTTATATTCCAAATACTTTCCATCGAGTGGGATAATGCATCTAAACCTGTTGAGATCGTCAATCCTTTTGGTTTATCTAACATGATTGAAGGATCGATAATCGCTATTTTGGGATATAAATCTTTATGTGCTAATGATAGTTTACTATCCATCTCCTTATCCCAAATTGTTGCCCAACATGTAAATTCACTGGATGTTCCTGATGTTGTTGGTATAGCAATAATATCAATTGGCTGCTCAACTTGAGGGGCTTGTTTATTTCTAACAAATTCAGTTAAGAGATTTTTATTATCTTTAAAAGAAGCTAATGCCTTTGCAGTATCGGTAACAGAGCCTCCTCCAATAGCAACTATACAATCAATTTCTTTCACTGCTGAAAATTTTTCAAGAAGCAATAAGATGTTATTATAGTCAGGATTAGGTTGTACTTCAGTAATAATCATTTGAGGTGGGTTATGAAAGCCAGACAAAACATCTGTGTATTTTTTAAAAATATCTTCAGGATGAGTTACAATTACATATTTTTTATTATTTAATATTGAAGACAGCTCATTAAACTTATTTGCTCCAAAAACAATATCAACAGGATTATAATATTTCCACATGCTAAAAAATAATTAAATAGATTTTGCTGCCTTGGACATAATTGTCATTTTTTCTATAGCCTGCTCTCTTGTAAAAAAACCTAAACCACAATCTGGTGCTGCAATCAATCTGTCTTCATCAATATGATTGAGAGCAAATATTATACGCTCTCTTACTTCTTCAATACTTTCCATTCTACTTTTGGCAATATCAACAATACCAAGTATAATTTTAGTATTATTAAATTTTTCTAATAGGCTTAAATCATTATGACGATGCGCATCTTCTAATGATACTTCATCTAGAGATGATTGATCGATTAAATCTGCAATCTTATCATATGCGTCTTTGTCTGCTTTTTTATATCCTTCTGAATCAAGAGAGTTTGGATAACCACAACAAATGTGACAAACACGTTGGACCTCATCTGGAATACCATGCATCGTTCTTTCTAAATTTTCCATACCATACTCAATAGCCTCATCAGGCTTTCTTGCAAAAACAGGTTCATCAACTTGAATATATTTACAGCCAGCCTCTACTAAAGCTAAAACTTCTTTATTCAAAGCTTGAGCGAAATCAAAACCCATCTTTTTAGGATCGTCATAATAATTATTTGCTATTGAGTCTGATATTGTCATAGGTCCTGGCAATGTTATTTTAAGGGGGTTATTAGTAAACTGTTGTGCGCTTTTCCAATCCTTATCTAATTGAATTTCTTTACTTGAAATAGGTCCAACTATCGTCGGTAAATCAGCTTCAAAAGCACCTTGCCTTACAGATTTATGAGTTACTTCTTCAAAACTTATCCCATTTAAAAAACGACATTGATAAAGTACATAACTCTCTCGTCTAATTTCTCCATCAGTTGGGACATCTATACCTGCGTTAACTTGATCAGTGACTGCTTGCTGGATTGATTCTAAAAATAAATTTTCAACATTGTCGCCAGCTTTTTTAATTGATTTTTCATAAGCTCCGGGAGACCAATTGGCTAAAAGCCCCTTCGAAGCTTTTCTTTCTTCTTCTGATTTTGTGCTTAAAAACCAATCTTGAATTGGTGTTTCTTTTGGCTTTGGAAATGCTCCAATAGTAGTAGTTTTCAAAGTCATTGATAATTCCTTTTGGTAAAAACAACGGCCAGTATACTGGCCGCTGGAATAAAATTCTAATAAAAATGTAATATTAAATTACATTAAGTCTTCAATTTCCTCCATCATCTCTTCTTGTAAAGCAGCCATATCAGTTGCTTCACCAGTAACTATCATTTCTGTATAGTCATAGATAACCTGAGTAATTGCTAATCCATTTTGACCTGGATATGCAAACCAATCAGCTAATAATGGAAGCTGATCTACCGCAGTCAGTTTATTAGGATTAGCATCATAGAAATCTCCTAAGAGTTCATTAGCTGCTTTATTAGGTGGAACATATCCGGTTGTTTCTGCAACTGCTGCTGCACCAACACCTGAAGTAATGAACTTCAAGAACGTCCAAGCTGCTTGAATTCTTTCTGGATCATCAGAAGTAGAAACAAACATTGCTGCATTACCACCAGCAGGTAATGCTGTTGGGGTACCTCCATTTACACCAGGCATTCCTGGAAATGGTTCAGTGTCAAGAACCCAATCACCTTTTGCTGCCTCAACTGAACCTAAACTAGAAGTAGACCAAAAGAACATTGGTAATTTACCAGCATTAAAAGCTGCAAGTCCATCTGCGTTAGAATAATTATTCATGTCACAGCCATCAAAAATTGCTTTCATTTGATTTAATGCATTAAGACCTGCCTGACCTCCAATATTAACCTTACCATCTTTTACCATTGGCTCTCCTTGTGAATGCATTAATGCTTGGAAGAACCAGTTACCAGTTATACTCCATCCCCACCACATTGGGTCATGTCCAGCTGCAGAAAGTTTACCACACGCATCAATAACTTCATCCCAAGTACTTGGAAGATCAATGATACCAACAGAAGACATTAAATCTACATTGTAGTATCCTATTGGTGTTGAAACAGAAAATGGAAGTCCATAAACTTCACCTCCAAAAGTTGATAAGCTTAACATTGCAGAATGATAACCATCTTTTTCAAAGTCAGCCTCATTTGCAATAAACGGCTCTAAAGATTTTGCAATACCTTTGTCAACTAGTGGAGCCTGTCTATTAAGACCTTGCATAGTTACATCAGGTAAGTTTCCTGAAGTAGCTTCACGTAATATTGTACTAGTAGCATCTTCATAATTTTCATAAGTTGCTCTAAATTTTACTTTAATATCAGGATGCGCAGCTTCAAACTGAGGCATTATTCTTTGATATGTTACATCAAAAAGACCTGAGTATGGATAAGCAAACTCAATTTCAACTGCATTTGCAGTACTAAAAATAAAAGTTGCTAAAATTCCAGTTATAAATTTTTTCATTAATCCTCCCTTTTATAATTCAGAATTATATTATTTTTAAAATACTTAGGTTACATAAATATTAAAGTATTATTTCAAATAATTTGTTAAAAATATTAGTTGATTTGTATAAGTTTATAGAAAACTAAGTATTTTTTCAAATTACCAAGGAAGTGAAAAGGTTTTTACATTTGTAAAACTTTTCATGGCTTCTATAACACCTTCTTTATATCCAAGCCCAGAATCCTTAATACCACCAAATGGCGACATCTCAATTCGGTAACCTGGAACTTCCCATATATTTACAGTTCCTACATCCAAGTTCTGGATATAATTTTTTGCTCGCATAAAATTATTTGTACAAACACCTGAAGATAAACCAAAGGCGGTAGAGTTTGATATTTTAATTACTTCTTCATCTTCATCAGGCACACGTATAATTGGTATTATTGGTCCAAAAGTTTCTTCTAAAACTAATTCACTTTTTGGATTTACATTATCAACAACTATAGGGGGGAGCAGTGCGCCCTCTCTCCCAGGATGATATAAAATTTTTGCTCCTTCTTCTTCAGCCATAGAAACTCTTTTATCAAAAAACTCAGCTGCTTCAGCATTCACAACAGTACCAAGATCAGTTGATAAATCCATAGGATCGCCAAACTTAATTTTCTTTGCTCTTACAAGAGCCATTTCAACAAATTTATCAGCAATTTTATTTTGACATAAAATTCTTTTAACTGCTGTACATCGTTGCCCAGAATTTTTTGTTGCTCCAGTTACAGCTAACTCTACTGCTTTTTTAAGATCATCATCATTCAAATCATTTAAAACAATTAAAGGATCATTCCCACCTAATTCTAAAACTGTCCTCTTGTAACCAGCCTGTTCTGCAATATATTTTCCAACCCCAACACTTCCTGTAAATGTTATCAGGTCAATATTTGGATTTTGTATCATCTCTAATCCAATATCTTTAGGCCATCCTGTAACAACAGAAAACATTTCTGGAGGAAGACCTGCTTCATACAATACATCTGCCAATAGCATAGCAGTCATAGGTGTTAATTCAGTTTGTTTACATACAGTGCAATTATTCGTTGCAATTGAAGGAGCAATTTTATGAGCAACCATATTGAGTGGATGATTAAAAGGAGTGATTGCAGAAATAGCTCTTAAAGGTTCACGAATTGTAAATATTTTTCTTGCTTTTCCATGAGGTGTTAAATCACAAGAAAATATTTCTCCATCATCATAAATGCATAGCTGGGCTGTAAGAGAAAATACATCAAAAGCTCTTCCAACTTCATAAAGAGAATCTTGTTTTGATATACCAAGTTCATAAGTAATCACATCAGAGATTTCTTCTTTTCTTTTAACAAGAGCTTCAGCAGTATTTTGAAGTATTTTTTGACGCTCATAGCGTGTTAGATTAGGTTTATAGTTTGTTGCAATATCTAAAGCTTGTTTTGCATGTTCAGCTGTCCCTGCAGGAACAGTTCCTATTACTTCTTTTGTATAAGGATATTCAACATTGATAACTGTATCAGTGTTTACTTTTTTACCAGCAATTCTCATTGATTCATTAATAATTTTTTTATTCATGACTTGCTCCTAATATTGCATAATAAAATGCATCATAGTTATACAATTGCGTATCTTTATTAATTGGTATTTTTTTATTAACTATAAATGGCACTTCACGTTCATGCAATCCACCATGTGAGCGAAGAGGTTCGTTTAAACCGCTAAGATTATGTTTTTCTTCTGAAGAGCCAATAGTCATAAACTCAGAAGACATACAAACAATATCACCCATTCTATCTGAAGGAAGATTATATTCTTTACATGCATCACTGTTATTTAAAACCACTTCAATTTCTTTAATTTTTTTAATTTCATTCATCACATCTTCTGTTTTGTTTTTATCCTCTAAGTAGATAGTTGCAAAGGAACCAAGTGATCCATGGTGGACCACATAAGGATCAGTAATAGGTAAAATAACTTTAGTTTCGTTTTCTCTAAAAATATTATTTAAATAGTCTTGTAAGAAAATTGCATTGGGAGAACCATCCTCTTTTGATTTTGGTTTCATACCATGATCTGCTGTAATAATTATTGTTGCTCCCATTTCATCTAATTGACCTATATAGTTATCAAACATTTCGTAAAACTTATTTGCAACTTCATGACCTGGTGCATATTTATGTTGGATATAATCAGTAGTGGAGAGATACAAAATATTTGGATTAAACTCTTTTAACAACTTTACACCAGACGCCATAACAAACTCTGATAAATCCTGCGAATACACTTCAGGGACTGGTCTATTTATCCAGTCATTTACATTTTCAATGCCATTTTCTTCTTTAGTAGCTAGATTTGATTTTTCTGCAGAAAAACAAATAGCTCTACCTTCATTAAATTTTAGACCATTTCCAAGAAGTGTTCGCAATTTATCTTTTGCTGTTACGACGGCAATTTTTGCACCACTATCATAGAATTTTTCAAAAATAGTTGGAGCACGCAGATATTGAGGATCGTTCATCATCACTTCTTTACTTGTTGATGGTGTATAAAAAAAATTACCACAAATGCCATGAACAGAACTAGGTCTCCCAGTGACTATGGATATATTGTTCGGATTAGTGAAGCTTGGAATAGCGCTATGTGCCATTAAATATTCACCAGCTTTAGTAATTCTGTCTAAATTTGTTGTTAAGCCTAACTTTGAAGCTTCATCTAAATATTCTTTCTGACTTCCATCAAGGCATATTACTACCGAAGTAGTCTTAAAAGAATTAGGATAATTTCTTTCATTAACAGAAATCATATCAGACATTGATGCCTATATATTGATAAACCCTAATAAAGCAACATGAGATAACAAATCTGTAACATTTATTTAATAAAAGTATGGAAAAAAACTTTTAATTCTTTTTAATATTAGTATCTTAATTTTTTATAATTTATGGGAACAATCAAATTACAAAATATAAATAAATCTTTTGGAAAAACAGAAGTTCTTAATGATCTTAATTTAGAAATAGAAGATGGTGAGTTTCTTACTTTAGTTGGTCCAAGTGGTTGTGGAAAATCAACATTATTAAGAATCATTGCTGGATTAGAACAACAAACTTCTGGAGATGTTTTTATAGATGATAAAAATGTAAATAAAACTAGAGCAAGCGAACGTGATCTTGCCATGGTGTTTCAATCCTATGCACTGTACCCTCATTTGACTGTAAGACGAAATTTAGAAACACCACTTAGACTTAGAGATTATTCCAGTTTAGAAAGGTTTCCAATTTTAGGTAACTTGTTTCCTAATAAAAAAAATAAAACAAAAAAAATACATGACCTAGTTCAAAAAACATCAGAGACTTTAAAAATTACTGAACTTCTAGATCGAAAGCCAGGGCAACTATCAGGTGGTCAGCGTCAAAGAGCAGCTTTGGGTAGAGCGATGGTTAGGGAACCTGTGGCTTTTTTAATGGATGAGCCGCTATCAAATCTAGATGCAGCTCTTCGTGTACATATGCGCTCAGAACTATCTGAGTTACATGCAAATCTCAAAACAACTTTTATTTATGTGACTCATGATCAAGCAGAAGCATTAACAATGTCAACAAGAATGGCAGTAATGATTGATGGAAAACTTCTTCAGTTAGATACTCCTCAACAAGTTTATGATAATCCTTTATCGTTAGCAGTTGCTCAATTTGTAGGAAGTCCAAAAATTAATACAATAAAAGGATCTACTAATTCTGATGGAACAATAAAATTTTTGAATTTAGAATTACAAAGAAAAACATCAATTACAAATACTGATATTATAATAGGTATTAGGCCAGAGCATCTTGAAATCTCTAAAGATCATTCAAATAATTCGATAGAAGGTGTGGTAAGTTATAGAGAAAATTTGGGCTCTGATATGTTTTTCCATATTGAAATAGGTGGTGATAATAAAAAATTAATAGCAAGAGGAGCACCACAATTAACCAGCTCAATAAGTATTGGCTCTAAAGTGTTTGTTACTAGGTTAAAAGGGGAAGCATTGTTATTTGATCAAAACGGTTCTCGAATAAAATTTACAAGCGATAATTAGAGGGATGCATTACTCAAGAGCACATATATGGTTTGTTGGTCCAGCAGTGTTGTTAATGTTTATTATTCTTATCTTTCCAATACTTCTTGCAGGAGGAATTTCTTTTACAAATTATAATTTAGGTAATTCATCATTTGAATGGATAGGTCTAGAAAACTATGAAAAAATGTTTTCTAGAAAAACATATATAAAAATGATCTGGGCAACAGCAACATATGTTTTAATCGTTGTTCCTTTTTCAGTAGTAATAGGTTTATGTGCGGCCATGCTGCTTAACTCTCTTCGTTTTGGCGCAGACATATACAAAACAATTTTCTTTTTACCTGTTATGGCAACTTTATTAGCTATGGCTATTGCATGGGAATTTACTCTTCACCCAACAATGGGTTTAGTTAATTCATTTTTAGCAAATGGATGCGGTGGTATTAGAGAATTTATCTTAGGGTTTCATTGGTTGCCTTGGGTTAACTCTAATGAAAGCTGGTATCATATTGCATGTGAGAATAATAACGACTTTCCTTTTTGGTTAAAAGACAGAGGATATGCAATTTGGACAGTTTGTTTTATTGGAGTTTGGCAAGCTTTTGGTTTTAATATGGTTTTATATCTTGCTGGTTTAACAAGTATACCAAGAGAGCTATATCACGCTGCTGAAATGGATGGTGCCAAATCAACATGGGAGCAATTTAAGTTAGTTACTTGGCCAATGCTTGGACCAACGACTCTATTTGTCATTACAATCACTACTATTCGATCATTTCAAGTTTTTGATACAATTGAAGTGCTTACTAAAGGTGGTCCATCTAAATCAACTTATGTAATGATGTATGCAATTTTTGAAAAAGGTATTCAACAAAACTTAACAGCTATAGCTGCAGCAATTACTGTTGTGTTTATTATATTTGTTATACTGCTGACTTTCTTCCAACGATATGTCATTGAAAAACGAGTTCATTATTAATGAAAAATAATCAGTATATTGGGGAAGGGTGGAAACATGCCATACTTATTATTGGTGCTCTAGTCGTTTTATTACCATTTTATATGGTTGTTTCTATTTCTTTAAAATCACAACAAGAAATTCAATCAATTTCTGGCGGATTGATAGGGGCCCAAGAGGTACAAACTTTTCCAGTGTGTACAAAAATGGGGATGTCGGAAAAAACGTGTACAATGAAACCTTATGTATACAATTATTGGTTTGCTTTTAAAAAGGCACCTATTGCAAGATACTTATTAAATGGATTGTTTGTTACTGTTTCAATATTTTTAATTCAGATACTAATTGCATTACCGTGTGCCTATGCTTTATCGAAATTGAGATTTTATGGAAGAGAATTTATTTTTTCTATGGTTCTATTTTGTTTATTAATACCTGTTCATGCAATTGCATTACCTCTTTATGTTATGCTAGCAAAAGTAGGATTGGTTGATACCTACGCCGCCTTAATCATACCCTGGACGATATCTGTTTTTGGTATATTTTTAATGCGGCAATTTTTTATGACAGTCCCCGATGAATTAATCGATGCCGCTAGGATGGATGGTATGGGAGAATATTCAATCGTTTGGAAAGTCATGTTACCAACTGCTATTCCTGCTCTTTTAGCTTTTGCTATTTTCTCAGTTGTTGCCCATTGGAATGATTATTTCTGGCCACGAATTGTTATTACTGGAAATAGAGATTTATTTACACCTCCACTAGGTATACGAGAATTTAGAGGAGGGGTTGATAGTGATGAATTTGGTCCAATGATGGCATCAATCGTTACTATTACAGTGCCGTTAGTTGTTGCTTTTATTATTGCTCAAAAAAGATTTATTGAAGGTATTACAATGACAGGTATGAAGTAAAATAGATTATCTAACTTTACCTCATGCCGGATTATTTTTTATTTTTACTTTTATTAATCGCTGCCCTATCACACGCTATTTGTCATAGTATTCTTAAATATAATAAAAACCCTCTTGGAATTTTAGGTATAACCTCAATTTTTGAAATAATTATTTTTACTCCTTTTGTATTACATGTTCCTTTTCCCACTCCTTATATTTGGGCTTTAATTATTACATCTGCATTGCTTCATGGTTTGTATAGATTGCTTGTAATTTTTTCATATAATTATGGTGACCTTTCATTTATCTATCCCATAGCCAGAGGGAGCTCATCTTTATTGTTGGCAATAATAAGTTTAATTTATTTAACTGATAAAATTTCTTTATTAGGATTTATCGCAATCATTATTGTATGTATGGGTTTGTTTTTAATTTCTTATAATGACAGAGTAAAATTTAATTATTCTGCTTTTAGTTTGGGTTTTTTAACAGCTATTATGATAACAGCCTATACATTAGTAGATGGTATTGGTGTTAGACACTCAGCAAATCCTTACAGCTTTTTATATTGGATGCTTTTATTAAACGGAACCCCGGCACTAATTGCTGCTTTCTTTTTTAAAAACAATGGCCTTCGCATAGTAAATAAAAATCTTATTTTGACAGGAGTGATATTTGGTATTCTTGCTCCTTTAGCATATGGTTTAGCCGTTTGGTGTATGCAATTTTTGCCTATTGCCTATGTATCCTCAATGCGTGAAACTAGTATCATATTTGCTACAATAATTGGTTTACTGCTTTTAAAAGAAACTACAGCTTCTAAAAGAATAATACCATCAATATTTATAGTTATAGGTATATCTCTTCTATATTTCCAAATTTAAGGCTGGATCTTAAATATTATTGGACATCAAATCATAAATTTTCTATAGAACTCTAAAGATGGAAGAAATAGAAAAAGTGCCCGCAAATACTGAAACTATTTGTTGCGATGGTGGTCAAGATGGTTTAGGACACCCCGCAGTTTATTATAGTTTTGATAATCAAGATAAAGTTATCTGTGGTTATTGTGACAAGATTTACATTAAAAAAGAAGAGTAATTAATATGCATAAAGAATCTTGGGGAGAAAAAAGAATTTGTCCAATGTGTAGTAAACAATACTACGACTTAGGAAGAACCGAATTAGAATGTCCAGAATGTGGTAAAGAAATTGAAGTTACTACAATGTCTAGACCTAGGCGAGGAAGAAAACCTGGTAGTACAAATGCGGCTCCTTTAGTAAATCCAATCCCACCAAAAACCAAAGAAAAAGACGATGAGTTAGATATCGAAAATTTGGATATTGACAATAATGAAGATAATTTGGAAGATGATACTGTGCTTCTTGAAGATGAAACTGATATTGACCCAGCTGCTGATGCAGGCATTGTTACACCTGATGAAGGTGAAGAAGAATATTAATTTTTAAACTATAATAAATTAAAATGTTAAATGTCCTACGCAACACTTGGGCCCTTTTTTTTGGCTTTGGAATCATTAGTTTAGCTCATGGCTTGCAAGGAACATTAATTGGTGTTCGATCTATCATTGAGGGATTTAGTTTTATTTCAGCAGGATTAGTTATTGCAGGATATTATGTTGGTTATCTAACGGGTTCTATTATTATTCCTATCTTTTTAAAACGCGTTGGTCATATAAGAGTCTTCGCTGCCCTAGCATCTTTGGCATCAATCGCAATATTGCTACACTCCATATTTCTAGATCCATATTCTTGGTTTTTAATTAGAATTTTTACTGGGATCAGTTTGTCTGGAATTTTTATTATTATGGAGAGTTGGCTAAATGATAAATCAACCAACCAAACACGTGGTAAATTACTTTCTATATATATGATCATAACTTTTGTTTTTGTTGGGTTAGGTCAATTACTTTTAAATATAAGCGATCCATCTAAAGTTGATTTATTTATTTTAGTATCAATTTTATTATCATTTGCTTTGCTTCCTATACTTCTCACAAATACTGAACAACCAAATACATCTGATACAAAAAGTCTAACTCTTTCAGAGTTTTATGCAATCTCTCCTTTAGGGTTTGTAGGAGCTTTATTTACAGGTTTGGCCCATAGTGCAGTATTTGGATATGGTGCTGTTTATGCTACTTCAAAAGGATTGAGTGTTTTAGAAGTTTCCATCTTTATGGTTATTATAACTTCCTTTGGTGCACTTTCTCAATGGCCAATTGGTTATCTGTCAGACAAAATGGATAGAAGATTAATTTTAATTGGTGTTACTTTCGCAGCATCTGGGTTATGTATTTTAATAGTTCTTTCCTCTTATATTTCTCTAACTTTATTTTTTATCTTAACTGCACTTTATTCCTGCATGTCTCTACCAATGTATTCTTTAGCTATTGCGCATACAAATGACTTTCTTGAACAAAATGAAATTGTTGCTGCTAGTTCTGCTTTTGCTAAACTCTTAGGGATAGGATCTATTCTTGGTCCACTTTTAGTTTCAGGAATGATGAGTATAACTGGCCCTAACGGATATCATGTATATTTATTATTAATTCACGGATTGCTTGGTTTATTTGGTTTATATCGTATGACAAAAAGAGCTGTTCCTGTTGATAGTGAATCACAATATGTTCCTCTTCCTCGCAACATTACACCTGCGGGTATGGAGCTTAATCCTATTACCGAGCCAATTGAGGAAGAATAATCTTAAAGTATAGTCTGTAAAGTAATAATAATAAAATTAAAAAAATATAAATTGCTGGTTCAATTTTATTTGCTCTAACCAACATATAAAAGTGAACACTTGATAAAATTGCAGCAGGATAAATTAAATAATGAATTTTTTTCCAAATTTTAAACCCTAATTTTCTTAACATTATTTTTGGTGAAGTAATAGCGAGGGGGATTAAAAAAATAAAACTAATAAATCCAAAAGTTATAAAGGGTCTCTTTATAATATCCTTAATAATAAAGGTCAGATCAAAAAAATGATCAAGGGCTATATAGGTTAAAAAATGACAAGAGACATAAAAGAAGGCAAATAAGCCAATCATTCTTCTCGCTTCAATTAAAAAACGAAATTTTTTGAATTCACTTAAAGAAGAAATAAATAATGTTAATACGATTAAGCGTAAAGCCATCTCTCCCATATTATCCATGAATTTCTCAATTGGATTTACACCTAAAGAGCCATTAATAAATTGATATGACCAAAAAAGACTTGGTAAAATTATGGTTAAAAATATTAAAGGTTTAATTTTTTTAAATGATGGTGTGGATATCATTAATTAATAGTATTTTTTTAAATCCATTCCTTCATATAAATAACTAACCTCTTCTTCATATCCATTATATATCAATGTCTCTCGTCTTTTAAATTCACCAATACGTCTTTCTGTGCCCTGACTCCATCTAGGGTGATCAACAAGATTATTTACATTAGAATAAAAACCATATTCACTAGGAGCCAGCATTGACCAAGTAGCCTCAGGTTGCTTATCAACAAACCTAATAGAAGAAATAGACTTAATAGATTTAAAGCCATACTTCCACGGGACAACTAATCGAAGAGGTGCACCACTTTGATTGAGTAAATCATGTCCATATAATCCTGTTGATAATATAGTTAAGGGATGCATCGCCTCATCCATTCGCAAGCCTTCTACGTATGGCCAGGGGAGCAATCTTCTTTTTTGACCAGGCATTTCCTCTGGTCTAAAAACTGTTATAAATTGAATAAATTTTGCTGATGATAGAGGGTCTGCAATATTTATTAATTCCGATAAAGGAAAACCTTGCCAAGGAATTACCATAGACCATGCCTCAACACATCGTAATCTATATACTCTATCTTCAATAGTTACTTTTTCTAATACTTTTTCCAAATCAATTACTTGAGGATTATTAATTAAACCTTCAAGGGATATTGACCATGGCTTAGGTTTAAAATTTTTAGAATTTTCAGAGGGGTCTGTCTTGCCCATACCAAACTCATAAAAATTGTTATAAGTGGTGATTTCCTCATAGCTGTTTAAAGAATCATTTTCATCAAGTTGATCAGTATAAATGTTTGCATTAGATAAGTGGTTTGCCTTAAGTCCTGTTGATGTTCCTAAAACAAAACCAGTTGCTACAGAAGATTTAATAAACTTTCTCCTATTCAAATAATTTTTGTAAGGAGTGATTTCTGATGGTAAAATTTTCATCTTTTTTCTATATATATCGTAAATAGAAAAAGAGTAGTTTCAAAGAACTTCCTCTTCAAAATACCTTATTTAGTTGATACAAACTTTCAATGAATCTTAAATTTTTCTTAATTGTTAGTATATTTCTTACGTTTTATACTTCTGCTTTATTTGCTGAGAAAACACATGGGATTGCTATGCATGGAAAACCAAAATATGAAAAAGATTTTACTCATCTAAATTATGTTAATCCAAATGCTCCAAAAGGAGGTATTGTTCGTTTTGGTGTTTATGGAACTTTTGATAATTTAAATAGAGTAGCCTTTAAAGGATCTAAAGCTGCTGGTCTTGGATACATAAATGATACGTTAATGAGAAGAGTATGGGATGAAGCATTTACCTTATATGGTTTAATTGCAGAATATGCTGACATGCCAGAAGATAGATCATCAATTACATTTTATATTAACCCAAAAGCAAAATTTCATGATGGTTCATCCATTACCAGGGAAGATGTATTATTTAGTCTAGAGACTTTTCAGACAAAAGGAACACCAAATCAAAAAAAAACTTATGGGAAAGTAACCTCTACTGAAATGGTTGGTTTAAATGGAATTAAAATGAATTTTATTAGTAACGATGATAAAGAACTGCCCCTGATTGTTGCTGGCTTTCTGCCCATTATCTCAAAAAAATATTATAGCAAGATTGATGTTACTAAAACTTTCCTCGACATTCCTCTTGGAAGTGGTCCTTATCGTATTGAAAGCTTAGAGCCGGGTCGTCAAATAAAATATCAAAGAGTAAAAAATTACTGGGCAAAAGATTTACTTATTCATAAAGGACAATATAACTTTGATCAAATAATTTATGATTATTACAAAGATTCTAATGTGCTTGTAGAAGCTTTTAAGGTTGGAGAGTATGATTATCGTCGTGAGTATAATGCCAAAAAATGGTTTACTGAATATAATTTCAATGCTGTCTCAAATGGTGATGTTATTTTAAATGAAATGAAAAATGACAGACCCTCTGGAATGAATGCATTAATTTTTAATTCACGAAAAGATATATTTAGTAATCCAAGAGTTAGGTATGCTCTTTCTTTTGCTTATGATCATGAATGGATTAATAAAGTTTTGTACAACAATGCCTATGTTAGAACTGATAGTTATTTTGATAATTCACCTTTAGCCTCAACTGGTTTACCGTCTGAACAAGAATTACAATTATTAGACCCTTTCAAAGATGAACTACCTACAGAAATTTTTACCACAACATATGCACCACCAAAGACTGATGGAAGTGGTAACCCTAGAGATAACCTAAGAATAGCCAAAAAAATATTAGAAGAAGAAGGGTGGTTTGTCATTGATGGAAAACTCATGAAAGATGGAAAACATTTTGAATTTGAGTTTTTAATTCTCAGTCCTTCAGTGGAAAGAATAGCGTTGGCTTTTCAGAAAACATTAGAAATATTAGGAATAACAATGAATGTACGCACTATAGATTCTTCACAATACCAAGCACGCTTGTTAAATTATGATTTTGATATGATTAAAGCATCGTGGAATGTTAGTCTCAGTCCAGGCAATGAACAACAGTTTTACTATGGTTCAGAAGTAGGTAAAAAAGAAGGAAGCAGAAACTATGCTGGTGTTGACAGTGAGGTTGTTGATTTTCTAATAGAAAAATTAGTGGGAGCCAAAACAAGAGAAGAACTAACAACTGCAATTCATGCTTTAGACCGTGTTCTTTTATGGAATCATTATGTTATCCCTTTGTATCATAGTAATACTGATAGAATTGCTTATTGGAATATGTTTGAGTTCCCTGAAACAATTCCACTATACGGTATTGTGATTGAGTCTTGGTGGGTTGATCAAGAAAAAGTAAAAAAACTAAATAGATAGTTTTTTCATGTCACAAACTCGCGCAAATATTTTAATGCTCATTGCTACCCTGATATGGGGGACGGCATTTGTGTCCCAAACAACAGGCATGGGTGCAATTGGTCCTTTTACATTTAGTTTTTCGCGATTTTTTTTTGCTACGATAACAGTATTGCCCTTAGCTCTATATTTTGAAAGAAATAATTTTGCTAAAATTTTTTCTAACTCAAAATTATTAATTTTAACAATTGCTACAGGTATTTTTCTTTTTCTAGGAATGGGATTGCAGCAATACGCACTTCAAGTTTCTCAAATTTCTACCGTTGCATTTATTACAACACTGTATGTTCCTATTGTAGGAATTATTTCACGCTTTGTTTTTAGATCTCAACTACCTTGGATAATTTGGATTGCAATACTGTTATGTGTTTTTGGCTCATATTTATTATCATCAAATCAAAGTATTGAGATACAGCAATCTGACTCATTAATATTTATTGCAGCTTTTTGTTTCGCTGTTCATATAATCCTAATTGATGTTTTTATGAAACAATTCAACTCACCTTTTACTTATGGAAGTATTCAATATTTTATTGTCTTTCTTATTTCTCTTTTTGTTGCAGGGATTTATGAAAGTCCAACTTTAAAAAATATTTCGATTGAATGGTTTGAAATATTGTACACAGGAGTTCTATCTGCTGGTTTAGGATACACATTACAAATAATTGCACAACGAAAAGCAAGTCCTGCTCCTGCAGCTATTATTTTATCTATGGAAGGTGTCTTTGCTACAATCGCAGGATGGTTACTTATTAATCAAACTTTAGATTTAAATAAATTTCTTGGATGTATTGCAATTTTTATAGGCGTCATTATAGTACAATTATTACCAATTATAAAAAAAAACAAATGACAGATAAATTAGATATTGTTGGCATTGGAAACGCTATGGTGGATGCTATCATCCCCTCAAATAAAAATGAGGTTGAAAAAAATAACTTAAATCGTGACTCCATGAATTTAATCGATGAAGGTTTAAAAAGTTCTCTTCATAATAACTATTCTATTAAAGAAATGGCTGGTGGAGGATCTCTTGGAAATTCGATGTTCGGTATCACTTCTTTTGGTGGCAATGGTAGCTTTATTGGTAAAATTAAAAATGATGAAGTAGGAATATTTCTTCAGAAAGATATGGTCAGAGAAGGTCTACAATTCCCTCTTGGTTTTACTTCACCTGATATTTCTACTGGTTGTTGTACTATTTTTGTTGAAGATGATGGAACAAGAACTATGTGTACTTTTCTGGGGGCAGGTACTTTAATTGGACCTGATGATATTCAACCAGCTCATATAACTAATCATAAGATTGCTTATCTAGAAGGTTATTTGTGGGATAATCAAGATGCCAAAATGGCAATGAAAAAAATGGTTGATATATGTAAGTCAGATAATCAAAAAATTGCCTTTACTTTATCAGACTTGTTTTGTGTTGATAGACATAGAGATTCCTTCAAAGAACTTATAGAAAATGATGTAGATATTTTATTTGCCAATGAAGATGAAATTAAAGCGCAGTGTGAAACTGATAGTTTTGAGAAAGCTGTAGAATATGCAAAATCATTAAATATGATTGTTGCTATCACAAGATCCGCTGATGGTTCTGTTATTGTAAACAATAATGAGGTGATCGAAATCAATCCTGTGCAAGTTGATAGAGTCGTGGATACAACTGGGGCAGGAGATTTGTATGCGGGTGGTTTTTTATTTGGTATGGCAAAAGGAAAAGATCTTACTACTTGTGGAAACTATGCATCTATCGCAGCAGCAGAGATAATATCTCATTATGGTGCAAGACCATTAGTAAAGTTATCTAATCTAATTTAGTTAAAATTTTATTTTTTTTATCCTCTTCTAAAAAAGAAGACTCGATAGCATTGCGTGTCATGGATACAAGTTCATTTTCAGCAAAACCAATACCCACCATGGCTTCGTATTCACCTTGAATTGTTGCATTAAAAAAAGGAGGGTCATCCGAATTAACAGTTACTCTTACACCTAAATCATGCAATTTTTTTACAGGATGCATTTCATAATTTTCATAAATCTTTGTTGCAATATTACTTGTAGGACATGTTTCTAAAACAATGTCTTTGTCGATAATTTCTTTTACTAAATCTAAATCTTCAATGGAACGAACGCCGTGACCTAATCGAGTTGGATGTAAAAGATGAATGGCATTACGTATATTTTCTGGTCCATCCCATTCACCAGCATGAACTGTTATGGGATATGATTCTTGCTTTAACATGTCAAAAGTTTTGGTAAATAAATGTGGTGGAAAATGTAATTCATCACCTGCTAAACCAAAACCTACAAGAGCTGGGTGAGGATTACTAAGAACTTCTTCGGCTGTTCCTTGGACAGACTCAGCTCCCAAATGCCGTATTCCATTCATTAAATATCTTGAAACAATACCAAAATCTCTTTCCGCATCTTGAGATGCTTGATGAACACTATCTAAAAAAGAATGGTAAGTCATCCCTTTTGCTTTGGCATGTGTTGAGGAAACCATCGCCTCAACATAAAGCACATTGTAGGAAGCGCATTCTTTTAAATATTCATAAGTTAATTCATAATAATCTTCTGGGGTATAAATAACACCAGTCACAATATCGTATCTTTTAATAAAATCATAAAAATCCTCCCATTGATATGCATACTCAGAGCCAAAAATGTCGGCAGATAACTTAACTTTATTTCGTTCAGCAAATTTTCTACATAAAGATGGTGTTATTGTTGCCTCAAGATGGACATGAATTTCTGCTTTTGGTATATGGAGAGTTGAGTTCATTATGTGTTTTTTATATTTAGAAATTAATGTCAGTTTTTAATAACATATCAAGAAGAAAATTTGTTTATGGATGTTCTTGTGTTTGTGCATCATCCATAATTCTTCCATCTTGTACTGAAGTTGCATTATCTGAAAGAAAACAAATTAACATCATGTCGGATGATTTTTTATATTCAAGAACTTTTCCTGCATACAACAATTTTAAATCTCAATCAAAATTAATAACTGGCACTTCAGAGTATAATCAAATTGTTGATATTGGATTTAAAATTCGTGATGCAATTAATATTTATTATGAAACAAATAGAGAAGAAAACCCAACTTCAAACTTTCAATGGGAATTTATTTTAGTCGATGATGATCAAACAAAAAATGCATGGTGTATGCCTGGAGGTAAAATTGCTTTTTACTCAGGCATTTTACCCATCTTAAAAAATGCTGATGGTGTGGCTTCTGTTATGGGACATGAAATAGCACACGCAGTAGCAAGACACTCAGCTGAAAGAGCAAGTACTGCTATGGTAACAGATCTTGGAATCATAGCCTTAGAACGGTTAGTTTTGGGGCAGAGACTCCCTAAAGCAGCTGGTTATGTTCGTCAATTTGGATTAGATCTCCCCTTTAATAGAAAGCAAGAATCAGAAGCAGACTATCTGGGTTTAATTTTTTCTAGTTTAGCAGGTTATGATATTAATGAGTCGTATAAAGTGTGGGAACGTATGAAAGAAGATATGGGTGACTCCGGGCGTTCAGAATTTTTCAGCACGCATCCTTCTCCTGATAATAGAATCAATAATTTAAAAGGATGGATACCTCTTGTTAATGCAAAGTACCCTGCTATAAGCGCTTAATGTTGGCAGTAAATATAAAAAATCTTAGCCATAAAATTAACAATAAATCTATTTTAAATAATGTTAATTTTGAGCTTAAAAAAGATTCTATAGCTTGTATTCTTGGACCATCAGGGAGTGGCAAAACTACACTTCTGAAATTAATTGCTGGTTTAGATAAAGTTCAAAATGGATACATACTGATAAATGATCAAGAGGTAAGTTCAGCAAATAAACATTTACCAACTGAAAAAAGAAGAATTGGTTTTCTCTTTCAGGATTATGCTCTCTTTCCACATTTAACGGTAAAAGAAAATCTTAAATACCCAATTAATTTTAAGAACTCTATATATAAGATTGATGATATCATTGATGTTGTCAAGCTTCCTGACTCATTAGATAAATATCCACATGAATTAAGTGGTGGTGAACAGCAACGAGTTGCTCTCGCAAGATCAATAATTTCCAATCCTGCTTTATTGTTACTAGATGAACCTTTTTCAAGTTTAGATTTAAACTTAAGGGAGGAGATACGTGATGACACACTTCATTTATTACAAAGCTCTAATGTCTCCACAATAATAGTTACACATGACCCATTTGAAGCAATGTTTATTTCTAATCAAATAAATATAATGGATGATAAAGGCTCAATCATTCAATCTGGCGCTCCAGCTGATTTATATAATACCCCCAAAAATGAATATGTGACAAGGTTTTTTGGTGAAACAAATGTCTTTAAAGGAAATGCAAATAACTCTATTGTTACTACTCCAGTTGGTGATGTAAAAGTAGACTCTAAGTATGAAAACAAAAATGTAACTGTTCACATCAGGCCTCAAGGAATAAAATTAAGTGAACAACCTACACCTGTTAATGGAATTAAAGGAACTGTTATGGCTTCAAAATTAATGGGATCATTTAGTTTTATACATTTATCAGTATTGAATAATGATAATGAAATTGTTCATGTCCATAGCCATATGCCTCCAGAATTTAATCCTAAACAATCTTCAGCAGTCGAAATTTCAGTAGATGAAAAACATACTTTTGTTTTTGAAAATTAAATACTTTCTTTTTTTTGTGATACTCTTTGTAATGCTGAATTCAAAAATATTATTGGCCCTAAACCTACTACAACAATAATAAGAGCAGCAAATGAAGACTCTTGTAAAAGCTCATCAGAAGCATATTGATAAACATATGTGGCCAAGGTTTCAAAATTAAATGGACGTAACAAAAGAGTAATAGGAAGTTCTTTCAATATATCTACAAAAACTAATATTCCTCCAATTAATATGTTGGATAATATTAAAGGCATAATTACAATTTTTACCCCTCTAAAAAATCCAGCACCCATCGTTAAAGATGCATCCATAGCATTTGGATGAA
Organism: Pelagibacterales bacterium SAG-MED31; assembly: GCA_014653715.1. Taxonomy (GTDB): domain Bacteria; phylum Pseudomonadota; class Alphaproteobacteria; order HIMB59; genus CACPNW01. The sequence goes on from JACWEB010000001.1 coordinate 147,589, forward strand.
TTTTTAAAATTCCTGATCTGATAGATGCATTACCTACCGCTAAGAATCTAACTATGTAAGCAAATATTAAAACAATAAATCCACCTGCAAAATAACTAAGGTGAAAATGTAGATATTCATTAATCCACCCTAAAAAAATTACCATTCCAACAGCCAAAATTGTTCCTGGTAATGCATAACCGCATGATGCTAAAAAGATTATCGATTTTTGTAAATTATTTGATTTATAATTAGAAATTATAATTAAAAAAATTGAGACAAGCATTACAAAAAAAGCACCTGTGAAAGCTAAAGTAATGCTAAAAAAAGATGTGTAAAAAATTTGTTTAAAATCAATAATAGAAAAACCACTGAGTATAAAATTTAATAATACAGACACAGGGATCACAAATCCAATTATAATAGGGATTAGGCAAATAAAAAAACATATTATTTTATGAATATTTGATGATGACTTTGACTCTATCATATTTTGGCCGCTACTTTTTTCGTGAAATCTTTGGTTCCTTCTTGCAAGATATTCAATGGTTAACAAGACAACAACAAAAACAAATAAGACAGAAGATATTTGGGAAGCTCCTGATAAACTATTCATTCCAAGCCACACATTAAAAACTCCTAATGTTAATGTCTCAAGAGCAAAATACTCAACTGTTCCAAAGTCTGATACAGTCTCCATTAAAACCAAAGCTAAACCTGCTATAATGCCTGGCCTTGCAAGAGGTAAAGCAACACTAAAAAAAGTATTTCTTCCATATATCATACTTGTTTGAAAAAAAGAGATTGGGACGGTTAAAAAAGAAGCTCTAGTTGTCATGTAAATATAGGGATACAAAACAAATGACATTACAAATATTGCACCTTCCATTGATCGTATTTCTGGGAACCAGTATTCTTCTGCATTTTGAAAATTAAAAAATTCTCTTATAATTTTTTGTACAGGGCCAGCATACTCTAAAAAATCTGTGTATGTATAAGCAATAATATAAGCAGGCACCGCAGCTGGTAATAATAAAGCCCACTCAAAAAAACTTCTTCCAAAAAAATTATACCTTGTTACTACCCATGCTGTAGATACACCCAATAAAGAACTTAATATTCCAACTCCTATCATCAAGATAACAGTATTTGAAATATAACGTGGTAATACCGTAGAAAATAAATGAGGCCATAAAGAAGTATCTCCTAGAAGAGCTGAATAAAAGATTGCAAATATCGGAGCTATAATAATTAATGCAATAAAAGTAGCAAATATAGATGACTTATTCCAATATATCAAAACACTTGATGTTATAGATTACCAGCCAACTCTATCAATTATTTTTTGGGCCAAGGGTGCAAGTTCTGCAATTTTAATAATAGGCACTTGGTCTTCTCTAAATTTTCCCCAAGAATTAAGCTCTTTACTTGGTGAAATATTAACATTCACAGGATACTCAAAATTGATTTCCCCGTATAATTGTTGAGCTTTCTCATTAGTCAAAAATTCTAAAAGTTTAATAGCTTCTGCTTTGTTTTTAGAGTATTTTGCTACACCTCCACCAGATATATTCACATGCGCCCCTCTATCTCCTTCAGCTTGATTAGGAAAAACTAGTTTTACTTTTTCAGCCCATTTTCTCTGCTCAGGATCTTCACTGAATTTTAATTTTCCATAATAGTAATTATTAATTATTGCTATGTTACACTCACCTTCATATATAGATTTTATCTGCGCTCTATCATTTCCCTGTGGACGTCTTGCAAAATTATTTACCATACCTTTTGCCCATTCTTCAGCTTTCACCTCTCCGTATTCAGCTAAAACAGAAGCCATAATTCCTCTATTATAAACATGACTTCCTGGTCTCGAACAAATTTGACCGTTCCACTTTGGGTCTGCCAAATCTTCCAATCGTGTTATTTCCCCGTCTTTAATAACATCTTTATTTACAGCTATAACTCTTGCTCTTTTTGATAGTGCAAACCAATAATTATCAGGGCTTCTTAAATAAAATGGGATGCTTTTAATTAATTTATCAGACTTTATTTGAGCCAGAAGATCTAGGTCTGAATAAATATATAGTCTTCCAATATCTACAGTTAAAATTACATCAGCTGGACTATTTTCACCTTCTGATTGCAGTCTCTGCGCAAGACCTTTTTTTGAATAAATAACATTAGTTTTTATTCCTGTTTCATTTGTGAACTCTTCCAAAAAAGGGTTGATTAAAAAAGGCTGTCTATGTGAATAAATATTAATTTCTTTAGCAAAAAGGTTAATTGAAAAACATGTAATAAAAATTACTGATAGAATATTAATTATATTTTTTTTCATTAGAGTAACTCCTTTTATAAAGATTTAAGTAAAGTTTTTTGCTTAAAAAACTAAAATATTTGACAAAATAATTTTTGATTTCAAAAAATGGATTTAGATATAATGATTTCAATTCATGACTTTCATCTTCTTGATTCTTTTTAATACCAAGTTCTAAAGTTTCAAAATCTACAGAATGATGTAGTGAACCAAAAAGCCAATCCCAAATTGCTAATGCGGCACCAAAATTTTTATCATGATGTTCCTTTGCTATAGAATGATGGAGTTGATGTTGGGCTGGTGAGATAAAAATATACTCTACCCATTTCCAATATTGAATTCCTACATGTGAATGCCTTAAATTAGAACCTAGAACATTAAATATAAAAACAAAAATGTTTACACCTAATATTGTATATAAGCTTACGGTATTGCCAAATAAAAAGATAAAAGAAGAAATGCTAATTGCTTGCGTGACCGAGCTCCTCAAAGAAAAAATAATTGCTTCTAACGGGTGTGTTCTAAAAACTGTCATAGGTGTGAGCACTGTTGCTGAATGGTGAACTTTATGAAGGGACCATAATATAGGCCATTTATGCATAAAATTATGAATTATATATTTGCTAAAATCATCAATCGTGAATTGAAAAAGAGTAAAGGAAATAACAACAATTATTGGTGTTACCCCTGAATACATCCCTTGGTTTAGCCATTCAATTGAATGAAAATAAAAGTAAAGAGCAGTTGCTATTGTTATCTGGGTTATAAGAAGTGGGGATATCAACAACATTATAAATTGATTGATAAAAAATATTTTATAATCAGATTTAGCTGATTGTGAGAAAAAAATTTTTCTATCAAATATTTTTATAAGTGCCTTTTTAAGATTAATTTTTTTTATGTAAATAAACCAAAAAAGGGCAATAAGAAAAGAGAGGAAAATGTATGCTAAAAAAATTCTTTTTTTGGGATCTAAAAATTGATTCCCTATATTGTTTATATAATCAGTAAATATTTCCATAGTTATAGTAATATGCGGCTCTTAATAAAAGAGCCGCACTAAAAAAATTAATTAGTCATTCTCAGCTGAATCAGACGATCCTAGTGAATCAGCTAATGCAGTCATTTCTGCTAATTGGTCATTGGCTTTAGCTTCTATACCAAATTCATCAACCATTAATTTTTGAATTTTAAGCATATGAAGTTTAAACTCTGACCATTCTTGCGCTTGGTCTTTGATATAATTACCTGAAGAGTCTACCCCAACGACTTGAGAAGCATTTAAAAGTACAGGACCAAAGCCCATCATACGATTCATTTTAACAGAAGTTTCTCCAAGATCTGTAGGTCCACATTGAAGTGCTAAAGCAAATCCTTTTAACTCACCCCAATGCTTAGCATAAGTTCTAAAAGCATCAGCTGTATCACCATTAGCACCAACTATAGTTTCAAGAGCAACGATATCTTTATAAACCGATCCAGCATATTTAAATACAGATTCAGCTATAACTTTTTCCCAATTGTTTCTAATGATATCTCTTTCAGCAAGAAGTGCTGTTCTTTCAGAGAAGTTTAAGTTTCTTCCACCTGCGTCTCTGATAATTTCTCTGCCATCAATAAATGCTTGATTGATAGTTGCTAGGTAATTTGTTTTACCACCTTTATCATAACTTGAAGCATAATAAGCATGCGCATAAGTATATTCAGAATACACATCTACAACACCATCTCCATTAAAGTCAGCGGAAGCCATGTCTTTCTTTTTTGCGACATTATAGTTTTGCTCCGCGCTTAAAGTTAAGGCATGTGCAGCAGAACCCCAATATCCAAAAGCTTCATCCCAGCTATGCTCTTTACCAGTATAATAAGCACCTTCCTTATAAGGTTCACTGTTTGGCTTTTGACCTATTTCCATTTTACTACCAAGATAACTATTTACTGCTTGGTTGTAGAAAACAGCGCCCATGGCAAATTTTGAAATTAGTTGAGTATAATCCATTCCAGTATTAGGATCAAAACCACCTTCAACTTCACCCGCTTTTGTGATCATGTGCTCTATAGCCTCAGGACCTGTTAAATTTCCCCAACCAGGGATATATCCTTTGTACATTTTACCAGATAAGTTTCCGCTACCTATTTCAGAAACCATAGTCTGCTTAATTACAAAATCACCTTTTGAAGCAGGGGCAACAATTGCTAGACCATCTTCACCATTGTAATATGCCATCATTTTAGCAACATCACCACTTTTAACTAATGCTTTCAAACTATCATGAAGTGCATGTCTGGCCATTTGACCAGTATACTTTACTGAGTTTGTTTTATCTCCATCATAACCTTTTAAAGTAATTGGATAAGGCCCATAAATTTGATGGCCGTCTGCTAATACAGTTTTAGTAAAGCTGAAAGCTATCAGGAGTGAAGTAACAAATATAACAAATTTTTTCATAATTTTCTCTAAATCAATTTTTTAAAGTGCGGGAGCTGAATAACGAAATTAGCTGGAACTATTGTATTTATAGCCCCCGCGTCCTCTTATTGAGAATCTAAAAACTTTTTAATCTAAAAACATAAAGAAAATAATATAAAAAAAATTGTTAAGGAAAAGTAATGAAAATTGATTATGTTTAGAATTATTCTAATTAAATTTTAATTAGAAAAATATTTCTTTTGATCGCAAGTACCATCGAGTTAGCATCAGAGAATACTCTTCGGATAAACAATAAGACCTTACTCTTCTATCTTTCTTTGAATATTGTTTTACAAAAAAACCTTTGCTGACAGCGTTGTTCAGTGTTGAATATATTGTTGATCTACACCCTAATTTAGGAGGTATCCTTTTACATAACATTTCATAAGATAAGCATTTATCAGCATAGGTAGATGAAGCAATTTCTAAGCTTATCGCATGCGTTAAAGCAGAAGAGTAAAAAAATCATGGCATTTATCTTTTGTATTTTTTTGATAAAAATCATTCTTAACGAGATCTACAACATTTTGAAGAGCCAACATAAAAATACTATATAGGGTTGAAAAATTGCGCTGGTACCTGCAACAACTTTTCAACCACGAGTAGAAACATACAAGCTATTAAGTATGAATTTTTTGAATAAGAGTAAAGTTATTTATTATTTATTAAGGCGAGTAATCAAAAATCAATGTTATTGAATTTAGAATAATTCTAAAACAGGGGGCTCTCGCCCCCTATCTCGTAAGTTTAACTAATAGGAATTAGTCTTGCTTTCTTTTCTTCTGGAATAATTCTTTCCAAATCAATATTTAATAAACCATTTAACAATTCAGCATTCTTGATTTTTATATCTTCTGAAATAGTAAATGATCGTTCAAATTGTCTAGTAGAAATTCCTTTATGAATAACTCCATTTCCTTCTTCATTCACAACTTTCTCTTTTTGTTTGTTGCGAACAGTCAGATTATTTTCTTTAAGCTCTAATTCAATATCATCTTTAGAATACCCAGCTAAAGCTACTTCTATTTTATAATTATTCTCATTTATTCTGTGAATATTATATGGTGGATAATTTGAATTGTGTCGCTCTGTAGACTCCAACATTCTATCAAATTCTTCGAAAATTGAGTCAAATCCAACTGAAAATGGTCTAAGCGAATTCCATACGGATAGGTTTCTTGTCATAAAAACTCCTTATTAAGCAAGTTAAAATTGGCACCCACAATGGCATACCAATAATTAAAATATGGGAATTGTTACAATTATTTCAAGTAAGAAAATTATTTTTTTCGTATAAACGAAAGACCATCAGATAATGGGAGTAAAGAAAATTCCACTCTATCATCTTGATTAATTTGTAAACTTAAATCACGAATAGTTTTTGTTTGTGAATCATTTTTAGAAGTATCAGCTACATCACCGTGCCATAGCATGTTATCAATAATTATGATTCCATTTGATGGAACTAAACTCAGAGATAATTCATAATAATTTGGATAGTTATTTTTATCTGCATCAATAAAAATCATGTCAAAGGTGTGCTGACGATCAATTAAACTTTGCATCACATCCACACCTGATCCAATAATAGATTCTATTTTTGAAGTGAGACCATCCTTGTCCCAGTATTTTTGTGCCAATGCTAAAAACTCTTCTGAATTATCAACAGTAATAATTTTACCATCAGTGGGAAGTCCTCGGGCCATATATAATGTGCTTAACCCTGTAAATCTTCCAATCTCTAAACATGATTTGGTTTTCGATATATTTACAATAATTTCTAAAAATTGTCCTTGCTCTTTGGCAATTTGCATTTGGGCAACTTTGCCCAGTGCTTTGGTTTCCTTTTCTAATTCATCGACAAGAGGGTCATTTCGGTACCCTACGTTTTGAAGGTATTTGATTAGATCTTCATTAATTTTTAATTGTGTGCTCATTAGTTGATTACTTCATACGTATATGGAAGTGCACTTATCTCCATATCAGCTATTATAAAACAATCCTCAATTTTCTTTCTAACATTTTCATAATCATCTTCTGAATTAGTATAAACTGTCAAAAGAGGTGTGCTAGTATCCACTTTATCACCAATTCTTAACACATGATCATAACCAACATTAAAATTAATTTTATCCGTCACTTGTTTTCTTCCTCCGCCTAACTCGATAAGAATTAATCCCAAATCTCTTGTTTTAATTTCCTTTACCCATCCCGGTTGTTTTGAAAAAATATCTTTTTTAATAGCTGTTATTTTTAAATGATTATCATATGATGACATAATGTCAGAAGGACCTCCCAAAGCGTGAACCATTTTTTCAAATTTTTCTGCTGCTTGACCATTGGATATTACAGTATCAATTTTTTTTAGAGCATCTTCTTTTGAGAGATTTTGGGACATCATTAAAATTGAAGCCACTAACTCATATGTGATTATTTCCAGTCTAGATTCTTTTTCTTGGTTTTTTAAAAAATCAATACACTCAGACATTTCCAAAATATGCCCAGCGCTCTTTCCTAAAACTTGATTCATATCTGTTATGATTGCTTCACATTGTAAGCCAGCTCCTTTTGCTACTTTTACAAGTGAGTGGGATAATTCTCTTGCTATATCTATAGTGCTATTAAAAGATCCGTTCCCTACCTTCACATCTAAAACTAATGTCTTTAAACCTGATGCAATTTTTTTAGATAGTATGGACGATGTAATTAACGGCAAAGATTCTACTGTGCCTACAATGTCTCTAATTGAATATAATTTTTTATCAGCAGGAGCTAAGTTTGAAGTTTGACCTATAATTGCACAGCCAATTTCTTTTACAACTTTCTTAAAAGTATCTAAATCTGGCTGTGTATTATACCCAGGAATTGAATCAAATTTATCTAACGTTCCCCCCGTATGTCCAAGACCTCTTCCAGAAATCATTGGGACAAATAATCCACAGGCTGCTAAAATAGGTGCAAGAATAACACTTGTTTTATCTCCAACACCACCGGTGGAATGCTTATCACAAACTAAATTAGTATCAACAACACCAGCCCAATTAATCGTATCCCCTGAAGTTGTCATTGCTTCAGTTAAATTAACTGTTTCTTCAGGAATCATGCCATTTAAAAAAATTGCCATGCTCATCGCTGCAACTTGTGAATCCGAAAAAGACCCATCGGTTAAACCTTTTACAAATAAAGAAATTTCTTTCTTCGAAAGAACTTTCTTATCTCTTTTTTTTCTAATTATTTCCTGTGGAATCATCAAATGTCACTTCTGTAATAAAGTTTTTAATTAATTGAAGAATATTATTTTCAGCTAGACTGGCATTTTCGAGAGTTTCCTTATGACTAAGTTTAGTTTTATTCATTCCTGCTGCTAAATTAGTGATGACACTAATTGCTATTACTGGAAGGTTACAATGATTAGCCACTAATACCTCCGGCACTGTTGACATGCCTACAGCATTGCCACCAATAACTTTTAGCGCATTTATTTCAGCTGGTGTTTCAAAATTTGGACCAGAATACATACAATAAATACCTTCAAAAATTTGTTGGTTAGTTTTGTTGGCAATTCCAAGCAATTGATCGCGATAAAATTTATGGTAACCATCGCTCATGTCATGAAACCTAGGTCCATACTCATCTTGGTTTTTTCCAATCAAAGGGTTGTAACCACTCCAATTAATATGATCAGATATAGCCATTAAACTTCCCGCTGGCATTTTTTCATCAAGGCTTCCTGCTGCGTTGGTAACAATTAAAAGTTTACACCCGATATCTTTTAATACACGAATTGGTTTCGCGAGACTATTTGGTTCATGTCCTTCATAGATATGGGACCGACCGTACATGCACACTACTTTTTTATCAGCTATGTTTCCTAGAACTAATTTTCCTGCATGACCTTTTACTGTAGGTTGAGGAAAATCTGAAAGGTCGGTATACGGTATTTCTTTAATAATATTTTGTTGTTCAAAAAAATTTGTTAACCCTGATCCCAAAATAACTGCAATTTCTGGCTGCGTATTTGTTGTTTCTAAAAAAACTTTTGAAGAAGAATGCATTATAAATTTTCTGGACCAAAGGAGTCAGGAAGTAAATCTTCTAGTGTTGATGTTTTGATATGTCCATTAACATTACACATATGAATATTAACATCAAGTGCTGCAAACTCTCTTAATCTTTGCCTGCACCCTCCACAAGGTGAGCAAAGTAAATCTCCAGAACCGATCACCACTACCTCTTTAATTTTTGTAAAACCCTTTGCTACAAGATTTCCTATTGCGCTTGCTTCTGCACATTGAGATTGTGGGTATGCTGCATTCTCAACATTGCACCCTGCAATAACTGAATTGTCCTCTGTAAGAAATGCAGCACCTACTTTAAATTTTGAATAAGGAACATGTGCATTATCTCTAACATCTTTTGCAGCTTGAAAAAGCTTTTCAAAATTTTCTGAAATCATATCTTCGTTTAACATGAAAAAACAAAAAAAATTATTTATTTCTAAATCTTAAACAATTCTTCTGTTAAATCAGGTAGGTCATCACCCCAGAAAACTTCTCTGCGTAAAAATTCTGGATCCTTATCAAAACACATAGACATGGCTGAATTATAAACAGCCCTTGAATCAATAGTTGAGTTTAGATCTCTGCCTTCAAATAATTCTTTCTTTTTTAAACCAGGCCAATCTGTATACACCTGTGATTTTTTTAACAAACCACCTGCCATTAATATTGCACTTCCATAGCCATGCTCTGTCCCATAACCTCCGTTTTGTTTAATTGTTCTGCCAAATTCTGTAAGCGTTAAAATAAGAGTGTTATCAAAAGCTTGACCAAGATTTTCATACAATATTTTTACAATTTCATTTACCTCTTCTAGCTCATCTGCATGAGCTCCATCAACACCCCCTTGGGCAGCATGCGTATCAAATCCATCTAATTCAAAAACGGCTACACGTGGACCGCTTTGATCTTTAAGTTGCTTAGCAGCTTCTTGCGCAAGTTTTTTTTTATCATCCGAGTCTGTTGCAATTTGCATTGATAGTGGTCTTTGTCTGATTGTATCAAGTGTAGACTTAATGAGCTCATTATGATCACCTTTGAATTCGTCATAAATTTGATCTATTAATTTTGTCTCTACAAAATCTGGGGAGGGGAAAAAGTTATTATTTTGTGGAACACCGCGCAATAAAAGTGGCATCGGTAAAGATATAGCTAACCCTTTGCCAACAATATCTGATGCCAATAAACCTCTACCAAGCCATCCTGTTTTTTCTTTGTACGGAATATGAGCACCTGTTTCCATTAAGTTTTGCCCATCAAAATGAGATCTGCCAGTGTAAGGAATGTTTGTTGCATGCACAAATGCTGCTTTGTCGTTCTGCCATAGTTCATGAAAAATTTCTAATTTAGGATGTAAACCAAAATCACTATTCAATTTAAGAACATCTTCTAAAATAAGTTTTTTTCTTAATTTTTTTAATCTTTTATCTCCAATTACTGGTACTGCTGTTAAACCATCCATCCCCCCACGAAGAGAAATAATTATAAGGTTTTTTTTCTGCATTGAAGCAAAGCTTAATTTAGGAAAAAATCCAGAGAGAAATAATGTTGTTGAGCCTCCAATTAAAAAATTTCTTCTTGTACAATTCATACTTTTAATACTCCTGGTAAATTACAAATGACTCCAAATTTTCTTCCTAAATCTTTTTCCGTTGTCCCAAATCTAAATTGATGAATAAGAGAAGTCATACTTTCATAATTATTAAAATTATTCTTAAGGCAACTTATAATAAAATCATGTAATTGATTTTCAGATTTAACTAACCGTGGAAGCTCCACTGAAGCAAACCAAAACCGCCGTAATAGTAATTCGGGCGACACCCAATCTGCCTCAACATCACTCCAGCCATTTGGTTGTTTAGCTCGATAGGGTGAATGTCCTATTTCTCTAAGTATCCAAGATAACTGCCTCTGTCTATTAGTTGGTCTTGATTTAAAATTATAATTCATCCTATCTGCAGATAAAGGAATATTTAAATCAAACATTCTTGATAATTGCATAAGCCATATTTCTGGAGGATGAAATTTATGTGTAGTGTCATTATATTTAAAGGCTTGCTTTATCACCGCCTTATGAATTTCAATTAAATTACCATTAGATTTATTCCAGGCTTCAATAACAGGATTAATCATTTCTACAGTTGGTTCATCTGTAATAAAATGTCGACATAATTTTGTTGATACAAACTCGATACAAACTGGATGAGTTGCAAGATCATGAATAACTTTAGCAAGCTCTCTTTTTGCATCATTTTTATATTTAACACCTAAAACTTGCTTCTCTCCTTTTTGATGCTTTTCTTGATCAAACCAAACATCTCCAGTTTCTAAATTTTTTCTACTCCATTTATGTCCCCACCCAGTCATAATGTAGGCTAATTGAATTACATCTTCTTGAGTATAACCTGCAGACGGGGAAACGGTATGTAACTCTAATAATTCTCTAGCGTGATTTTCATTAATGGTATCTCTTGATTCTAATCCTCTTCTAGAGTTTGGCCCCACAGACTCTGAGTTATCAAGATGATGAATCATGCACCATGATGTTGTTACTGAATGAACCATTTCTTCAAAAGTTTTAACCATGTTTGGTCTAATAATTTCTCGTTGATAAGGCCCTGTACTAAACTCAGCTAAAAAATCTTTTTCACTGATAGCAAAGTGATTTCCCCAGAAAAGCCAAAAACGCTCAAAGACAGGTTGCTGACTAAATTTTGTTTGATAATGTCTAATGGCATGCTCATTCAACTCAAAGTATCTCTCACCTGTTTTTAACCTAAGGTCATCTTTTGCTTTTTTGTATTCATTTTTGTCATTTTTAAATTTTTTTCTTAAAACTTCTCTGTCACCATATACCCACTCACCGTATTTTTTTCTCAGTTCTTTTTCTGCTGGTATGGATCCAGGCCATAAAAGGTCTGGGACAGTGTTTAGCTGACTTAATGCCCAAGGAAGAGGGTCATCTGGCTTTTTATCAATTGGGGAGAGGCCAAAAGCAACTCGTCTAAAAAAATTTAATGACATAGGTTTACAAACTAGTTTACAGATATTTTATAATAATAAAATATTAAAAATGAAAAAAATATCATTAAAAATTTGCGGCATCACAAATTCACAGTCTGTCAAAACAGCCTATAAAAATAAAATTAAATCACTTGGATTTGCGAGCAATAATCTAAATGGTCCAAACACTGCTACGGATAAAAAAATACAAATACTAATTAAAGAATGTAAAAATTATAAAATTGAATCAGTTTTGCTAACTCGCTATGTTTCCTTAGATAAATTAATTAAACAAATAGATTTTACAAAACCAAAAACTATATCATGCTCATATCACTTTAAGAAAGACGAGTTACAACTTTTACGTAAAACATTTAAAAGGTTAAAAATTGGTATTGCAGTTAATCCTGAAAATTTTAATATAAAATATCTTCATAATATTAAAAATATTGTGAATATCATATACTATGATCTCAACGTATATAAAACTAGAAGTATAAAGACATATTCGTTAATGAAGTGTTTAAAACAAATTCAATCTATAAAAAACCTATCTATTCCTGTTTTTATAGGAGGAGGTATAAATGAAGAAAAGGCTAATAAAATAATAAATTTATTAAACCCTGAAGGCATTGATGTATCGCGCAATCTCAAAAATTCTAAAAATATAATTTCTTCAAAGAAATTAAAAAACTTCTTACAGCAAGTTGCGGTAGCTTAATTTTTTCACAATATAAGTATCTTTTAGTTGTTTAATTAATTGTTTCACCGTTAATTTAGACACTGGGTGTCTGAAGAAAGGATTAATATCCAAAAGAGGGTATAGAACAAAATCTCTTTCTTGTGCACGTGGATGTGGGATGACTAAGTTGTTATTTTTAAAAACTTTTTGATCAGAGAAAATAATATCTAAATCAATTTTTCTAGGTCCATTAATAATTCTTTTATTTTTTTTTAAATTTCTTTCTGCCAATTGTATTTTATTTATTAATTGGCTTGGTAACATTTCAGATTTCAAACAAACCATAGTATTGTAAAAAAAATTTTGCTTTAAATATCCGTAAGGTTTGGATTTGTAAACATGGGCAACTTTAGCCACATGACCAATTTTTCCTAATTCAACTAATGCTTTTGATAAATTATTTCTGTAATTGCCAACATTGGTTCCTAAGGCGATATAATAACTAGTTGGATACACTAACTGTTTCTGATCCGTAACGTTTAGCAACTGCCGTTTTATTAATTTTAACTTTAACTTTTTTAATCTTAAATTTTTTTGCTAACATGTGAGAAGAAGAGGTAATGAGTTTCTCCAAAGTATCACAAGATGACTCAGTAATAAATTGTTTTAATGATTTAGCTATCTTTGAATAATCTTTTAGATTATTCATTGCTTCTAGATCCTTGCCTTTAGCTACACTATAACTAAAATTTAAAGTAACTTTGAGTAATTGCTTTTTCTTTCGCTCCTCTGGGGTAATCCCAATATTTGCAAATATTTTTAGATTTTTAATTTCTACATCAAACATAATTTTTTATACACCCTAAGAGTTTGGTGGGTTTCTTTAACGTCATGTACTCTAAACATATTCACCCCTTTTTTATAGCAATAAAGGGCTGAGGCTATTGAGCCTCCGAGACGATTATTAACATCACTCTTATCAATACCGCTGATCCAACTCTTACGAGATGCTCCTAATAAGACGCCACATTTTTTGATTTTAAATTGTTGAATATTTTGCATGATTTCAACGTTTTGTGAGAGATTTTTACCAAAACCAATGCCTGGATCAAACCAAATTTTAGAGTGGGGTATTTTATATTTATCGACTGTTTTGAGAGTTGTTTGAAAAATTTTTTTAATATCACTCACAACATTTTTATAAGAATTTACTTTAGATTGCATGATTTTTGGTAGGGCTGGGGTATGCATTAAGACTAAACCATTTTTAAATTTTTTAGTTAACTGAAACAAATCATTAGAACCTCCAAACACATCATTAATGATATGTACCCCATTCTCTAAGGCAAATTCCTGTGTCTCAATTTTAGAAGAATCAATAGATATTAAAAATTGATCTTTAGGTAATTTTTTTAAGATTGGAGATAGTTTTCTAATTTCTTCTTTATAACTTATTGGATCGCTTCCCGGTTTAGTGCTCTCCGCTCCTATATCAATAATTTGAGCCCCTTCTTCAATCATCCCCTTTATAGATTTTAAAGCATCAGATGTTTTGTAATTCTTTCCCCCATCACTGAAAGAATCTTTGGTAACATTACAAATTCCCATAATTGCTGGCGACACAATAGAAAATTTATTTTTATTAAATATCATAATTTTAATTGAGCTTCGTATATTGAAGATAGTCTTTTAAACATTTTTGATGAAGAGCTAAACCATTTAATTTGAGGAATAGATGAAACTTTAACTACACCTTTACCAGAACCAACCAAAATTAATTCATCGGATGACAACAAGTCTGAAGAGGTTATGGATTTAAATATATATTTATTCGTAAATTTTTTTAATAAATAATTCATTGTTATACCCTTATAATAATTACCTTTGGGCATAATCATCTGATTATTCTTAATCATAATTAAGTTTGTTGTAGAACCTTCAAGGATCATCTTTTTGCTATAAAATAAGATTTCTTCTTTTTGCATATCAATATCTTTTTGTAGAGATAATATTTTTTTATAGTGTAGATTTTTTACTCTGGCATTCACTCGTTGATAATTAATAAGCTGGCATTGAAAATTATTGCTTGGTTTTAGTCGAGGTCGAAGAGATATAGATATAAGGTTTTGTTTAACAGCAATTCTAAGAAGGTGATTAAATTTTTTTATCTTTAATTGATTTGGAATTAACTCTAATAATTTTTTTTCGGTTAGAGCAAATTTAATATTTTGTTTTTTTAAACTTTTATTTAACTGCGATAAGTGCTCTTTTAAAAAAATATATCTGGGACTTCTTCCTACAACTCTGACTGTTGTAAAAACGCCTTTTGACCCCCACAAATGATCGTACTTAACACTATTAAAGCTGTTATAATTGTAGGACTTTTTGAATGAGAAATTTACCATCAACAGTTAAAAAAGAGTCCGGGTGAAATTGAAAACCATATACATTATTAATAGTATCTTCTATAGCCATAGCAACATTAGATTCTACACATCTCATCGTTATTTTTAATGATGAAGAATTGAAAGGCTCTTTCAGCTTTAGAGAGTGATAGCGCCCTGCTAAAAAAACCTTATTAGGCTTAAATAAAGCACTTTCTTTTAAAGTTTTAATTTTAGACTGATAACCATGATATATTTTTTTTTGAGGAACTATATCAGCATTTTCCCCATATAATATTTGCTGAAAACCAAGACAAATACCTATAATTTTTTTATCCCCTTTGTACTTCTTATATACTTTTTGTGTTTCAGGATAGTGTGAGGGGTTACCAGGGCCTGGTGAAAAAATAATAATTTTAGATTTTTCTAATTGGTGCCAATTAATATCATAATAATTAGAAACATAAGTTGGAGAAAAACCCTCTAAGAGATGAACAAGATTATACGTGAAGGAATCCTCGTGATCGATTACGTAAATCATGTTTTAAATAAATCTAAAAGTGATTTCGCTTTAATATAATTTTCTTTATATTCTCTTTTGGGTTTGCTGTCGATAACAACACCACTTGCAGCTGAAATTTCAGCTCGTTTTTTATAATTTAAGATTGAGCGAATAATAATATTAAAACGCATGTCCCCATTAGCATTTATATAACCAAAACTACCAGTATAAATATTCCTATTTAATTTTTCACAGCCATTAAGAAGTTTTATCGTATTTATTTTTGGACAACCAATGACGGATCCGCCGGGCATCATTGCAGAAATAATGTCATGATTAGTAATGCGTTTCTTAAGCCTACCTTTTATCTCGGTGACATAGTGATAGAGGTCCCTATACTGTTCGACAGTTTTTAATTTATTAATTTTTACCGAACCCGTTTTACATATGCGTGATAAATCATTACGCTCCATATCAACAATCATATTATGCTCTTTGCTCTCTTTTTCATTTTTCTTAAAAAAGTTATTAGCGAATTTTTTGGTCATTTTTTTTGTACGATTTAGAGTACCAGCTATTGGCTTTGTAATAATAACATCCTTCTTTTTTTCAATAAGAGTTTCTGGGGAGCAGCTGATAATACTATAATCCTTATCTCTTATTAAAAAACTTTCTGGAGATTCATTTATGCTCATTAATTTCCAAAAAAAACTAACAGCATCAATATTGGATTTATTTGAATAGGTTTGACAAATTTTAATTTGATATGTTTCTCCTAATTGAATTTTTTTAGAAAAATGTTTAAATAAATTAGAATATTTTGATTCATCTAAATTCAAATTAAATTTTTTTTGGTAAAAATATTTATTTTCAGGTTTTGAAGTTTGTAATTGTCTAAAATTTTTTAATAAACTTTTAATTACAATATTTTTTCGAATTTTAATTATAGTCTGGGGTTTGTAAACAAGTCCTGGATAAAAATTTAAACTTTGTTGTTTAGGAATTTTAATTTTAATATTTTCACATAAAAGCTGAAAACCAAAAAAGCCAATATAACAATTTAATTCCTTGATAGGAGAAGTTGATTGGGACGTTTTCTTATTAAGAAAATTTTTAAAATTCTTAGAATTTAAAGTGATCTTCTCTTTGAAATCAGTATAAACGTCGTATCCACCAATAGTTTTGTATATTATTAGTGGTTTATTTGATTGAAAAATCTTATTGAGGTATTCTTTATTGTTCAGCACGTAAATCTATTATAATTAGGTAAAATATATGAAACATACCTTTATTCAAAAAATTGTTTTTTTGCTTGTATTATTTTTCTCTAGCGTAGTTTTATCGCATGGGACACTAATAATTCCAAATGTAGAGCATGAAAAAGGATACATTCATGTAGCTATATATGATTCACAAGATGCTTTCCTTAATGAAGATCAGGCGATTGAAATAATCAGAAAAAAAGCAAGTAAAGGGAAAGTCACCGTGCCATTTTCAAAAATACACGAAGGTCAAATTGCGTTTGTAATATATCATGATGAAGATAATGATGGTGAATTGAAGACAGGTCTTTTTTGGAGACCAAAAGAGGGCTTTGCTTTTAGCAACAATTACAATCCCAAAGGGCCTCCAAAGTTTAAAAAAGCAGCAATAATGTTGGAACATGGAGTGCCGGTTGAAATAGAGTTGAATTATTAAACACTCTTAAGTTATGGTCTTAAAAATTCACAACACATTAACAGGAACTAAAGAAATATTTAAGCCTGTAGATGAAAGCCATGTCAGAGTCTATGCATGTGGACCAACGGTTTATAACTTTGCACATATTGGTAATGCAAGAATGGCAGTTGCTAATGATCTATTAATAAATGTTTTGCGAACACAATTTAATAAAGTCACCTATGTTTCTAACATCACAGATATTGATGATAAAATTATAGAAGCAGCGCATGATCTCAATGAACCCATTAAAAATTTAACGAAAAAATATACAAAAATTTATAACGAAGATATGAGTTATCTTAATGTGCAACTTCCTGATATTCAACCGCGAGCAACTGATCATATCAAAGAGATGATAAATCTTATTACAAAATTAATAAACAGTGGTAACGCATACGAAAAAAATGGCCATATATTATTTCATGTTCCAAGCTATTCAAAATACGGTGTTCTATCTAAAAGAAACAGGGATGAACAAATTGCTGGAAGTAGAGTTGAAGTGGCACCTTTTAAAAAAGATCCAGCTGATTTTATTTTGTGGAAACCATCGCCTGACCCTATGCCAGGTTGGGAATCACCTTGGGGATTTGGTCGACCAGGTTGGCACTTAGAGTGTTCAGCGATGTCTGAAAAAACTTTAGGACTTCCATTTGATATTCATAGCGGTGGAATGGATTTAGTTTTTCCACATCATGAAAATGAGATTGCTCAAACTTGCTCATTACATAAAAATCATGACCCTGATAATTTTGCACACTTTTGGTTTCATAATGGTTTTGTAAATGTTGAGGGAGAGAAAATGTCAAAATCAATTGGCAATATTCGATTAGTTCACGATTTAAAAAATCAGTACAGTGGAGAGGTGTTAAGATTAACTCTTTTATCAGCTCATTACAGGCAACCTCTAAACTGGACTAAAGAAATAATAGATCAAAACAGTAAAATGTTGGATCGTCTTTATCGCTCTCTAAAAGATCTGCAAGATATAGAATTAACTTCAGAAAATTTATCCAATTACGTTATGGAAAGCTTATTAGATGATTTAAATACCCCTAAATTATTGGCCCATCTTAATACTTTAACCAACAAACTGTCTACGGCCAATAGAAATGAAAAAATTAATATCAAAAATAATCTTATCGCGGCTGGGAAAATTTTAGGAATAATGAAGGAAGACCCTGATGTATGGCTTGGTTACAATCAATCGTCAAATCCTGAAAAAGAAGAAATAGAGGGGTTGATAAATCAACGTAATGAAGCTAGACGCGACAAAGATTTTAAACTGGCAGATGAAATTAGAGACAAACTTAAAATAAAAGGTATTGAAATAGAAGATACAAATAACGGGACTATTTGGCGAAAAGACTCATGAGCAATAATATTACAATTACTTTTCCAGATGGAAATACAAAATCAGTAGAAAAGGGTATCTCTGGTTTTGATCTTGCAAATCAAATATCTAAATCCCTTGCTAAAGAGTCAGTGGCAATCCAAATTGATGGGAAAATTTGTGACCTTTCATTAGAGCTGAATCAAGATTGTAAGGTTGTTATAATTAAAAGAGAAAATGAAGAAGCTCTAGATATTATTAGACATGATTGTGCGCATGTTATGGCTGAAGCAGTTCAATCCCTTTTTCCTGGAACGCAAGTAACGATTGGACCATCAATTGAAAATGGTTTCTATTACGACTTTGCGCGTAAAGAACCTTTTACTCTCTCTGATCTGCCTAAGATTGAAAAAAAAATGCACGAGATTATCAATAGAGGAAAGAAATTTACGAGAGAATTTTGGTCACGTGATGAAGCGATAAATTTTTTTAAAGAAAAAGGTGAAGAATATAAAGTTGAGCTGATTAAAGATTTAGACACTGATGAGGAAATCACAATATACAAGCAAGGGGAGTGGCTTGATCTTTGTCGCGGTCCTCACATGATAAGTACCAAACAGATTGGTAAAGGTTTTAAATTAATGAAAGTTGCTGGTGCCTATTGGAGAGGTGACTCTAATAATACAATGCTCACTCGTATCTATGGAACTGCTTGGAGAAATGAAAAGGAACTGGAAAATCACTTGCAACAAATTGAAGAAGCGGAAAAAAGAGATCACCGTAAACTTGGAAAAGAAATGGATTTATTTCACTTTCAAGAAGAAGCTCCTGGAGCTGTATTTTGGCATCCTAAAGGTTGGAAGTTATTTCAATCTTTAATAAATTATATGCGAAACAGGCAAGATAAGGCAGGGTATGTAGAGACCAATACACCTGACATGATGGATAAATCTCTTTGGGAGACTTCTGGTCACTGGGATAAGTTTAGTGACATGATGTTTAGGACTGAAGCAAAAGACGAAAAAATATATGCGATCAAACCAATGAATTGTCCTGGTGCTGTTGAAATTTTTAAACAAGGATTAAAAAGTTATCGTGACCTTCCATTTTTATTAGCTGAATTTGGAAAAGTTCATCGCTACGAACCATCAGGTGCATTGCACGGATTAATGCGTGTTAGAGCCTTTACACAAGATGATGCACATATCTTTTGTACTGAGGATCAAATTACAGAAGAAAGTAAAATTGTTTGTGATCTCATTCTGAGTATTTACAAAGATTTTGGCTTTAATGATGTCAGGATAAAGTTTTCTGATAGACCTGAAAAGCGCGTCGGTGAAGATGCTGTTTGGGACAAAGCAGAAAAAGCATTAATGCAAGCGATGGAAGCTACAGGTCTTGAATATACTCTTAATCCAGGTGAGGGAGCATTTTATGGTCCAAAACTTGAATTTGTTTTACGAGATGCCATTGGCCGTGATTGGCAATGCGGCACACTGCAAGTAGATTTAAATTTACCAGGTAGGCTTGGAGCAACATATATTGCTGAAGATGGTCAAAAGAAAGTTCCTGTTATGTTGCACAGGGCCCTCTTTGGATCCCTAGAGAGATTTACAGGAATATTAATTGAGCACTATGCAGGGCATTTACCATTATGGTTATCTCCTTCTCAAATTGTAGTTGCAACAATAACGTCTGAGTCAGATAAATATGCTCTTGATGTTAAAGGACAGTTGATTAAAAATGGATTACGCGCAGACACAGATACTAGAAATGAAAAAATTGGTTATAAAATTCGCGAACACAGTAGTGCTAAAATACCTGTTATTCTTGCTGTTGGGAAAAAAGAAGCAGAAGAAAAAACTGTATCTGTTAGACGTTTAGGAAGCCAAAATACAACAGTCGTTAAACTTGATGTATTAATTAACAATCTAAAGACAGAATCACTTTCACCAAATTAATTAATATGTCCAAATTTAATCTAGGTCAATTTCCTACCACTCGACTAAGAAGACTTCGTATGAAAGAATTCTCAAGAAGAATGGTGGGTGAAAATAGTTTATCTATTGATGATTTAATTTGGCCATTATTTGTCTGTGAAGGAAGTAATGTTGCAGAAAAAATAAATTCGATGCCGGGTGTTTTTAGATATTCTATTGATAATATTTTAAAAGAATTAGAGACTGCAGCTAAATTAAAAATTCCTGCTATCGCATTATTTCCACAGATTGATAATGCTTTAAAAGATGAAAATGGTTCTCAAGCAATTGATGAAAATAATTTAATTTGCCGAACAATCAAATCAATCAAAAAAAACTTTCCTGATCTTGGTGTTATTTGTGATGTTGCTTTAGATCCTTTTACTAATCATGGACATGATGGGTTAGTAATTAATGATATAGTTGATAATGATGCAACATTAGCAGTATTAGAAAAACAAGCCCTTATTCAAGTTAGGGCAGGTTGTGATATTATTGCTCCATCAGATATGATGGATGGACGTGTGGGAAGAATAAGAAAAGCTCTTGATGATAATAATTTTCACAATACGTTAATACTCTCTTACGCAGCAAAATATGCGTCTAAATTTTATGGTCCATTTAGAGACGCTATTAGTTCTTCAGGAAATTTAAAAGGTGGAAGTAAATCTACTTATCAAATGGATATTTCAAATAGCGAAGAAGCATTAAGAGAGGTTGCTTTAGATATAAATGAGGGTGCTGATATGGTGATGATTAAACCAGGCATGCCTTATCTTGATATAATTCAAAGAGTAAAATCAGAATTCAAAGTACCTACTTTTGCATATCAAGTTTCAGGTGAGTATGCCATGATTAAAGGTGCAATTGATAATAATTGGTTAGATTCTAAGGTAATAAAGGAGTCTCTTTTATCATTTAAAAGAGCTGGCGCTGATGGTATCTTAACCTATTTCGCAAAAGAAATTGCAAAGGAACTGACTAATGAGTGATATTAAATTTGAACAAAGAAAAACAATTGAGCAGGTTGAAGAATCTACTGAATTAGCTCCTAAGTTTGATCAAGATGGACTTATACCAGTTGTAACAACTGATTTTAATTCTGGAGAAGTCTTAATGCAAGGATATATGAATGAAATATCATTTAAAAAAACAATTTCATTAGGTGAAGCAGTTTATTTTTCACGAAGTAGAAAAATTTTATGGCACAAAGGTAAGACGAGTGGCCTTGTTCAAAAAATAAAAGAAATAAGAATTGATGATGATCAAGATTGTGTATGGTTGCGTGTAGATGTTCAAGGTGGAGCAAGTTGTCATGTAGGATATAGATCTTGTTTTTATAGAAGCGTTCCGTTTGGAGAGAAAAGTGGATCGATTGTTTTAAAATTTGAAGAAAAAGAAAAGGTTTTTGACCCAAAAGAAGTCTATGGAAATGCACCTAATCCAACAAAACTATAATCTTATTTACAATCAAAATTAAAGGCATAAAGCAATAATCTGTTTATGACATCAAAACTAAAATTTATTGAAACAAGCAAGCTACCTACAGATGTAGGCGAATTTACTGTTCATGCATTTACAGATGAGAAAGACTCTAAAGATCACTTAGTAATTGGGATGGGCGATTTATTAACAAATGAACCTGTCTTAAGTAGAATACACTCTCAATGCATTACAGGAGAATCTTTTTTTAGTATGCGTTGTGATTGCCGCTATCAATTAACTGAGTCACTTACACAAATTGCAGAAAAAGGTCGTGGGGTAGTTTTCTATTTGCAACAAGAAGGTAGGGGAATTGGCCTATCAAATAAAATTAGAGCTTATAACCTTCAAGACAAAGGTTTTGATACGGTAGAGGCAAATCATCAATTAGGTTTTAAAGAAGATGAAAGAGGATACGAAATAGTATCTGATATGATTAACTTTCTTGGAATTAAAGCTGTTGATTTAATGACTAACAACCCTAAAAAACTAAAAGCTCTTGAGGCTATGGGAGTTGTTGTTAATCAACGGGTACCACTTTACTCTAGTACCAATAAATATAATGAAAAATATATATCAACAAAAGTAAAGAAGCTTGGTCATTTGATATAATTTCTAGTTTTCATGTCTGAATCTGAACACTTAATAAAAAAATTAGAAATGATCACCCACCCTGAAGGTGGACACTTTTCTCAGTCATTTCGTGATAAAAATAATAATGTTAGTCTAATTTATTATATGCTTCGAAAAAATGAATGGTCACATTGGCACCGATTGACTAAAAATGAAATATTACATTTTTACAAAGGTGACCCCCTTACTGTTTATACTTCCAAAGATGGTATTGATTTTATTTCTATAACTATAGGTGGGGATAATAATTTTCATTTTGTAGTTGAGGCTAACAATTGGTTCGCTATGAGATCAACCGGGGAATATAGTTTAATTGGCTGTACTGTAGCACCTGGATTTGATTATGCAGATTTTGAGCTGGCTCCTAAGAACTGGAAACCATCAAATTTTAATCTAAAATTTAGCTAAATGTGATCTATTTTCCTTTGCATTAATTACATTTCTTTATATATTTATAATTATACAAAAATGAAAAACTTCAAATAGTTTACATAAGGAGAAATATACAATGGATGTTGAGAGTAGATGCCCAGTAATGCATGGTGCAAACACACGAAATAACGGCGAAGGAACTACTAACCGAGACTGGTGGCCTAACCAACTTGATATTAGCATTCTTCATCAACATGATGAAAAGTCTAATCCAATGGGCAAAGATTATAATTATCGTGATCACTTTAAAAATATAGATTATGATGCTTTAAAAAAAGATCTCAACGACTTGATGACTGACTCTCAAGATTGGTGGCCTGCTGATTATGGTCATTATGGTCCTTTCTTTATTAGAATGACATGGCATGCAGCAGGAACATATAGAACTGCTGATGGTCGTGGTGGTGGTGGAACTGGCGCACAAAGATTTGCTCCTTTAAATAGTTGGCCTGATAATGGAAACTTAGACAAGGCACGAAGACTCCTTTGGCCAATAAAACAAAAATATGGAAATCAAATTAGTTGGGCTGACTTATTTATACTTACAGGTAATGTTGCTATTGAATCTATGGGTGGAAAAACTTTTGGATTTAGTGGAGGCCGTCCTGACATATGGGCTCCTGAAGAAGATATTTATTGGGGTCTTGAAACAGAATGGTTAACTAATAAAAGATATTCAGGAGACCGTGTTTTAGAAAACCCTCTTGCCGCAGTTCAAATGGGATTAATTTATGTCAACCCTGAAGGTCCAGATGGAAATCCTGATCCTCTTGCAAGCGCGAGAGATATCCGTGAAACTTTTGGTCGTATGGCAATGAATGATAAAGAAACAGTTGCACTTACTGCTGGTGGTCATACATTTGGAAAAGCTCACGGTGCAGGAGATGCTGCGTTGGTAGGCCCTGAACCTGAAGGTGCTCCAATGGAAGAAATGGGATTTGGATGGATCAGTAAACATGCGTCAGGAAAAGGAAGTGATGCAATTACTAGTGGGATTGAAGGTGCTTGGACAACAAACCCAACAGTTTGGGATAATGGTTATTTTGATTTACTTTTAGGATACGATTGGAAGTTAACAAAAAGCCCTGCCGGTGCAAACATTTGGCATGCAGTTGATCAGAAAGAAGATCACATGGCGCCCGATGCCGAAGATGCTTCTAAAAAAGTTCCAACAATGATGACAACCGCAGATATGGCTATGCGTGAAGATCCAGAATATAGAAAAATATCTGAACACTTTCATAAAAATCCAGATGATTTTCAAGATGCATTTGCACGTGCTTGGTTCAAATTACTTCACCGTGATATGGGTCCAAAAACTCGTTACATGGGACCAGAGTCACCAGAAGAGTCATTAATTTGGCAGGACCCAATTCCAGCAGGTAATGCAGAATATGATGTTGATGCTGTTAAAGCAAAGATTGCTGATAGTGGTTTATCAATAAAAGAAATGGTTGAAACTGCTTGGGCTAGTGCCTCTACCTATCGTCATACTGATATGCGTGGCGGTGCTAATGGTGCTAGAATTAGATTAGAACCTCAGAAAAACTGGGAGGTAAATAAACCTGAACAGCTCTCTAAAGTACTTGGAATTCTTGAAGGTATTGCCTCTGAAACTGGAGCTAGCGTTGCAGATGTCATTGTGCTTGCAGGTAATTTAGGAATAGAAAAAGCTTCTGGAAAGTCTGTTCCCTTTACTCCTGGGAGAGGTGATGCAACACAAGAACATACTGATGTAGAATCATTTTCTGTTCTTGAACCTGAAGCAGATGGTTTTAGAAATTATCTCAAGAAAAACTTCACAGTTACACCTGAAGAATTAATGTTAGATAGAGCTCACTTACTTGAACTTACAGCTCCAGAGATGACTGTCTTAGTTGGTGGTTTGCGTGCTCTTGGAGTTAGTTCTGATGATCGAGGTATTTTCTCTGATAGTGAAAAATTAGATAATAGCTTTTTTACAACTCTTCTTGATATGACAGTAAAGTGGGATGCTACAGGAAGTAATTCTTATCAAGCTACTGATCGTCAATCAGGTGAGAAAGTAAGAAGAGCTTCAAGAACTGATCTTGTTTTTGGATCAAATTCTCAGCTTAGGGCCTTATCAGAAGTGTACTCTCAATCTGATAATCATGATAAATTCGTTACTGATTTTATTAGTGCGTGGAATAAAGTTATGAATGCTGATCGTTTTGATATTAGTTAATTAAATTTTTTAATAATTACGACCAGTTAAACTTGGTCGTAATCTAACTTTTAAAAGTAGTAGCTCCTTTAAAAATATGTTTTAAAATCTTTTCGTACTGTGCTTTTTTTAAAGAAGTCAGAGTAGGCATTTTTAAAGTTTTTCTTGTTTGAGAAATTCCAATAAAAGCAGAAATCATAAGGTCGTATTGAAGAGGACTAACTTTTTTTAATTTTTTTAAAATAGGATTGCGCATTTTCTTTATATTAATATTTTTAATAAAATTTCCTACAACGGGGTCAGATGAATTCATTATTAACATTTTTACAACAGTTGTTTCATCTTTTATGTCCATACTTGCTAATAACCAACCAACATATACATCAATAATATTATCATCGTTTATATCAAAATCATGAACCCAATCAAATGAACCTATAGTGGTCTTAAATAAATTAAGCTTACTTAAATAATAGCGAGGAATAAGAGCAGCATCTACTTTTGCAGCCTTAGCAATTTGACGAACAGAAACATTTGAATAACCATAGTTCCAAAATAATTTTTTAGCCTCTTCAAGTATTTTAGATTTTGTTTTTTCAGACTTATTCATAACTTTTTATTAACACAAATATTTTGTCAACATTTGTTGACTTTTATCATATCTATACTTAGAAGGAAAGAAATTAAGGAGAATAAATGGATTTAAATATTAATAAAAATGAACCGGTAATGGTGACTGGGGCAACTGGATTTGTAGCTAGTTGGTTGGTTAAAAAACTAATGGATAATGGAATAACAGTACATGCGGCAGTAAGAAATCTAGATGACACAATCAAATTAGCCCATCTTAAAAATTTGGAAAACAGCTCTTCAGGTAAAATTATTTTTTTTAAATCCGAACTATTAGAAGAGGGCAGTTATTTAAAGGCAATGGAAGGATGCTCTGTAGTTTTTCATACAGCTTCACCTTTTAATTTTAAGGTTACAGATAGTCAGCGTGGGTTTGTTGATCCAGCCTTCAAAGGAACTCGCAATGTTTTGGATTCAGTAAATAAAACAGAATCTGTTAAACGTGTTGTATTAACAAGCTCCTGTGTAGCAATAGTTGGAGATACAATAGAAATAGCTAAATATCCTAATAAAACGATAACGGAGGATATGTGGAATACAACCTCTACAGTTAATAATAATCCCTATGGTTACTCTAAAAGTGTTGCAGAAAAACTAGCCTGGGAAATGAATGAAAAACAAGAAAGATGGAAATTAGTTGTGATAAATCCATCTTTTGTGATGGGCCCAACACTATCTAAAACATCTACATCTGGAACACACGATATGATTGGACAGATGGCTGATGGAACAATGAAAAGTGGCGCCCCTCCTTTTGAAATTGGAATGGTAGATGTTAGAGATGTAGCAGAAGCTCATTTTAATGCAGCTTATCTTGAGGATGCTAGTGGACGTCATATCTTGAGTAATAAAACTTTATCATTAGTTGATGTAGCAAATATCATTAGAAATAAATTTGGTGATAAATGGCTCTTACCTAAAAAGGCAGCACCAAAATGGTTAATATGGCTAATTGGTCCAATTATTGATAGGTCTATATCTCGAAAAATGATCAGTAATAACTTTGGCCATCCTTGGTTAGCAACTAACAGTAAATCGATAAATAAACTTGGAATAAAATATACTGCTTTGGAAAACTGTATTGAAAATATGTTTCAGCAAATGATTGATAATGGAATTGCTAAAAAAAAATAATAAACTATTTATTTTAATAATGGAGTTTATTTAATAAATTCCATTATATATTTAAATGCTTCGAAGAAATTTTTTAAAAAAAATATTAATTTCCACTATTGGAATAATTGTTATGTCGAATAAATTATTTGCTAAAGAAATTTTTAAAAAACCAATATTTAAAGATGGAATTTTTTATAATAATTATATTAGTCACAAAATGGCATCTTTCAAAGAGTTTTGGAAATGGCGCAAAGAGTCAACTAAACCAGAACCAATATCATTTCCCTTAGTTAAAAATGATCCAATATTTTTACAACAAAACAGAACTCAGAAAACTCTTACCTGGATTGGTCATGCTTCTTTTCTTTTACAAGTTGATGGTATTAATATTCTGACTGATCCTCATCTAACAAAAAGAGCATCACCAGTAATTTTTGCTGGACCATCCAGAACAACTCCACCAGGTTTATCAATAGAGGACTTGCCTCCAATTGATATTATTGTAATTTCTCATAACCATTATGATCACTTAGATTATCAAACGATACTTAAAATAACAAGAAAGCAAAAAAATAACCAGCCATTGATTTTGGTGCCTCTTAAATTAAAAAAATTGTTGGAAAGTTTTGGTGCAAAAAGTGTTAAGGAATTAGAATGGTGGGATAATTCAAATTTTAAAAACCTAACAATTCATTCTATCCCTGTTCAACATTGGAGTAATAGATCTTTTAATACAAACAAAACATTATGGTGCGGATGGGTTTTTGAAACAAGAAATTTTAAATGTATTTTCGTTGGTGACACAGGTTATTCAAAGGATTTTTTAACAATTCAAAAAAAATTTGGCTTTATGGATCTTGCATTGATTCCTATTGGAGCGTATGCCCCACGTTGGTTTATGAAAGATCATCATTGTAATGTTGAAGAAGCAATTCAAATTCACAAAGATTTAAAATCTAAGCATTCTATTGCTATGCACTGGGGAACGTTTCAGTTAACAGATGAGCCAATGGATGAGCCGCCTAAACTTTTAAAAAAACTTGTTCTTGAAAAAAATTTATCTATTGATGAATTTATAACTATGGCACATGGTGAGAGTAAAACTATTTAGATTATCTTTCTTTAATATAAGGTTGGCCAATAGCTCTAGGAGCTATAGCTTTACCTACAAATCCAGCAAGTAAAATAACTGTTAAAACATAAGGGACAGCTTGAATTAGCTGAACGGGAATTGTACCAATGGTTGGAAGCTCAACCCCTTGCAATCTTATTTGAAGAGCATCTGTAAATCCAAAAAGTAAACATGCAATTACTGCGGTTTTTGGATGCCATTTTCCAAAAATCATTGCAGCTAGAGCTAAGTATCCTCTTCCAGCAGACATTTCTCTAAAAAAGTTAGCATTAACTGCAGTTGATAGGTGAGCTCCAGCAAAAGCTATTAAAACCCCATTGATTGCTAAAGCTTTGTATCTCATTGTAAATACATTTATTCCTGCAGTATCTACTGCACTTGGATTTTCCCCAACTGCTCTTACTCGCAAACCAAAACTAGTTTTAAAAACGACCCAATAAACAATTGGGACTGATATATAAGCGAAATAAACAAATATGTAGTGCCCACTTAGTATATCACTATAAATTATACCAATTATTGGAACCTCTCTTAAAGCATCAGCAAAAGGTAGTGTTATTTCTAAAAACCTCTGATCGTCTGTGAGTGTTGGTGTCAAACCTGCTTGCCCAAACCAAGCTGCAGCTAAGGCAGTTGTTAACCCAATTATTAAAATATTAATCGCAACACAAGAAACAACTTGATCACCTTTATGAGTTACGGAGGCAAAACCATGTAACATTGACAAACTTACACACGCAACAATTGCCATAAACAACCCCGCCCATGGATTTCCAAAAAAATATGAACCCACTGCAGCTACAAAAGCAGCCATTAGCATTTTACCTTCTAAACTAAAATCTATAACGCCTGATCGTTCAGCAAATATACCAGCCATTGCAGCAAAAACTAATGGTGTTGAAATTCTCAGCGTGGAATTTGTTAGAGAGGCTATATCTGATAAAAATTCCATTAAACCTTAGCCTGTCTATTAAGTTTGTTTACAAAAAAACTTTCAATTTGGGGTCTAAATAAATTCTCAAGAGCTCCACTAAATAAAATTATAACACCTTGCACAGCAACAAACATATATCGTGTTATATTTGGCATATCAAAAGTAACCTCTGATCCACCTTGATATAAAATACCAAATAAAAATGCTGCTGGAAATATTCCTATCGGGTGATTTCTTCCCATCAAAGCAACTGCAATTCCTGTGAAGCCGTATCCAGCGGGAAATCCTGAAACTATTTTATGATGTACACCCAGTACTTCATTTATACTTAATAACCCAGCTAAACCTCCGGAGATTAACATAGCTATAATGATATTTTTATAAGGAGAAATACCTGCATATATAGCTGCTTGCGTATTGTGACCTACTGCCCGCATTTCATATCCCCATTTAGTTTTCCAAACAAGAAACCAAACAAATAAAGACGCTGCAATTGCAAGAAGAAATGATGCGTTAAGTGGGGAGTATCTAATTTTAATACCAAAAAATGCAGCAAAATCTTTAAAACTTGGAAGCCACAATTCTTTTGGCAATGCAACTGTATGAGGCCCCATTTGCTTCATGTCACGAATAACATCAACTAACAAATAAACCATTAATGAGGATGCTATAAAATTAAACATAATTGTTGTGATTACAATGTGACTTCCTCTTTTTGCTTGTAAATAAGCTGGGATAAATGCCCAAGCAGCACCAAAAATAAAAGCTCCAGCTATTGAGAGAATCCAAATAATTGGAACTGGCAGAAAACTAAAATTTATTGCAACTAGAAAAACTCCCAACCCCCCAATGTAAGCCTGTCCTTCTCCACCTATATTGAAAAGACGACAATGAAATGCAACTGCAAAAGCTAATCCAGTAAAAATAAAGTTAGTGGTATAATAAAGAGTGTAAGCAAATCCCTCCACATAGCCAAAAGATCCATAGATAATTAATTTAATAGCCTGATAAGGGTTTTCACCTGCAATAAAAATAAATAAACCAGAAACAAGAAGTGCTAGAGTCAAATTTACTAATGGAACTATTAGGTTTGAAACCCACCAAGGAACTTTAGACTTATCTAATGCAAAGCTCACTATACTACTCCTGCCATCAACAAACCAAGCTCACGGTCTGTTACATCTTCATTAACTCTTTCTCCTACAATCTTACCATCAAACATTACAATAATTCTATCAGATAAAGATAATACTTCTTCCAACTCAACTGATACTAATAATATTGCTGCACCTTTATCACGCATATCAATCAATCGTTGGTGAATAAATTCTATTGCGCCTATATCTACCCCTCTAGTTGGTTGACCTATAAGTAATATTTTTGGGTTTTCATTTAACTCTCTACTTAAAATGAGTTTTTGCTGATTACCCCCAGAAAAATTAGATGTCATTAAATGTGGAGATCTTGGTCTTACATCATACTCTTCCATAACTCTTTTTGAATAATCAAAAATTTTATCCTCTTTCATGATTGAAAATTTTGAATAGGGTTCTTGATCGTGGTAGCCAAAAATTAAGTTTTCAGATGCCTTAAAATCAGTTACCAATCCCATCCTTTGACGATCTTCAGGTATATGTGCCAAACCCTTTTCTTTAAGCTCTCTTGGGTTAAGCAGATTTAAACTGTCTGAAATTTTTTCTCCATTCAAAAAAATTTCACCTGATTCGACTTTTCTAATACCTGATAAAGCTTCAAGAAGCTCAGTTTGTCCATTACCTGTAACTCCAGCTAAACCTAAAATTTCACCTGCATGTATTTCTAAATTTACATTCTTTACACGTGCAACATCAAGATCATCTTTTACTATTAAGTTTTCTACCTTGAATGCAACATCACCTCTGTGCGTTTTTGATTTATTAATTCTTAACAGCACACTTCTGCCAACCATCATCTCTGCAAGTTTTTCTCTATTTGTAGCTTTGGTTTTAGTATGCCCTACAATTTCCCCTTGACGCATAACAGAAACCTCGCTTGTTAAATCCATGATTTCGTTTAACTTGTGTGTAATTAGAACAATAGTTTTTCCTTCTTCCTTTAATGAACGAAGAATTTTAAATAACTCATCGACTTCTTGTGGAGTTAAAACACCTGTTGGTTCATCTAAAATAAATACTTCTGCACCACGGTATAGTGATTTTAAAATTTCTACTCGTTGACGAAAACCTACCGACAAATCAGAAATGACAGAATCAAGATCAACATTCAAATTATAAGTTTCACAAAGCTTTTTAAGATCTATTTTTGCTTTTTCTAAATTTTTTCCAAAAATTACCTCACCCTCAAAACCCAAAACTATATTTTCAAGAACAGTAAAATTCTCCACAAGCATAAAATGTTGGTGCACCATTCCAATTCCATTTTCTATTGAGTCTCTTGGTGATTTAAGGTTTATTTCATTTCCGCTAACTTTAATTGTTCCAGAGTCAGCCTGATAAAGGCCGTAAACAATGCTCATTAACGTAGATTTTCCAGCTCCATTTTCACCAATGATGCCGTGAATTGTGCCTTTATTAATTGTTAAGTTGATATCTTTATTGGCATGAACATGACCAAATGATTTGTTAATATTTGATAGTTCTAAAATAGGTGAGACCATAAAACTAAGTTTTAAAAATTGGTCTCACCTGATATATTTATGTTATTATTCTTGTGACCAGTCTGCAACTATTATAGAACCATCTACAATACCTGCGGCAGCAGCTTCAGCGGCGGCAACCATTTCGTCAGTTACCATTCCATCTGCAGTAGCATAACCTACCATACCTTCAGCAAGCCCAAGAGATAAAAACTTACCTGATGACTCAAAAGTACCAGCAGCAGTTTTTTCTGCTTGTTCAAAAATTGTTAAGTCCAAACGTTTAAGCATTGAAGTTAACATATTGCCAGGGTGCATCCAGTTTTGGTTTGTATCAACGCCAATACCCATAATGTCTGCATCCGCTGCAGCTTGAAGAACACCAATTCCAGTTCCACCAGCAGCTTGATACACAACATCAGCACCACCATCAATTTGAGCTTTAGTTAGCTCAGCACCTTTGGTTGGGTTATTCCAAGCTTCAGGAGTTGTTCCAGTCATATTAGCTAAAACTGTGATATTAGGATTCACATATTGAGCTCCCTGCTCATAACCACCTTGGAACTTTCTTATTAAAGGAATATCCATTCCTCCAACAAATCCAATTGTTCCAGTTTTTGATGCCATAGCAGCAATTACTCCTACCAAAAATGAGCCTTCATGTTCTAAGTAACAAGCTTGATAAATATTGCCTGCTGGATCATCAACCCAACAAACATCAACAGCTACAAAGTTTATATCTGGGTAGTCTGGCGCTACAGCAGCAACTGCATCAGCCTGTGCAAATCCCATTGCAACAATAAGAGTAGCTCCTCTGTCTGCAACTTTTCTCATTCCTTGTTCAATTTGAGTATTATTAGATGCTTCGAACTCAACCATGTCCCAGCCTAATTCATTTTTTACTCTTTCAGCCGTTTTAAATGCTAATTCATTAAAAGATTTGTCGAATTTTCCTCCAGAGTCGTAAATTACACCAATTTTATTTGCAAAAAGATTTGATGAAAATACAAGTGCGAAAGAAACAACAAAAATATTTAAAAGTTTTTTCATAGTAAATATCTCCTCATTATTTCCGTAAAATATATATGATTGATATCATCTTTATCTCAAAAAAAAATTAATAAATTAAATTAATATTTTATATCGTGGATAAATGATCTAGGTACCCATATACCTATCACCTGCATCACCAAGACCAGGCACAATGAACTTATTTTTATCTAATTTCGCATCAATTTGGCATGTAAAAACATGAAGTGATTTATGATTTTTTTGAATATTTTTAATTCCCTCAGGAGCAGCTAATAGAGAAATAAGTGATACATTTTTTATATTAACACCCTTATTTTTAATTAAATTAATAGCTGCAATTGATGAGTTTCCTGTTGCAAGCATTGGATCAAGAACAAGGACTTTTTTATTTTTTGTTTTAGGAAGTTTAAATAGATATTCCACTGGTTCATATGTTTGTTCATCACGGTATAAACCAATATGACCCTTTTCAGCATCAGGAAGAAACTTTACAAAACCCTCTAACAATCCAAGCCCTGCTCTTAAGATTGGAACAAGAATAACCTGTTGTGCTAAATCTTTTCCCATAGTTTTTGTTAATGGTGTTTGAACAGTTACTTTTTTATATTTTAAATGTTTTAATACCTCAGCTGCGATTAAATAGCTTGCTTCATTCATTGTCTGCCTAAACAAAGAATTAGATGTTTTTTTATTACGCAAAATAGTCATTTTATATTCTAAAAAAGATGATTTAATTGATGTAATCATAAATATATTACATATATACAATTACTCATAAGAGCAATGCGGATATTTTTATTCTTTATATTATTATTATTTTGGGGGTGCTCTACATTAGAGGTTACTAAAGAGGTAATTAAAGTGACAAATACTGTAACGAATAAAGTCAAAGAAACGATTTCAAAAGAAGAAGAAACACAGAGTGTTGTGGAAGAAATAATTGAGGAAAAAGAAATAGAAGAAGAAATAGAAATAATAGAAGAAAAACAAGAATTAGAAAAAAATATAATCGAAAATCAACAAAAATTAGCAGATATAAATTTTATTGGAAAAACTGAGAATATAATTTACGAATTATTGGGTGAAGCTCAGCTTTCAAGAATAGATGGATCAGTGCACACTCTTCGGTATGATAGTGATAAATGTAGATTATTTTTATTTTTTAACCAAGAAACAAATAACAAAAGAGTTGAATATTTTGAGTTAAGAAATGCTAAAGCAGAGCTATTAAATTCAAAACAAGCACTAGAAGGGTGTTATAATGAGCTTAATTTACTAAATTAAATTTATTCTATTTCAATTAATAGATCTTTTGCCTCTACATTATCTCCAGAACTTACATAGATTTTTTTTATTGTGCCACTTTTTTCTGCATTAATTGTTGTTTCCATTTTCATAGCTTCAATAACCAAAACTCTATCGCCCTTAATCACCTTTATACCTTCACTAACAAATATTTTAGCAACTTGTCCTGGTAAAGGTGATCCGACATGATTTGGATTATCTTCTTCTGACTTAATTTTAGTAGTAACATTTTTTGAAAACTCTTTATTAATAATTTCAATCGTCCTTGGTTGGCCATTGACTTCAAAAAATACTGAACTTGAACCATTAGCATTAGGTTCTCCTTTTGCTAAATAACGTACAATAAGATTCTTACCTTTGTCTATTGGCAAAGAATATTCTCTATCTGGAAGTGGTCCGTAAAAAAATAACTCAGTTGATAGAATAGAGGTATCGCTATATGTTTGACGATGATTCATAAAGTCTTCAAATACTTTTGGATACATTAAATAAGAAGCTAGTTGTTGATTAGAAATTTTCTCTTCATATTTTGCCTCTAAATCCTCTTTTTCTTTATCTAAGTTAACACTTGGTAGAACAGATCCTGCTCTTTTGCTAAGTGGTTTCTCATTCCCTAATATTTTGTTCTGCAATTCTTGAGGGAATCCACCCATAGGTATTCCAATTTCACCTTTAAAAAATTCCACAACTGATGAAGGAAAAGAAATTTCTTTATTTGGATCCAAAACATCTTCTGGACAGAGATCATTTGTAATCATATAGAGTGCCATATCGCCTACAACTTTTGAGGAGGGTGTTACTTTGATTATATCTCCAAACATTTTATTTACCTCAGCATACATATTGGCTACAAGACCCCATTTATCTGTTGTGATACCGAGGGATCGCGCTTGTTCTTTTAAATTCGTAAATTGTCCACCTGGCATTTGATGTAGGTACACGTCAGAGCTTCCCCCTTTAAAATCAGTCTCAAAAGCTTTATAATTATTTCTAACCTGCTCCCAGTATAATGAAGCCTCTCTTATGTTAGCCTCTTTAAGTCTTGGGTTTTCATTGTTTTTTTTCATTATTGATACAACAGAACCTAGTGCTGGCTGG
>JACWEB010000010.1 GCA_014653715.1 Pelagibacterales bacterium SAG-MED31
TTCAGTATGGAAAAGGAGAGCCTTCAGTTCCAGCTTATTATTCAGTAAGAGGTGAGATTGAAAAAGCTTATGCGGCTATTATTAATGGAGATGACATAATGTCTACCCTAAATAGTTTAAATGATGAGGCTAATGCTATTTTAGCTGATGCAATTGAAGAATAATAAATAAATACTTTATATGTTTAAAGGGTGGTTTATAACCACCCTTTTTTAATTATATGATAATAGTCTGTTCATTAAGTGATTTGGTTGATGTTTGTGAAAGTGTAAAACCAAAATATCTAATCTCAGTCATTGATCCTGGATATGAACCAGAAACCCCTAAATTTGTTCAAAATCACCTTAAGCTAGGGTTTGATGATATCATTAAAGTAAGTCCAGATAATCATATATTTAGACTTAATACTGAAGAAATTCCACAATTACCTCCTAATAATTCACATATTGACTCTATTGAAAAGTTTACAAATAATTGGAATGTAAATGAAGATATCGTTATTCATTGCTGGTGCGGTGTTTCTAGATCTATGGCAACAGCTACCTATTTAATGTGCAAGAAAAACATTAAAGAAATAGATAGTAATATTAAATATCTTCG
Source organism: Pelagibacterales bacterium SAG-MED31 (assembly GCA_014653715.1). Classification (GTDB taxonomy): domain Bacteria; phylum Pseudomonadota; class Alphaproteobacteria; order HIMB59; genus CACPNW01. Next base: position 601 of record JACWEB010000010.1, read on the forward strand.
TTTTATCGCACCCCATGCAAATCCCAACAAACTCTTAATAAATTTATTTGAAGAAAATTTAGGCACAAATGGACAAATTGCAAAATCTTTAGAAAAATATCCATATACCCAAACGTATAATTGCTCTTCAAATTTTGCTCCGATTACATTATTTAAATATGAAGAAATGGTAAATTATAAATGAAAGAATATGTAAGAACAATTTTAGACTATCCCGTTGAAGGAATTCAGTTTCGTGACATAACAACCCTTCTTCAAAATGCTGGACATTTTAAACAAGTTATTGACGAAATGACAAATCCTTGGAAAAATTTAGAAATAGATGCAGTTTTAAGTATTGAGTCTCGAGGTTTTATAATGGCAGGTGCAATAGCTTACAATATAGGAGCTGCCTTTATACCTCTTAGAAAACCAGATAAACTACCGGGAGAGACTTATAAGGTTTCTTATACTTTAGAATATGGATCTACTGAAATGCACATTCATAAAGATGCTCTCGACAATCATAAAAATTTATTAATTATAGATGATTTACTAGCAACTGGTGGTACGGCACTTGCGGCAGTTGATTTAATTGAAATGTTTAATAAAAAAAATATTATTGGAGCAGGGTTTATTATTAATCTTCCTGACCTTAAGGGTGATAAAAAACTTCAAGAAAGAGGAGTTAAGATACATTCATTAATGGATTTTTAATGAGAAATGCAGTTTTAGTTGGTTTTAAAAGATCACCATTTACTATAGCAAATAAAGGTTTGTTAGCTAGTGTAAGACCAGAAGATATTTTATCTCAAGTAATTAATGATTTAGTTAAGTCAACGAATATTAATAAAGATGATATTGAAGATATTATTGCAGGTTGTGCATACCCTGAAGGAACTCAAGGTTATAATATTGCTAAAATAGTTTCGTTTATGACTGATATGCCAGAGCATGTTGGTGGAATGACAATAAATCGATGGTGTGGATCATCTATGCAAGCAATTCACAGCGCTGCAGGAGCTATATCAATCAATGCAGGAAAGGTTTTTATTTGTTGTGGTATTGAGTCGATGACATCTGTGCCAATAAATGGTTTAAATTATTCTCCTCATCCTCATCTGTTAAAAGATCAACCAAATGTTTATTTATCAATGGGTTTAACAGCTGAAAATGTAGCAAAAAAATTTAATATTTCTAGAAAAGAACAACAAGAGTTTGCAATTCAAAGTCACACCAAAGCTTATCAGGCTCAATCATTGAAAGCTTTTGATGAAGAAATTACTGTGATTAGAAATAAAGAAATCGAAGTTGTTGCTGATGGGGCAATCAGACCAAATACTAATCAAGAAATCTTAGATGGACTAAAATTAGTTTTTGATCAAAATGGAACTGTTACTGCTGGAACCGCATCACCTTTGACAGATGGAGCATCAGCTACTTTAGTGTGTGAAGAGGATTATGCAGTAAAAAATAATCTACCTATTTTAGCTAGAATTAAATCAACAGCAATTAATGGTTGTCCACCTGAATTAATGGGTCTAGGACCAATCGGAGCATCTTTAAAAGCATTAAAAAGAGCTGAATTAGATATAAATGACATTGATATTGTTGAGTTAAATGAAGCTTTTGCATCACAGTCTCTTGCTTGTATAAAAGAACTTCAAATCAATTCTGATATTGTCAACATTGAAGGAGGTGCAATTGCCTTAGGGCACCCCCTTGGCTCAACTGGAACTAGAATAACTGCTAAAGCAGCCTATTTAATGAATAAACATAATAAACGTTATGCTTTAGCTACCCAATGTATTGGTCTTGGCCAAGGTATTGCAACAGTTTTGGAAAAAGTTGAATAATTATGCAAATTTATAAAACACCATTAAGAGAATATAAATTTTTACTTGAAGACTTTTTAAAGTTAAATAATAATAAGGTTTTAACTGATAGAAGTTTAGAAATTGATGATCTTCTTATGATATTAGAAGAGGCGTCTAAAATGTGTGAAGAAACACTTTTGCCACTAAATGCTTTAGGAGATAATGAAGGATGTGTTTTTGAAGATGGCAAAGTTATAGCTCCAAAGGGTTTTAAAGAAGCTTATAAAGTTTTTTCTGAAAACGGTTGGCAGGGAATAAAAGTTAAAGAGAAATATGGAGGTCAAGATCTTCCTTATATTATGAACATGTTTTTAGATGAAATGGTGAGTTCTACAAATATGTCTTTCGGCCTTTATCCAGGGTTAACAGCAAATGCAATTGATGCCATTGAAAAAAGTGCAACTGATGAATTAAAAGAACTTTACCTTCCTCATTTAGCCTCTGGGAAATGGACAGGAACAATGAATTTAACAGAACCACAATGTGGAACTGACCTTGGTTTAAGTAAAACTATGGCAACCCCTAGTGATGATGGGTCTTATAGTATCACTGGAACAAAAATATTCATTACCTGTGGTGATCATGATTTAAGTGAAAACGTAGTACATTTAGTGTTAGCAAGAACACCTAATGCTCCTGAAGGTATTCGAGGTATAAGCCTTTTTTTAGTCCCTAAAATACTTCCGCATAACGACGGCACCCTAGATAAAGAAAATAATGTTAAGTGTGGATCAATTGAGAAGAAAATGGGTATTAAGGCTAGTCCGACATGTGTAATGCATTACGAAGATGCAAAAGGATGGCTAGTTGGTGATTTACATAAAGGAATGAAGGCTATGTTCATTATGATGAATGGTGCAAGATTATTTGTAGGCATTCAAGGTATTGGTCTTTCAGAGACAGCATTTCAATCATCATTGCATTACGCAAAAGAACGTGTTCAAGGCAAGTTACCTGAAAGTGAAAATATAGCTGATCCAATTATTGTTCATCCAGAAATAAGAAAAAATTTAATGTTTATGAAATCGATGAATGATGGAATTAGAGGATTAATGCTTAAAGCTGGATATGCTTTTGATCTAATATATACAGATCAAAATAAAGAATTAAGTGAGTCTTCTGAAAATTTAATAGCTTTATTAACACCTATTCTTAAATCTTTTGCAACTGACAAGTCTATGGAGATTACTAATCAAGCTTTACAAATATACGGTGGTCATGGATATATTACTGATCATGGAATGGAGCAATTAGTTCGTGATGCAAGAATTACCCCAATTTATGAAGGAACAAATGGAATTCAAGCATTAGATTTAATTGGTAGAAAGTTTAATATTCATGATGGATTAATTATTAATCAATATCTAGATAATATTAATAAATTCTTAATTGAACATAAAGAAAACTCTAAGATGGATAAATTTATCAAATTATTTGAACCATCTTATATTGATTTAAAAGATTGTATAAATTTTATAAAAAAAATAGATTTATCAAACTCTCAAGAAATTAATTCACACGCTGTAGACTTTTTAAATATATTTGCTCTTGTTGCTGTTGGTTTTACCTGGTTGGAATTTATAAGTATTTCCCTAAATAAAACTGAAGAAAGCGAAGATGATTTTTACCTTTCAAAGATTCAATTAGGAGATTTTTATTTAACGAAGGTTATTTTTGAGACGGAAAAATTTAAAAATAATATTTATTCCTCTGGCAAATTGTATAATGACTTTCAAGATAAATATTTTGTAGCTGGAATTTAAATATGACAATTAAAATATACAAACCGTCTAAGTCATCTATGCAATCAGGTTTAGGTAAAACTAAACAGTGGCTTGCCGAATATATTTCTGAAAAAGACAAAACTAAAGATTCACTAATGGGTTGGAATAGTTCTTTAGATACTAAAGAACAAATAAGAATTTTTTTTGATACAAAGAATCAAGCTATAGAATGGGCAAAAAAAAATGGAGAACAGTTTATTGTTGTAGAGCCTAAAGAGAGAAAAATGAAACCAAAAAACTACGCATCAAATTTTGATATGAATAGAAAAGAACCTTGGACACATTAATCTTTAGAATTTATTTATAGTATGATAAAGGGCATTTAAGCGCCCGTAGCTCAGTGGATAGAGCAACCGCCTTCTAAGCGGTAGGTCAAATGTTCGAATCATTTCGGGCGCGCCATTTTTATAGGAGTGTATTTATGATGTATAATTTAAAATGTCATTGTGGATCTGTGGAACTAGAAGTTGAAACTGATCTTCAAACTATTAAACAATGTAATTGCTCTATTTGTATAAGAAAAAATGCAAAAATGTGTATGGTATCTAGAGACTCTGTTCAGATAATTAAGGGAAAAGAAAATCTTACTTCTTATAAATTCAATACAAAGATTGCTGAGCATTTTTTTTGTAAAACTTGTGGAATATACACTCATCATAATAGAAGAAGTGACCCTAATGGCGCTGCAATAAATATTGGATGTATTGATGAGATTAATTCTTTTGATTATGAAGCTGAGTTTATTGATATGAAAAATAAATAATTTTATGTCTTTGGAATTTTTAATTTCAAAAATAAAATTAAATAATTTTTTACTAATAGGAAGAGCTGGTGTAGATATTTATCCTGATCCTCCAGGTACTAAAATTGAGCATGCAAAAAATTTTGTAACTCATTTAGGTGGTTCATCTGCAAATTTGGCTGTTGAATTAACTAAATTTGGAGGAAAGTGCTCTTTACTTACACGAGTTTCCAATGATGCTCTTGGAAGGTTTGCATTAAATCAATTGGATTTTTATGGTGTTAATAAGGAATTAATTAAATTTGAAGATAATGAGTCGAGAAATTCATTTGCCATAGTTGAGTCAACAACTGAAGACCATCAATCTATTATATATAGACATAAAGCTTCAGATCTTTTTTTAAATAAAGAAGATATAGATTTTGCTAAAATTCATAATTATGATTGTATTTTAATAACAGGAACTGCATTAGCAGCTCAACCATCACGTGATGGTGTTATATATGCCCTTGATATTGCAAAAAAGAATAATATTCCAGTTGTTATGGATATTGATTACAGACCTTATACATGGGAGTCACAAGATACAGCTAAAGAAATATACAACAAAGCTGCAGAGAAATGCTCTGGTATAATAGGTAATGATGATGAGTTTGCTGTAATTTCAGGAAATTACTCTGAGGGTTTAAATTTTGCAAAAAACTTATCTTCTAGTTGTGATTTAGTTATATATAAAAAGGGTGAAAGGGGATCAATTACTTTTACTGAAGATAAGGAAATAAAAAAAGGAATATTTCCAGTGAAACCTCTTAAGCCAACTGGTGCAGGTGACGCATTTATGGGCGCTTTAATTGGAGCGTTGTTAAAGAGCTATGCTATAGAGAATTCAATTGAAATAGGTTCAGCGGCTGCAGCAATAGTTGTAACTAAAGTTGGTTGTGCTCCAGCGATGCCTGACTTGGATGAAATTTTAAATTTTATGAAAAACAATAATATTAATGAAGGAGAAAAATAATGCATATACCACCTTTCGAGAATAACAATAAACCTATTGTTGATATTGATGATAATCATGTTCCACTGAATTATTTTAATATTGTTAAGCTGAACAAAGATCAAAGTTTCGAATACATAACTCCAGGTTATGAAACATGTATTGTTCCTGCAACAGGCACAATCAATGTTAATGTTGAGGGTTATGAAGTTAATAATCTTGGGACTAGAACAATAGATGTATGGGATGGTGATCCAGAAGGAGTCTATGTCCCTTCAGGAGTAAAAGCATCTTTTGTAGCTCTTAATGATTCAGAGGTTTTTATAGCAGGCGCAAAATTTGATAAAACTCTTGAACCATTTGCAGTTAGGGCTAATGAAATTGATATGGTTCAATATGGATCAGATGAGACAAAAACTCATAGGAAAATTAAACATATTCTTGGCGCAAAACATCATGATAAAGTGGGCAGATTATTGTGTAATGAGTTATATACTGTAGGGCAGGGTGGATGGTCAGGTTTTCCTCCTCATAAACATGATACGGATAGCCTCCCAGATGAAACACGTCATGATGAAACATATAATTATCGTTTTCGTCCAAATAATGGATTTGGATTTCAATTATTTCAACAAGTCGATGAAAAAGTTGGAAAAGCAGTACACATAATTGATGGTTCAACAATTGCAATTAGAACTGGTTATCATCCTTGTGTTGTAGCTCCCGGTTATGAAATGTATTACTTTACTATTTTAGGTGGCTTGTCCCAAAGATCACTTGTCCAATATTTTCAACCTGAACATGCTTATCAAATTGAAACAATTCCAGGAATCAAAGATATGATTGCTAAATACAAATAATGACTGCAGTAAATTTAAAATCATTACTTAATAAGGCTAATAAAAACAATTATGCAGTAGCAGGATTAGTTGTGATAACATGGGAAGATGCTCTAGCTTTTACCGAGGCTGCAGATGAAACTGGTATACCAATTATTCTTCAAGCAGGACCTTCATGCAGAGCTTTTACACCAATATCTGTTTTAGGGAAAATGTTTAGACATCTTGCCGATCAAACAAAGACACCTATTTGCTGCCATCTTGATCATGGTTTTTCTTTTAGAGAATGTAAAGAAGGTATAGATAATGGTTTTACATCTGTCATGTTTGATGGATCAAAAAAATCTTTAATAGAAAATATTAATACAAGTTTAAAAATATCTAATCTTGCTCATAAATATAATATTTCAGTAGAAGGTGAAATTGGTGAGGTAGGATATTTTAAGGGAGAAAATTCTAAAGGCACAGATATTAACGAAGCAAAAAAATATTCTTTAAAAAGTAATGTTGATGCTATGGCAATTTCAGTTGGTAATACTCATTTGCAAACAAGTAAAATCGCTAAAATTAATTATGAAAAGATTTTAGAAATTCAAAGTATAACAAATTTACCTTTAGTACTGCATGGCAGTAGTGGTATTTCTCATTTTATGCGTAATAAAATAGCTCGTAAAACTAAAGTAGCAAAATTTAATATAGGAACTGAGTTGAGAGTAATCGCATGTAAGTCTCTAAGAAAGAGTTATAATAAAAATATAAAAAATTTTGATAAAATAAGTATAATAAAACCATCAATTAAAGAATTAAAAAAAGAAACTATAAAAGTAATTAAAAATATAGGTCCAAAAAAATGACTTCAAATAAATTAGCATTCATTGGAGGTAGTGGAATTTATAATTTAGATATTTTAAACGAAGTTATTGAACATGATCTTACTTCTTCTTTTGGTAAACCCTCTAGCAAAATACTTGAAGGTAAAATTAATGGCAATTCAATATTTTTTTTAACAAGACATGGAGCTGGCCATCGTCTTTCACCTTCAGAAATAAATTATAGAGCTAACATAGACTGTTTAAAAAAAATTGGAGTCACTGATATTATTTCATTATCAGCAGTAGGATCATTGAAGGAAAATTTAAATCCAGGAACTTTTGTTATAGTTGATCAGTTTATTGATAGAACAATAAATAGAAAAAAAACTTTTTTTGAAAATGGTATTGTCGCTCATGTGCCAATGGCTGAGCCAACTAATAAAACGCTAATGGATCTCTCAAAAGAAGTTTTGGAAATTTTGAACATTAAACATTCCTTCGGAGGCACTTATCTAGCGATGGAAGGCCCACAATTTTCAAGTAAAGCAGAATCGTTATTGTATAGAAATTGGAATTGTGATGTAATTGGTATGACCAATATGCCTGAAGCAAAATTAGCCAGAGAAGCTGAAATTAGATATGCTTCTATTTCTATGGTTACTGATTTTGATTCTTGGAGTTCAGAGCATGAAAATGTTGACCTACAAATTCTTTTAGAAACTATGCGTAAAAATGTAGAAAAATCAAAAAATTTTATTGAAAATTTCTCTAATCATTACTTTTCCCATTTAGATTTTTCTTCTGATAATACATCAAAAATATTAGATACATCAATTGTCACTAAATATGATAGTTGGAATAAGAAAACTGAGGTTAAATTAATTAATATTTTAAAGAGATTTAAGCTAGATAATAATGTTAGTTCAAAATAAAAATTTTACTACTATTTGGCATGATGATGAATCTGATAAAGTTAAAATAATTGATCAACGCTTAATCCCATTTGAATTAAAAATAGTTGAACTTAATACAGTTGAAGAAGTTTGCTATGCAATAAAAGAAATGCAAGTAAGAGGAGCTCCACTTATAGGTGTTACAGCTGCTTACGGTATGTATATTGCAGCAAAAGAAAATTCTGATTTTATTTATTTAAAAAATGCATCAGAAAAAATTTATTCAACAAGACCTACAGCTGTAAATCTTGAATGGGCATTAAATAAAATTTTAAATAATATTGATAATGTCAAAAAAGATGATTTACCTAATAAAATTTTATATCTAGCAAATCAAATAAGAGAAGATGATATAAATAATTGTAAAAATATTGGAGAACATGGATATAAATTAATTAAGAACATTTATGAAAAAAATAAAAAACCAGTAAACATTTTAACTCATTGTAATGCTGGATGGTTAGCTGCGGTTGATTGGGGTACAGCTCTTGCACCAATTTATGTAGCCCATAAGAAAAATATACCTATGCATATTTGGGTTGATGAAACTAGACCAAGAAATCAAGGTTTTAGTTTAACTTCATGGGAGTTGTTAAATGAAAACATACCTAATTCTCTCATAGTTGATAATGTTGGAGGTCATTTAATGCAGCATAAGTTAATTGACATATGTATAACAGGGACTGATAGAACTGCCAGTAATGGAGACGTTTGTAATAAAATAGGAACATATCTTAAAGCGCTTGCAGCATATGATAATAATATTCCTTTTTACGTATCAGCACCAATTTCGAGTATTGATTTTAATATTAAAAATGGAATTTTAGATATTCCGATTGAAGAAAGAGATGGTGAAGAAGTATCTCATATTGTGGGAATGGATGAAAATAATCAGAGAACAAAAATTAAAATAGTTCCAGATGGATCTAAATGTGTAAATTATGCGTTTGATGTTACTCCTGCTAAATATATTACTAAATTCATTACAGAAAAAGGTATTATTGATCCAAATTTTCCTTCAATTAATAAATTAAAAAATTAAAATGTTTTTAAAATTTCTTGAAAAGATAGGAAGAAAAAAAACTGTTTTTGATAGAGGTCCTTCCCATCCTGAGTTTGATAAAGCTAAACCATGGTTAGAAAGATATTACTTATTATTCAGAAAAAGACCAAAGTGGTTCCCCTTTAATATTTTACTTCATAGAATGTTAGATAATGATCATGGAGATGGTGTCCATAACCATATGTGTCCCTATATAACTATTATTTTAAAGGGAGGGTATTGGGAAACTACTTCTAAGGGAAAGTTTTGGAGACCTTCTGGATATATAGGTTTCAGATCAGCTGACCATCTCCATAGAGTTGATCTAAAACCCAATACAAGCACTATGACTTTATTTATCCCTGGTCCTTTTGGGTTTCGAAAAAATAAAAGGGCAAGTTACAAAACAAAAATAAAAGGAGATAGTAATGACTAAAGCTTATTGGATTGGAATTGTGGATGTTAAAAATCAAGATGAGTATAAAAAATATGCTGATATTGCGGGACCTGCTTTGATAAAAGCAGGAGCAAAAATTTTAAGTAGAGGTGGAAGAATCAAAAACTTAGAAGGTAAAAAAATTAATCGTGCAGTTATTATCGAATTTTCATCAATGGGTGAAGCAGAAAAATTTTATGAATCAGAGCAATACCAAAAAGGATTAAAGTATCTAAACGTTGATGTTTCTGAGCGTTTTTTAAATATAGCAGAGGGTGTAGATTAAATTAATCCATCGTATATTAATTTACAACCACTTAAAAAAAGTAATACATAAACTATATTAAAAAATAATTTTTCTGGTATTTTTTTTTGTAGAAAATATCCAAATAGTACACTTACAAAAGCTAGAGGCAACAACATTAGAGAAACTAGTAAGTTTGAAGGAGCTAATAATCCGACATAGTAATAGGGGATTAATTTTACCACGTTAATAACTAAGAATGCAAAAGTCATGGTTCCAATAAATGAAATTTTATCTAGCTTTAATGGAAGTGTATAAAAGTTCATCGGAGGGTTTCCTGCATGAATTAGAAAGCTTGTATATCCAGCAACGGATGACCAAAAGTAACCTTTTAATTTTGTTGGTCGAAGTAAAAAATCACTTTTTTGAATAAATGAAACTAAAACGAAAATTATTGAAATGACCCCAACCATAACTCGTATTTGATTTTCATTGGTATACTGAAAAGTAAACGTTCCAAATAAAATACCAACTATGGATGCTGGTATTATTATTTTCAAAATACTACTTATCCATTTTTTCCAATATAAATATATTGCAGAAAAATCCATAATTATTAGAAGAGGAAGGAGGATGCCAGCTGCTTGTAGAGGGCTCATGGCAAAAGACATTACAGGGACAGCCAACATTGCAACTGGTCCTGGAACTCCACCTTTAGAGATGCCAAAAACAAATACTCCAAAAGAAGCATAAGCTAAAAAAATTGGATCCATTATTTAAGAGTTTTTAAACTTTTTATAATATCTTTTATTTGATCACCGGAATCTTCTAAGCCACAATACACTCGTATTAAGTTTCCTTTTAGTAAAGTTTTGAATTTCCTTTTTGATATTGGGGGGAAAGTAATTAGACTATCGTATCCACCCCAACTATAACCTAATTTAAATATAGAAATTTTTGAAAACATTTTTTTTATTTTTGATTGAGGATAAAATTTTTTTAGTGAAAAAGAAAATAATCCAGTACTTCCTGTAAAGTCTCTTTTCCAAATATCGTGATTTTCTGATGTTTCTATAGCTGGATGATAAACTTTATCCACTAAGGGATGTTTGTTTAGCTCTTTTGCCAATTCTAGAGCATTAAACTCTATTTGTTTCATTCTTAGATTGAGAGTTGGTAATCCCCTTAATGCTAAATAAACTTCTTCAGATCCTGGACAAATGCCAAGAGTTTTAGTAGCAACTCGTATTGTTTTGGCATTTTTTTGATCAGAGCTTACAAAACCTATTAGAGTATCTGAATGACCATTGATATATTTCGTTCCTGCATCAATAACTATATTAATTCCTAATTTTATGGGATCACAAAAAAGAGGAGAGGCCCAAGTATTATCCATAACTGTAGGTATGTTTTTCTTTTTGGCTATTTTTGTTATTTTGGGAATATCAAGTATTTCAAAAGTAGCAGTGCCAGGAGATTCAAGATAAATTAATTTTGTTTTACTTGTTATTAGTTTTTGAAATTTTCTAATATCTTTAAAAGGATGAAAATATTTAACTTTTACTCCATAATTTTTTAAAAGTTTCTCACAAAAAGTACGAGTAGGGCTATAAACAGTATCATTAATTAGTACTTCATCATTTTTTTTCAAAAATGCGAAGAAAGGAATTATTAACGCAGCTAATCCTGATGGTGCCACAACAGTATCATGGCATTTGTATAAAATTGAAATAGCTTTTTCTAATTGTTCTACAGAAGGATTTTTATTTATTCCATAAAGGGTATTTCGATCATCATCGTTTTTAATATCATTTATATAATCTTCAAAAGTATCAAAGATCATTGTTGAACCTTTGTAAATACCTGGATTAATAAAACCTTTTTGTTTTTTTACATTTCTTGAAATTTTTGTAAGTTTTGTATTTATTTTCATAACCTACTATATCTAGTATATATTTTTTAATTAATATACAAATTATGTTTAAATCTTAGTCATAAAATTAGCTGTTTCTTAGATTGATAAATTTTGTTATTGGGAACCAATCTTTGAAAAAAGATGTTTAAATAATTATTTAAAACAAAGGAAATAATATGAAAAAACTATTATCAATCCTAGCTGTTTCTGTATTTGCTTTTACTGTAAATGCTGGAACTCTTGATGATGTTAAAAATAGAGGTTTTCTAAAATGTGGTGTTACAACTGGTCTAGCTGGTTTTGCTGCTCCTGACGATAGTGGAGAGTGGGCTGGTCTTGACGCAGATATGTGTCGTGCAGTTGCAGTAGCAGTTTTTGGAGACCGTTCAAAAGTAGAATTTATCACTACAACTGGTAAATCTCGTTTTCCTACATTAGCTTCTGGTGAAGTTGATATGTTAGCGAGAAATACTACTTGGACAATTAGCCGTGATGTTAATCTTGGTTTTGAGTTCGTTGGTGTTAACTTTTATGATGGACAAGGTTTTATGATCCCTTCTTCTTTAGGTGTATCAAGTGCAACTGAATTAGACGGTGCTACTGTTTGTATCCAAACTGGTACTACTACTGAGTTAAACCTTGCTGACTTCTTTAGATTAAATGGAATTAGCTATGAAGCTCTTCCAATTGAAACTAATGATGAAGGTAAAGAAAACTTATTCGCAGGAAGATGTGACGTATATACTACTGATGCATCTGGACTATCTTCAACTAGAGCTGCAGCAGCAGACCCTAGCAAATGGTTAGTTCTTCCTGAAATCATTTCAAAAGAACCTCTAGGCCCACTTGTTAGACATGGTGATCACCAATGGGGTGATGTTGTACGTTGGTCTCTAAATGCAATGATTATTGCTGAAGAGCTAGGCGTTTCTTCTGAAAATGTAGATGCTTCAAAAAGTTCTAATGTTCCTGAAATACTAAGACTTCTAGGCGTTGAAGGTTCATACGGTGAAATGCTTGAGTTAGCTCCTGATTGGGCTTACCAAATTATTAAACAAATTGGTAACTATTCAGAATCTTATGAAGCTAACGTAGGTCCAGACACACCTCTTGAAATTGCAAGAGGACTTAATGCTCTTTGGACTCAAGGTGGTATTTTATACGCACCTCCGTTCAGATAAATAGTTAATTTTTTACAATTAGGGGGTTTCAATACCCCCTATTTTTTTTATAGGAGTCTAATGAGATCTAATTTAAATTTTTTTTCTGATGAAAAGTTTAGATCCATTTTTTTTCAAACTTTAGTAATAGGGCTTTTTGCACTTGGTATATTTTTTATTGTTCAAACAACTGGATATAATTTAGAAAAAAGAAATATTGCAACAGGTTGGAGATTTCTATCTGATCCAGCAGGATTTGATATAAGCTTCTCTCCATTTATTGATTTTAAATCTACAGATACGCACTTAGATGTTTACTTTGTGGGCGTACTTAATACTTTGTTAGTTTCTTTTTGTGGATGTATAGCTGCTACAATTCTTGGTTTTTTAGTTGGTATAATTAGACTTTCTTCTAATTGGTTATTAGTAAGAGTAGCTTATATTTATGTCGAATTTACAAGAAACGTTCCACTGCTTTTACAAATTATTTTATGGTACAGTATCTTAATCCAACTCCCAAGAGTAAAGCAATCCTTAGAATTTGCAGATACTTTTTTTATATCAAATAGGGGAATTTATTCTCCAAGACCTATTTTTGAAAGTGGTTTTTCTTATATTTTTATTGCTATAATTTTAGCATTAATTTCAAGTTTTTTGTTAAGAAGATGGGCAAAAAAAAGACAAGATGAAACAGGTAAGCAGTTTCCAGTTTTATCATCGGCATTTGGTTTGATTATAATAGCTCCTCTTTTATTATTTTTTATAATAGGGTCTCCGATGTCATTTGATTACCCTGCTTTGAAAGGTTTTAATTTTAAAGGAGGAATGGTTATAAGACCGGAATTCATAGCAATGTTTTTAGCCTTAACTATTTATACTGCTGCATTTATTTCAGAAACAGTTAGGTCAGGTATTTTATCAGTAACTAAAGGTCAAAGAGAAGCTTCAGCTTCTTTAGGATTAAAAAAGAGTTGGATAATGAGGCTTATAATTATACCACAGGCATTAAGAGTAATAGTCCCACCTTTAACTAGTCAGTATTTAAATTTAACAAAGAATTCTTCATTAGGTATTGCTGTTGGTTATGCTGATCTTGTTCATGGTTTTGGTGGTATTAGCTTAAATCAAACTGGTCAAGCCATTGAGTGCATGGTTATTGTCATGGCTACATATTTAACTATTAGCTTAACAATATCTGTATTTATGAATATTTATAATAGAAGCATACAATTTAAAGAGAAATAATATGAATGATATAACTGAAACAAGAAAGCCTCCTGTTGCCACAACGGGTATTTTAGGTTGGCTCAGAATGAATCTATTTTCAAACTGGGTGAATTCATTAATTTCATTATTTGTTTTATATATTTTAATACAATTTATTCCTTGGATATTAAATTGGACTATTTTTGCCGCAGATTTCAAATATAATTTTAACGGTGAAGAAATCATTGACAGAACAATGTGTTCAAGAGTTCTTGATCCAGAAAACGGAGGTGCGTGTTGGGCAATTATCTATGTAAGATTTTATCAATTTATGTATGGTTTTTATCCACGAGATGAGGTTTGGCGTGTAAATCTTAGTTATATAATGTTAGCTGTTGCTGTCGTTCCTTTATTGTTTGATAAGTTTCCATTCAGAAAACATTTTTTAAAATTCACTTATGTTTTTCCAGTAATTGTTTTTTTCCTTTTAAATGGAGGATTAGGTCTTGAATCAGTTTCAACAAATAAATGGGGAGGTTTACTTGTTACACTTGTTTTAGGATGTACTGGTATCGCACTTGCTTTTCCACTAGGAATTGTGCTCGCTCTTGGTAGACGTTCTAATCTTCCAGTTATTAGTATGATGTGCACTCTATTTATTGAATTTATTAGAGGTGTTCCACTCATCACACTTTTATTCTTTGGAATGGTTATGTTGCCATTATTTTTGCCTGAAGGCATTAATATGGATGGTCTAGCTCGTGTTCTCGTAGCTGTCACTTTGTTCCAATCTGCATATATGGCTGAAGTAATTAGAGGCGGTCTTCAAGCAATACCGCAGGGCCAATATGAAGCCGCAAGATCAATTGGTTTGTCTTATTGGCAAATGAATTTGAAAGTTGTTTTACCACAAGCAATTAGGATTTCTATTCCTTCAATTGTAAATACTTCAATTGGATTATTTAAAGATACTACATTAGTTATAATAGTTGGTTTATTAGATTTACTAGGAATAGGAAGAGGGGCTTTAGCTGATACTACCTGGTTAGGTTTAGCCTATGAAGTTTATTTTTTCGTATCTTTGGTTTTCTTTATCTTCACTTTTGCGATGTCTAGATACAGTTTATATTTGGAAAAGAAGCTTAAAACAGGTATTAACATGGGAGCAGATTAATATGTCAGAAGATTCAATAATTTCATTACAAAATGTTAACAAATGGTTTGGTGATTTCCATGTTTTAAAAGATGTGGATCTTGATGTAAAAAAGAAAGAACGAATTGTTGTATGTGGTCCATCAGGATCAGGTAAATCAACAATGATCAGATGTATTAATAGATTAGAAGAACATCAAGAAGGCACAATAATAGTTGACGGTATTGAACTTACAGGAAATTTAAAAAATATTGATAGTGTGCGAAAAGAAGTTGGTATGGTGTTTCAACAATTTAATCTTTTTCCACATTTATCTGTTAAAGAAAATATTACTCTAGCTCCAATCTGGGTAAAAAAAATGCCTAAGTTGGAAGCAGAGGAGTTAGCAATGCAACAATTAGAAATTGTTAAAATACCTGAGCAAGCTAATAAATACCCTGGTCAGTTATCAGGTGGACAACAACAAAGAGTTGCAATCGCTAGATCTCTTGCAATGAAACCTAACATTATGCTTTTTGATGAACCAACATCTGCTCTTGATCCAGAAATGATTAAAGAAGTTTTAGATGTTATGATTGATTTAGCAGAAGGTGGTATGACTATGATAGTTGTAACTCATGAAATGGGTTTTGCAAAAACTGTAGCTGATAGAATGGTTTTCATGGACGAAGGAAGAATTGTAGAGCAGGCCATTCCTGAAAAATTCTTTAATAATCCTGAAAGTGATCGTACAAAATTATTTTTAAGTCAAATTCTTAATCATTAATTAAAATATTTACACGGCGATTCATTCGTCCTTTATTCTCTATTTTACCTATTGTAATTTTGCCTATTTCTTTAGTTGATCTGACGTGTGTTCCTCCACAAGGTTGAAAATCAACATTGCCTATTTTGATAAATCTTAATTTTCCATCTATGTTAGGTGGTTTGACAGACATTGTTCTTACTAGTTCTGGTTTACTTTCCAATATTTGACTATCTATATATTCGTATGTAATTTCATGATCTTCTTTCATTAATATGTTAATTTTTTCTTGAAGCTCTTCTTTTTTTATTTTTTTATCAGGATCATTGAAATCCAACCTGCTTTTATCATAGCCAATTTGCCCTCCAGTGACTCCGAGAGGTATTGAAGCGCACATTAAATGTAATGCGCTATGCATTCGCATATAT
Organism: Pelagibacterales bacterium SAG-MED31; assembly: GCA_014653715.1. Lineage (GTDB taxonomy): Bacteria > Pseudomonadota > Alphaproteobacteria > HIMB59 > CACPNW01. The sequence continues at coordinate 16,910 of JACWEB010000010.1, forward strand.
TTATATCTTTTATCCCAATTTATTCTTGCTATTATTTTTTGATTCTTTTTTAACCCATTTAAATTTTCTAATATATTTCTTATTGACTCTTCTGTTTTTATCGTTTCATTTACCTCTATTTTTTGACCGTCAGCTATTATTTCTCCCTCATCGCCTGGTTGACCACCGCTTTTCCCATAAAATATTGTATTCTCTAATTCTATAGTTTTATTTTCTGTATCTATTTCCTTTATTCTCGTTTCTATTTCTTTTGCGTATGCATTTTCTTCAAATAGTTTTGCCATAAATTTTTTTATCAGATTTTTGTATTATTATGTTGACTTTTTTATTAATCTAAATAAATTAGAACAAAACAAGAACATTATTATATTTATTTTAAATATAATTATTGTTTATCAATTATTTAAATAATTTTTTTAAAAATATGAATGAGAAAAATATAATATCCATTATCAATATAGGAAACAACAAAAAGGCTACAACACCACTATTTTTAGACTCTGTATCAGCAGGTTTCCCATCTCCAGCAACTGACTATTTAGAAAATAAGCTTGATTTAAATGAGTATCTTGTAAAACATCCTGCGGCTACTTTTATCGTCAAAGCAAGTGGCCCTTCTATGATAGAGGCTGGAATTTTATCAGGAGATTTACTGATTGTAGATAGAAGTGTTACACCAAAAAACGATAATATTGTTATAGCTTCAGTCTTTGGAGATCTAACAGTAAAAAAATTACGTAAAAAAGGATCTTCGTTGTTTTTGGTGTCAGCTAACAACGAATACCCTAGTATTGAGATAAAAGAGGAAATGGAGTGTTTTATATGGGGGGTTGTGACTTATGTCATACACAAAGCAGTTACAAAATAATCACTCTTCTTTAGATAATTCTATTGCGTTGATAGATTGTAATAACTTTTACGCATCTTGTGAGAGAATATTTAATCCAAAATTAATGAGAAAACCTATCGTTGTTCTATCAAATAATGACGGATGTATAATTACAAGGTCAGCAGAAGCTAAAAAGTTAGGAATTAAAATGGGTGAACCATACTTCAAGGCAAAGAAAATTATTAATAAAAATAATGTAAAAGTTTTTTCTTCTAATTACTCCTTATACGGTGATATTTCTCAGCGAGTTATGGAAACTTTAGCAAGGTTTGCTCCTGATATAGAAATTTACTCAATAGATGAAGCTTTTTTGGGACTAAATGGTTTTGAAAATTATGAGTTAAGTACATATTGCCATCACATACGCCATACCATAAAGCAATGGGTAGGTATCCCAGTGAGTATAGGTGTTAGTTCAACAAAGACACTTTCAAAAATTGCAAATAATTTAGCAAAAAAAAATAAAGAATATGATGGTGTATGCATATTGAAATCCTGGTTTGAAATAAATGAGGCTTTAAAGCTAACCCCTATAGGAGATGTCTGGGGGATTGGAAGGCGACTGTCTTCTTTTCTACAAAAATATAATATCAATACTGCTTATGATTTTATTCAACTTGATAAAGGATGGGTAAGAAAAAATATGGGTGTAGTTGGAGAAAAAACATTTTTAGAGCTTTGTGGAGTATCCTGCATCGAATTAGATTTAATTACATCAGATAAAAAAAGCTGCTGTGTTTCACGTTCATTTAGCAAACCAATAGAAAAAATTTACGACTTAGAAGAATCTGTTTCAGTTTATGGAACAAGAGTTGCGGAAAAGATAAGGGAAGAGGGGTTGATGGCAGAATCAATGAGTGTTTTTGTTCTTACAAATTATTTTAATAGAAAAGAAAAACAGTATTCAAACTCGATTAAATTGCAACTACCTTTTCCAACTAACAATAGTATTAAGATTGTAAAACGGGCATTACAAGGAATAAGAAAAATATATCGTGAGGGGTATCGTTATAAAAAGGCAGGAGTAATTTTATACGGTTTAAGTAAATCAAGTCACGTAAAAGGTCTTTTGGATTACGATCGAGAAAGCTCAGACATGATTATGAATACAATGGATAGAATTAATGGACGTTATGGTAGTTCCACGATTAGGCTAGCCTCTGAAGGTATTGAAAAATCATGGAGAATGAGGCGAGAGAACGTATCTCCATGTTATACAACGAATTTTGATGATTTAGTTAAGGTAAAAACTTAGTCTTCAGTTAACTTACAATCAGTAAGATCCATAGACTGAGATTCAACAAGCTCGATGTATCCTAAAATCTTTTTTTTGTTAACTTTACCAAAACGAACGAAGCTACCTTTATAAACATCAAGATTTTCTGAATTGATTGAAAGATATAAACAAGCATAATCAAATACTTGTTCAATAGGAGCATCAGGTAAAATAGAGTCCCTCAACTCTTCCCATAATTTTAATCTGTCTATATCATTGGTATCTTGAAGGTATTCTTTAGATAAAGTAGAAGTTGAAAAAATAAAAACTGAAAAAGAAATAGTAATAAATTTTATAAATAAGTTCATAAGATTTAATTAATGAAATAAAAAAATAAGAAAATATTAAATTTTAATAACAATTTTAGAAAAAAAAATGGCTCCCCGGGCCGGGCTCGAACCAGCGACCGATCGGTTAACAGCCGATTGCTCTACCACTGAGCTACCGAGGAACACAAATGGTCTGTTAATAAAAAAAAGAAAAAAAAACAAGTAAAATATGGAGGCTCGGAGCGGAATCGAACCGCTGTGCAAGGCTTTGCAGGCCCCTACATCACCACTCTGCCACCGAGCCAAATTTTTTGGACAATTAATCTGTTATTAACTTCAAGTCAATTAATCAAAACTATAAGATTGTAAAATAAAAAACATATCAATTTTATAAGTTGTTATATATACAAAGTTCTTATTATTTACCCAATATAGCTATGAATTTAGAAAAAAATCGTGAAGTGATGATAGAAAATCAGCTTAGACCAAATAAGATAACAAACAACGATGTTTTGCAAGTTTTTATGAGTACTAGTAAAGAAAAATTTATATCTGAGGATAAAATAAATATTTGTTATTCTGACCAAGATATTTCCATTAAGAATCAGAGGGGGTATCTTAAAAATTTACATTTAGCTCAAATCTTACATTATGCTGAAATAAAAAAAAATGAAAAGGTTTTACACATTGGTGGACTAACTGGTTATCTGTCTGTGTTAATAGCAAAGTTATGTAATAAAATTTATGTTACTGATAATGATCAAATATTTGTAGAAAATATAATTAAAAACTTTAGAAATAATGAATTAACAAACGGTAAAGTTTTAAAAGAAGAGTTTTCGGAGGGTTTGAAGAGTGACGGGCCTTATGATCTGATAATTATTGACTGTCCACAATATAATTTTAATCTTGATTTACTAAATCAAGTAAATGTGGGAGGTAAGATTATATATATTGAAAAAATAAATGAAGAACTATCTAAAGCTTATAAAATGATAAAATATGAAGATAATTATTCTAAAGTTTTTCTATTTGATGTATTTTCTAATTTTTATCTTACAAAAAAAGAAGAAGGGTTTAATTTTTAATGAAAAAAGTATTTATAATTATTTTTATATTATTTTCTAAAATTTCTTTTGCTATCGATATTGACGATGCGATTAAAAGTACAATTGAAAATAATCCAAAAGTTAAAATTGCTTTTGAAAAACTAAAAGAATCAAAAGAATTAATTGAGTATGCTTACAATCAAAAATTACCGATAATAACGAGTACAATTTCTGGCACCTACTCGAATTCTGACTCGTCAACTGAAACTGATTCCACTACCCCTGAAACGTTTACTGATAAATATAAATTATCACTAACTAAAAACCTATATGATGCAGGTGAAAAGAATTTAGAAATTGAAAGATCGAAGATATTATTTGATAAAGAAATTGTTAATTTTAGAATATCAATTCAAGATTTAATATTAAGTGCTATTAATGGATATTTAACTGTTATAAATTATGAAAAATCACTAGAAGCAAGTAATAAAAATTTTGACTCAGTGTCAAGATTTTTAGATGAAACAAAAACAAAATTTAATTTAGGGTCGGCTACACTTTATGATTTACAAAATGCCGAGTCAGCATTTGCTATCGCTGAAACTAATTTATTTATAGCTCAACAAAATTATGATGTAAGTAAAATTACATTTAATCGGATTGTAGGATTAGAAGCGGTAAATTTAGAGGATATTATTGATTTAAATAAAAGTATAAATTTGAACAATTTAATTCAAAATGTTGAAAATAATAATTACTCTTTAGCTTTACTTGCAAACGATATTCGTAATACAAATATTCTATTAGCTAAAGAAAAATTAAGCAACAAACCTTTATTAGATTTATCAACTTCTGTTGAATATTCTGACTCTGGTAGAATTGACTCTGGTACTGAGAAAACAAATGGAACTATTGGTTTAACTTTAACCATTCCCATTTTTCAACAAAATATTGATAAATCAGATATTCGTAAATATGAGTCAAAATTACTTCAGTCAGAACTAACTTTTGAAGATATGAAGCAGGACCTTGGTATTCAAGCTTCAAATTTGTATAAAAACTTCCTAATTAGCAAATCAAATATTTCTTCCAATAAAAAGCAATTAAAATCAATACAAACGTCTTTAGACAGTATTAAAGAAGAATATAAAATTGGAACCAAAACTATAACTGATTTAATAGATGCTGAAAGTGAATTATTGGATGTTAATGTTAATTATCATTCATCCAGAAAAGATATGATTCTAAATTATTTTAATATCTTAGCTCTTGAAGGATCTCTGTTAGAAAACTTTGAAAATTATCTACCTAACTATAATTAACTTTAGTATTCCTTATACTTAATTTATAAGTAATTTTATGTCTAATAATGAGTCTATAAAAGATACTCTCGATGTGATTAGAAGAGCACTTGAAGATAAGGATGATTTTACTGAAAAAAATGAAAATATTCTTATCTTAAATAAAAAAGTTAATGATGATGGCACTGTTAATTTATTAAATCAATCTGATGATATTAATGAAATTAATAAGATTATTGATAACAAATTAGATGTTTTAATGGAAAAAAAAATGACTGCTATGCTTGAAAATCAACTTCCGATTATACTAGACAACTATTTTAAAAATAAGAAATAATATGGAACTTTCAAAATTTTTTGATTTTCTAGAAGATGAAAAAAATATTTATTCTGACTGGGAAAAATCAGATAGTTTTAAATCCAAAAAAAATAAAGAATCATATTCAATTATGATGCCTCCACCAAATATTACAGGAAGTCTTCATATGGGTCATGCCTTGACATTTACTATTCAAGATATTTTAATTCGCTATCACAGAATGCAAGGAAAAGAAGTTTTGTGGCAAGCTGGCACTGATCACGCAGGTATTGCAACTCAAATGGTTGTAGAGAGAAAATTATCTGAGCAAGGAATAGACAGAAGAACGTTAGGAAGAGAAAGATTTATAAAAAAAGTTTGGGAGTGGAAGAGGGAGTCTGGAGGAAGTATAAATAATCAATTGAGGAGACTGGGTGCATCAGCTGACTGGTCACGTGAAAGATTTACAATGGATGCAGGTCTTTCAAAAGCTGTTAAAAAAGTTTTTGTAGATTTATATAATGATGGGATTATTTATAAAGATAAAAGACTTGTTAACTGGGATCCTAAATTATTAACTGCTATATCTGATTTAGAAGTTGAGCAAAGAGATCAAGAAGGAAGCCTTTGGCATATAAAATATCCAATTGATAAAGATAATTTTATAGTTGTAGCTACCACAAGGCCAGAGACATTATTAGGTGACTCTGCTGTTGCAGTTCATCCTGAAGATTCAAAATATAAAAAGTTTATTGGTAAATTCTGCCAGTTACCGTTGGTTGATAAGAATTTACCAATCATTGCTGATGAATATGCTGATCCAGAAAAAGGCTCAGGGGCAGTTAAAATTACACCAGCTCATGATTTTAATGATTTTGAGGTAGGTAAAAGACATCAATTGGAATTTATTAACATTTTTGATGAATTTGCAAAAATAAATGAAAATGCTCCAAAAAGATTCCAAGGGCTAGATAGGTTTGAGGCTAGAAAATTAATATTAGAAGAGCTTACACAATTAGGCTTACTAATTAAGGAAGAAAAACAAGAAATGGTTATTCCTTATGGAGATAGATCAGGAGTTGTTATTGAGCCATGGTTAACTGATCAATGGTTTTGCAATGCTAAAAAATTAGCAATAGATCCTATTAAGTCAGTTAAAGAAAATAATACAACTTTTGTTCCAAGGAATTGGGAAAATACTTTTTTTAATTGGATGGAAAATATTCAACCTTGGTGCATCTCAAGACAGTTATGGTGGGGTCATCAAATACCTGCGTGGTACGGGCCTGATAATAAAAGTTTTGTTGCTTTATCTCAAGAAGATGCAAAATTAATGGCAAAAAACCATTATGGGAAAGACGTAGAATTAAAACAAGATGAAGATGTATTAGACACTTGGTTCTCTTCAGCTCTTTGGACGTTTTCTACCTTAAATTGGCCAAATAAAACTTATGAGCTTGATAGGTTTTATCCTGGAAATGTTCTTGTAACAGGTTTTGATATTATTTTTTTCTGGGTTGCCAGAATGATGATGATGGGATCACATTTTATGAAAGAGACTCCATTTAAAGATATTTATATTCATCCATTAATTAGAGACGAAAAAGGTCAAAAAATGTCTAAGTCAAAGGGTAATATAATAGACCCATTAGTTTTATTAGATAAGTATGGAGCAGATACATTAAGATTCACTTTAACAGCTTTGTTAAATCCAGGCAGGGATGTAAAGTTAGCTGAAGAAAGAGTAAAGGGTTATAAGTCATTTACTAATAAAATTTGGAATGCTGCAAATTTTTTAAATTTAAATGATGTTAAATTTATTGATCAAATTGATACTGAAACAATAAACTTAGACAGCAGTAAGTGGATATTAAAAGAATTTGAAGAAGTTCAAAAAAAATATTTTGCAAATATTGAAAAATATCAATTCCATGAAATTGCTAGTTTAATATATCATTTCACATGGCATACATATTGTGACTGGTATATTGAGTTTATTAAATCTGATTTTAAAGATCCTAAGAAATCTGAAGAAACAAAAAAAATTTCAGGATGGGTTTTTGTTCAAACATTAAAATTACTTCATCCAATAATGCCTTTTATCACTGAAAAATTATGGCTATCTCTTGTTGATAAAGACTCTTTTTTAATGAGTCAGAATTTTATCAAAGTAGATTTTGATCAATCTTTTGATAATTCTAAAAAATATATCTTAAAAATTATTGAAACATTAACTTCTTTAAGAAATTTGAGAGCTGATTTAAATATATCTTATAAGAACGAAATTGATATTATTATAGATACAAAAAATAATAACTTAATAGATTTTATTTCAAAATATCAAACAGAATTTAAAAGACTTCTAAAAATAAAATCAATATTATTTGATGTAAATACCTCGCAAAAAAAATCGGCCTTTATTGTTTTGAATGATATTACTATCTTAATCCCTTTGGATGGCATAGTTGATATAGACAAAGAAATAATTAAGTTAGAAGATAAAAAGAATACATATAATGAAAAACTAAAGTCTATTTTAGGAAAATTAAATAATAAAGCTTTTATTGAAAAAGCTCCTGATAATGTTATAGAAAATTTTAGAATTCAAGAGAAAGAAATGAAATCTTCTATTGAAAAAATTAATGAAATAATAAATACTATTAATTAAATGTCAGATAAAGGTTCAAATATTAAATCCAGACTTCCTAGTAGACATGTTAGTGTAGGCCCTAAAAGTGCACCCCATAGATCGATGTATTATGCTATGGGTATGACTGAAGAGCAAATTTATCAACCTTTTGTTGGAGTTGCTACAACTTGGAATGAATCAGCTCCCTGCAATATAACTTTAGGTAGGCAAGCCCAAGCAGTTAAAAAAGGTGTTAAAGAGGTTAACGGAACTCCGCGTGAGTTTACAACAATTACTGTCACAGATGGCATTGCTATGGGTCATGAAGCAATGAAAGCATCATTAGTTAGTAGAGAGGTTATTGCTGACTCAGTAGAATTATCTGTAAGAGGACATTGTTATGATGGAATTGTTGGCCTTGCAGGATGTGATAAATCTCTTCCTGGATTGATGATGGCTATGGTAAGGTTGAATATACCTTCTGTATTTATCTATGGTGGTTCTATTTTACCTGGAAATTACAAAGGTAAAGATCTAACAATTATTGATGTTTTTGAAGCAGTAGGTAAGCATGCTTCAGGGGAAATTGATGAAAAAGAATTAAAAAATATTGAAAAAGTTGCTTGTCCAACTGCAGGTTCATGCGGAGGACAATTTACAGCAAATACAATGGCATGTATATCGGAGGCACTTGGATTGGCCTTAACTAATTCTGCTATGACACCAGCAACATATGAGGAACGAGATAACTACGGTTTTGAAAGTGGCAAAGCTGTTATGGATCTCATTGAAAAAAATATTAGACCCAGAGACATTGTTACACTTGAATCTTTAAAGAACGCTGCTGTTGTTGTTGCTGCAACAGGCGGTTCTACAAATGCGGCATTGCATTTACCTGCCATAGCTAATGAAGCTGGAATAAAATTTACATTAAGAGATGTTGTTGAGATTTATCAATCAACTCCCTACATTGGAGATATGTCTCCAGGCGGTAAATATGTTGCTAAAGACCTTTATGAAGTAGGAGGAGTTCCGATTGTCATTAAATCTCTTTTAGATGGTGGATATATTAATGGTGACTGCATGACAGTTACTGGAAAAACAATTGGAGAAAATCATAAAAATGTTATTTTTCCAAAAGATCAAGATGTAGTTTATTCTTGTGATAATCCAATAAGTGATCATAGTTCCGTTGTTGGTTTATGGGGTAATTTGGCTGAAGAGGGATCTATTTCTAAAATAGCAGGATTAAAAAACTTATCTTTCAAAGGTAAGGCTAAATGTTTTGATTGTGAAGAAGATGCTTTAACAGCAGTATTAAAAAATGAAATTGTTGCAGGTGATGCAGTAATTATTCGTTATGAAGGTCCTAAGGGTGGACCTGGAATGAGAGAGATGCTATCAACAACAGGGGCAATTTATGGTCAAGGATTAGGTGAAACTGTAGCTTTAATTACGGATGGTCGTTTTTCTGGAGGCACAAGAGGATTTTGTATTGGCCACGTAGGCCCTGAAGCTGCTGTTGGAGGAATGATAGGTTTATTAAAAGATGGCGATGAAATTGTAATAGATGCAATTAAAGGTGAAATAAATGTTTCTTTAACAGATGAAGAAATAGCTAAAAGAAAAAAAGAATGGAAACCTAGAAATACTAATCATAATTCAGGATCTATTTGGAAATATGCACAAACTGTTGGACCTGCTCATGAAGGGGCTGTAACTCAGCCAGGTGCAAAAGAAGAAACGCACACTTACGCTGATATTTAATTCTCTAATGTAATTGTCACTGGGGTGTGATCTGAAGCTTTCTCCCAACCTCTTGGTTCACGGTTTACCACAACATTTTTTACTAAATCTGTAACATTGGCTGTTGTTAAAAAATGATCAATTCGTAGCCCATTTCCTTTTTGCCATCCACCCCCTCGATACCCCCAAAATGTCCAATTTGTTTTTCCTTCAACAAAGTGTTTAACCAAATCAGTAAAGCCCATATTAATTAATATTTGATACTGCTCTCTTGTTAAGGGATGAGCACAAGCATCATTTTTAAAATTTTCTGGAGAATACACATCATCATTTGTGGGAATAACATTAAAGTCTCCTGAAATAATAATTGGAATGTTGTTGTTTTTAAGGCCTTGAATGTAACTATTAAATTTTTTCATCCATTCAATTTTGTAATCAAATTTTTTTGTTTCAATAGGATTACCGTTTGGGAGATATATATTTATTAATTTAATATTTTTTTTTATTTTTTTTAATTGTATCTCTGTTTCAATAAATCTAGCGTTTGGATCATCATATTTAGGAATTGATATATTGGTAATTTCTATCTTTTCTTTACTTAAAATAGCAACACCATTCCACGCTTTTTGTCCATTTACATAAGAGTAATAGCCTGCATTTTTTATTATTTCTTTTGGGAAACCATCTTCGATTGTCTTTAACTCTTGAAGCAAATAAATATCTGATTGATCTTTTTTTATAAATTTTTCTAAATGCTCAATTCTTGCATTAACTGAATTGACGTTCCATGTTGATATTTTCATTAAATAGAAAAAGAGGTGCCACAACCGCAAGAAGATGATGCTTGAGGATTAGTTATCCTAAAAGAAGATCCAATTAATTCATGGACATAATCAATGGTTGAATTTTGAATTAATTCCATTGACGTTTCATCTATAACGACATTAATTTTTTTTTCTTTAATCAATATATCATCATCTTTTTTTAGATTTTCAAAATCAAATTTATATTGGAAACCAGCACATCCTCCACCCAAAACAGTAATTCTAAAATAACTTGCAGAATCTTTTTCTAAAATTGAGGCTATGTGATTCTGCGCATTGTTTGTTATTTCTATCTTATTCATAATAAATCAATATATACTTATTTATAAATAGATTTTATAGCAAAATTTGCAATGTTTGACCATTTAGCTGCCACACCAGAAACAAGTAAAGGCCGATTGTTTAAGGAGAATGACTCTGATCATAACAGAAGCCCTTATGAAAGAGATAGGTCAAGGGTAATTCATTCAAGTTCATTTCGTAAATTAAAATACAAAACACAGGTTTTTATTGAGAGTGAAAGCGATTATTATCGCACTAGACTAACACACTCTTTAGAAGTTTCTCAAATATCTCGTTCTATTTGTCGATTATTAAAGCTCAATGAGGATCTTGGAGAGACGGTAGCATTAGCCCATGATTTAGGTCATCCACCTTTTGGTCATAATGGAGAGAAAGCATTAAATATTGCTATGCAAGATCATGGAGGTTTTAATCATAATGATCAGACTCTTAGAGTCTTAACACATATTGAAACAAGACATCCTGATTTTAAAGGATTAAATCTTACTTGGGAAAGCTTAGAAGGTATAGTAAAACATAATGGAATAGTCTTAAGCAATATTCCTTTCCATACAAATCTATATAATAATAAGCATGATTTATTATTAAGTAAGCAGCCATTCTTGGAATCTCAAATTGCTGCAATTTCTGATGATGTAGCGTATAATAATCATGATGTTGAAGATGCTATTAGAGCAGGATTATTATCCATCGATCAGCTTCAAGAAAATATTTTTTTTAACAATATAATTAATCAATTAAAAAAAGAATATACTATTATTGATGATAAATTATTAATGTTCCAAGTCTTGAGAAAAAGTATGTCTTTGATGATTGAGGATGTTTATAATCATACTAATACAAATATTCTTGATTTAGCAATTAAGACAAAAAAAGATCTTCAAAATTGTAGTGATTTTATTGTTAATTTTTCTCCTTCAATGCAATCCAAAGCAAACGATATAAAGTCATTTTTATTTGATAATGTTTATAATCATCAGAATTTACTTGATAAAAGACAAAATGTAGAAAAAATTATTTCGAATTTATTTAAATACTTTTATAAATCTCCAAATAAACTTCCCGATGATTGGCGAAGTATAAATGAACCCATAGAAAGGGTAATTTGTGATTATATTTCAGGTATGACAGATAGATATGCTTCAAGGCTCCATAAGGATTTATATGAATAATCATATCGATTTACTTTTTACATATTTTAATGAATTTGCTGATACTTGTATTAAAAATAATCATCTTGATACTTTTAATAGAAAATCAATTAGTATAGATTTTTCATCTAAGTCAAGACAAGGAAATATTTCCTCAAATTTTTATCTAGTAGCAATTAAAAAAACATTAGATAAGCAATTTAATTTGAAAGATGAATTACTCTTTGGAATTCATAATCTAGATTTCATTGAAAAATGTGAAATTTCTGAAAATGGTTTCATTAATATAAATATAAAAAAGCAATTTTTAATAAGTCAAGTTGAATACTTACTGAATGAACGAAATCAATTTGGGAAATCGAATATAGGTGATGGAAAAAATGTGAATGTTGAGTTTGTATCCGCAAATCCAACTGGCCCCGTTACTGTAGCTCATATGCGTGGTGCGGTCTTGGGTGACGTTATATCTTCTTTACTAACTAATACCGGACATAAAGTAACAAGAGAATACTATGTTAATAATGCGGGATCTCAAATCGATATATTGGGACGATCTTTATTTAGAAGATATCTAGAGTTACACGGAGAGATAGCAGAACTAAATAGCGATGAGTATCCAGGGGAATATCTAATTGATATTGCAAAATTAATTGAAAAAAAAAACTGGATTGTCTTTATTTTTTTCAATCACTTTATTTAAATCAAAATCCATAGAAGTTTCACTTTTAGTTGATACCATAAAATATCTCAGAGGATCTTTACCAACTTGATCATAAACTTCCTTTAAAGTGATAAAATTACCTTCCCTTTTTGACATTTTTAATATTTGATTATTCTTGATGAGTCGTACTATTTGACATGTTACTATTTCAAGATAATCGTCTTTATTAGAAATTGTTTTTAATACAGACTTCATGCGCGGAATATATCCGACATGGTCTGCACCCCATATATTAATTAACTGATCAAATTTTCTATTATATTTATCTAAATGATACGCCGCATCATTAGCAAAATATGTCCATTCACCGTTAGATTTTTTAAAAGCTCGATCTTGATCATCTAGTATTGAAGATGATTTGAAAAGTAATTGCTCTCTTGGCTCCCAGTCTTCTGAGTCAACACCTTTAGGTTTTTCAAGAACACCATTGTAAAGTAAGTTTTTTTTATCTAATATCTTAAATAAGTCGTTAATAATATTCTTATTAACTATATCTGTTTCAAAAGAAAATTTATCAAATTTAATACTTAATAATTTCAAATCCTTCTCAATAAATTCTATTAAATACTTAACAGCAAACTCATTAAAATAATTTTCTCTTTTATTTGAATCATTGTTTAACCATTTAACTCCATCTTTTTTTTCAATTAATTTTGCAATATCAATTAGATATTCCCCTGGATACTCATCGCTA
>JACWEB010000011.1 GCA_014653715.1 Pelagibacterales bacterium SAG-MED31
AAACTTTTATTTTCTCACCAAAAACAAAAAGTAATCCTGCAAGTAAATAAAACCTAAGCCCTCTTGTTCTGCTTTTTGTTTGGCTACTTCTTTTTCTTTTTTTAATTTAATAATTTCTGCATTCTTTTTTTCAAGATTATAATTTTCAACATCAATTTTTAAAAGTAACAAATGATTTTCATATAATTGGGTAATGTCACTAATCTGAGTAAGGTTTTTTGATGACAACCATTCATTTAGAGCATTCATAGAGACTTTTCCAAAAGATCCATCAATACTACCTTGATAGTATCCTAAAATAGATAATGATTTTTGAATTGTTTTAGATAAAAAAATTCTTGATTCTTTTTCTTTATTTTTTTTCTCTTCTTCTGCTTTTTGAAAATTAAAAACTCTCTCTTCTTCTGCAGAAATTGCATAATCTGCATACATAAATGGTAAAATGATTAAAATAAAAAGTCTAACTAAAGTCATTAAAAAACTATAGTCAAAATAAATAAAATTTAAAGTTTAAATGAAATGAGTTGTTAAAAATTCTGTATTTCTCATATATATCTTTTATATTTCAAAAATCATTACATACAAATAGACTTGATAAAAAAATATTGTAATAGTGTGAAAAACAATATGGGAGTATGGCGGAACTGGTAGACGCGCCGGATTCAAAATCCGGTCACTTTGGTGGTGTGGGTTCGATTCCCTCTACTCCTACCAAATAAAATGAAACTTTTGAGATTTATTTATAACTGGACTCTTAACAAAGCAAAGCATAAATATTCATCTTGGATTTTGAGTATTGTTGCTTTTGCAGAGAGCTCATTCTTTCCAATTCCACCAGACATACTCCTTATTCCAATGATAATTGCTAAAAGAGTTAAAGCATGGACATATGCATTTATTTGTACATTCTCTTCCGTCCTTGGTGGTGTTATAGGTTATGGCATAGGATATTTTTTTTATAACAGTATTGGCGTTCTAATAATTGATACATATAATTTATCAAATTCATTTGATACATTTGGTAATTACTACAATGAGTACGGTATATTAATTGTATTAGGCGCCGGTTTTACACCTTTTCCATTTAAATTTATTACAATTGCAAGTGGTGTATTCAATCTTAATATAATTTTATTTATAATAACCGCCATTATTGCAAGAGGGCTTAGGTTTTATTTACTTGCAGGATTACTTTTTGTTTTTGGTGAGAAAATAAAAGTTTTAATTGATAAATATTTTAACATACTTGTAATCTTATTTTTTATTCTTCTAATTGGAAGTGTGTTATTAATTAAATTTATTTAATGTTACAAAAGTATTGGTTTTATATTGTTACTCTCTTTAGTGTTATTGCTTTAGCATCAGCGCTTATTGCAGAATTCTATTTTAATTTAGCCCCATGTGAAATGTGTTTAAAGCAAAGAGAGCCATATTATTTTATTATTTTAGGATTCATATTTATTATAATATTGAGGTGGCAAAATCATATTTGGTTTTACCTTGGTGTTCAACTCATTAGTATTTACGGATTATTTTATTCTGTTTGGCACGTAGGTATAGAAAATCAATTACTCTCTGGTCCTGAAGGTTGTTCTAGTGGGCTAAATATGACAAACAATGTATCAAGCCTAAAGGAACAAATTTTATCTAAACCAATAATTAATTGTGAAGATATTTCTTGGAGTATTTTTGGATTATCAGCCGCGACAATTAATAGTCTGCTTTTATTTTTGATTTTTATTCTAAATGCCATATATATTTTTAATAACTATGATACAAAAAAAGAAAACAATAATTAAAAAAAAATCTATAAAAAAAAAGCAATCTACTTCAGGCAGCAAGGTTTCAACTGATAAAAATATATTAGATGAAATAATAAGAGTTGATCATGCAGGTGAGTATGGTGCAACGCGAATTTATGACGGGCAAATTGCCATTTTTGGTAAAGACTCTAAAATTGGCAAAACAATTCAACATATGGCTGATCAAGAGCAAGAACATATAGAGAAGTTTAATGAGCTTTTAGTCGAAAAACGCGTTCGTCCTACTGCACTTTTACCTTTATGGAATGTTGCTGGGTTTGCTTTAGGAGCTGGCACAGCTTTGCTGGGGGAGAAAGCAGCGATGGCATGTACAGTTGCAGTCGAAAAAGTAATTGGTGAACATTATAGAGAACAACAAGATTTATTAAAAGAAGATGAAAAAGAACTAAAGAAAACAATTGCTAAGTTTGAAAAAGATGAACTTGAGCATCATGATATAGGTCTGGAACATGATGCTGAAAATGCGCCTGGCTTCAAGATGATGACAAAAGTAATTGAGATTGGTTGTAAAACAGCAATTGCAATATCAAAAAAAATTTAATTTTCTAATTCCGTATCCCAATATAAGTAGTCTCGCCAACTATCATGTAAATAATTTGGAGGGAAATTACGTCCATTATTCTGTAATTGCATCGAATGAGGTTGAAGAGGTTTTTTTAGTAATTTCATATCAGTGTTTTGAATTAATTTTCTTCCTTTTTTTAAATTACATGTTGTGCAGGCTGATACAACATTTTGCCAGGTTGTTTTTCCATGCAAACATCTAGGAACTAAATGATCAAAAGTTAAATCATTAGCGGCAAATTTTTTTGCACAGTATTGACAAGTAAAATTATCACGAAGAAAAACATTAAACCTTGTAAAAGCAGGTTTTCGTTGAAGCATCACATAATCTTTTAGAGCTATTACACTTGGTAATTTAAAAGATGTGGAAGGTGAACTAACTGACTGATCATATTTTTCTATAACAGAAACACGATCTAAGAAGACTGATTTTACAGCATCTTGCCAAGAACATAAGGAGAGTGGGTAATAAGAGAGTGGTCGGAAATCTGCGTTTAATACTAATGCTGGATTTCCACTTGCGTTCATTTTTATCTACTCACCCAGGTCATAAATTATAATAATACTATAATATGATGATTCGGAGACATCATAGAATTTTTTTTATAAATTTTTGCAATAAAGTTATTGCCTCTGGGGATATATTGTGCGCATCACTAGCTATAATGTGTGACTCAAAGTTACATTTATTTTTTTTTAAATATTCTGTTGCTTTATTATAATTTTTAATAGGAAGAATTTCATCTTGCTTACCATGGGAAATAAAAATCGGTGTTTGTAATAAATTTTCATTAGTAATTTGTTGATGAGACATTATACGACCTGAAAGTATAGCTAATCCAGCCAGTTTTTTTTGAAGAAAACTTCCAACCTCAAAGGTCATCATTCCTCCTTGAGAAAATCCCATTATAAAACAGTCTTGGTATGTAAGTTTTAAAGATTCACAATATTGATCAATTGTCTTAATAATTTTTTTAACAGACTCGTTAACTTCTCTGTTAATTTGATCAAACTCTTTCGGTCCAGCATCTGCAATGTAAACACCATTTGGATATAAGTCGAACCATTGATATCCCATATAATTGCCAGTTATAACTCCTGGTGCGTTAAGCGCTATATAAGCCGCTTGCCATTCTTCTTGATCAATCGGGTGGGCTAAATGCATAAAATTAGCTGCATTATCACCATATCCATGAAGCATAAAAATTAATTTTTTTGGATTATCATGCCTTGAAAATGAGGGTCCGTTTAAAATTTCTGTCATAAATTACTATATGCGACAATTCTTAGTTCGTTCAAGAGAAGAATTGCACTATATGTTAAATATGGATGTATTGCAGATTATAATGGTTGTATTTATGGTTGGAGCTCTTGGCGCTGTCGTTGTTGGAGTCATTGCTATGGCAGTAAATGGTAAACTAAATAAAAATCACAGTAATAAACTCATGCGTCTTCGTGTTTTATTTCAGGCAATTGCTGTCTTAGTTTTTGTAATTATTATCTGGGCATCAAGGAATTAAGCCAAATTTACCCTCTAGAAAAAATTTTATTTTTTTAGTATAAGGCTCATAGAGGTCGTTATGGGAATTCATTTTAATCACAAATCTAAAGCGGGAGACCGTAAGATGCAAAAAGAGTTAAAGCTCAAGCAAAAATCTGAAGAGCGTAAGAAGAAACGAGAAGAGCAAGAACGTCTAAAATTAGAAGAAGAAATGAGACAACTTGAAGAACTCACAAAACCTGACAAATAAAATCAAAATAGCTTTTCTTCTCTAAATTATAGTTTTTTAAATAATAGGATATTTATCTAATATAAATTTTTTAAGTATCGCAAGTGTTTGATCAGCCTCCTCAAGCAACATCATATGTCCACAATTTTTAATCACATGTACTTCACTTCCTTTAATGTGATCTGCTAATTTTTGTCCATCCTTCAATCTGCACATTCTATCTTTATCAGCTAAAATAGATAATGTTGGTAGGTCTAATTTTTTTGCTGCTTCAAAACCATTGGTATAATTTTCACATGCTCTAAAATCAACACCGAGAGTATCTTTAATTTCCTTACTCTGAACAAGCATCGATCCAGTATTTAAATGATATAAACCTGGCACAGGGTGACCTCCAAAATGTCCAGATGGTCCGTGGGCAAAATCCATCATCAAATCAACTGCTTTAGGATCACTATTTTCTGCAAGTGCTAATAATTCTGGATTCATTGGTATTGCTCCTGCTCCACCCATTAAACTTAGTGTTTTAATTTTATTTGGATACCGAGATGCACACTCTATAGCAACAAGACATCCTTGAGAATGTCCTACCAAAGAGGCCTGATTAAATCCAACAGCATCAATAACTCCATTAATCCAGTCAGCCATCTCTTCAACTGAAGTTAAGCTTTTACCTGCAGATAATCCATGACCAGGTAAATCAAGAGCTAAAACGCTATAACCATGAAAAGCAAAATATCTGGTTTGCAAAACCCAACACATATGAGTCAGACCACTACCATGAATAAAAATTATTAATGGCTTATTTTTATCAAAAGGTCTTCCCCCTGTAGAAGCGAAGACCTCCTCATTACTTACATTAAATTTCATTTATTTGCGACTAGCTTTGGTTTTTTTGCAGCTCTAAAACCATCTTCAAAATCATTTTTAATATCATCAATATCTTCAATTCCAACAGACAGCCTAATCATATCTTGTGATAAACCAGCAAATTTTAATGTAGCTTCATCCATTTGCGAATGAGTAGCAGATGCAGGGTGAATAACTAAAGTTCGAGTATCACCAACATTAGCTAAATGAGATGCAAGTTTAACATTGTTAATAAAAGCTGTACCAGCTTCCTTTCCTCCTTTGATTCCAAAAGCAATCATCGACCCTCTGCCTTTTGGAAGAATTTTTTTAGCTAGCTCATAATCAGGGTGATCAGGAGCACTAGGGTGTGAAACCCATGCAACACTTTCATGAGCCATTAAATATTCAACCATTTTTTCAGCGTTGGCACAATGTTTTTCCATTCGAACAGATAGTGTTTCAATTCCCTGCATGACATTCCAAGCATTTTGTGGACTTAAGCAAGGGCC
The DNA here is from genome assembly GCA_014653715.1 of Pelagibacterales bacterium SAG-MED31. GTDB lineage: Bacteria > Pseudomonadota > Alphaproteobacteria > HIMB59 > CACPNW01. Next base: position 5,479 of record JACWEB010000011.1, read on the forward strand.
AAAGTCCCTCATACCTTCAGCACGAGCTTTCATAGTAAAAGCAACAGGTCCAAATTCTTCAGCAAAAGATAAACCATGGTAACCTTCATATTCTTTTGTAAGTGAAGGAAATTTATCATTTTGCATCCAGTTAAATTTTCCTCCTTCAACAATAATACCCGCCATTGATGAACCATGTCCTGCCATCCATTTTGTTAAAGAGTGAACAACTATATCTGCACCAAAATCAAAAGGTTTGCATAGATAAGGTGTTTGATATGTACTATCAATCATTAAGGGGATACCTGCGTTATGAGCAATGTCAGCAACTTCAGGCATATTCATTAATTCATTTCCTGGGTTACCAAGTAACTCACCAAATATACATTTGGTATTCTCTTTTATAGCTTTTTGAAAACCCTCAGTATCACGCGGTTTCACAAAAGTGGTATTGATGCCAAACTTAGGTAACGTCAAACGAAGAAGATTGGCAGTTCCGCCGTATACTTGTGAGGAAGCTACTATATGATCGCCTGACTCACATAAGGTCATGATTGCAAGAAAAATCGCAGCCATTCCTGAAGAAGTTGCTATTGCTGCAGTTCCTCCTTCAAGAGCTGCAACTCTTTCTTCTAGCACTCCAACAGTTGGATTTGAAATTCTACTATATATATGCCCGCCTCGCTCTAAATTAAATAGTGCTGCCGCATGATCAACATCATCAAAAAGATAAGAGGTTGTTTGGTAAATAGGTACTTGACGAGAGCCACCGTTTTTATCTGGTTGATAACCAGCATGTAAACTCAGAGTATCAAATTTATAAGTTTTTGGATCCATTAAATCTCCTTTGCTTTCATTCGTAGTTCAAACTTTTGTATTTTACCTGTTGAAGTTTTTGGTAATTCACCAAAGACTACATTTTTTGGTCTTTTAAATCCAGCCATATTTTCCTTACAAAACTGAATAATTTCTTCTTCAGTAGCAATTTTTCCAGGAGATAACTCAACAAAGGCACATGGTGTTTCACCCCATTTTTCATTTGGTTTAGCAACAACAGCTACTAATGAAACAGATGGATGTTTTGCAACAACGTTTTCAACCTCAACAGAGGAAATATTTTCTCCTCCAGAAATTATGATATCTTTAGATCGATCTTTAATTTGAATATATCCATCTGGATACACAACAGCTAAATCACCTGAATGAAACCAACCATTACGCATAGATGTTTCAGTGGCTTCTTTATTTTTATAGTAGCCTTTCATTACTACATTTCCACGCATTAAAATTTCGCCCATTGTTTTTCCATCTTTTGGAACTGGCGTATATGTTTCTGGGTCTGCAACCATCGCTTCTTCTAAATTAGGATAGCGCACTCCCTGTCTTGAATTTAAATCTGCTTTCTCACTATTGGATCGATCATTCCATTCTTCATTCCATGCACACTGCAGAACATGTCCATATGTTTCCGTTAGTCCATACACATGCATTACCTCAAATCCCAAGCTATCCATTTTCTCTAAAATTGCACTTGTTGGAGGAGCTCCTGCTGTTAGCACAAAGATTTTATGATTAATTTCTTTTTTATCTTTTTCATCAGCGTTAGCGATTAAATTTAACACGATAGGCGCACCACCAAAATGAGTAACTTTATGCTGATCGATGAGATTGTAAATATCTTTAGCTGTTATGTATCGACAACAAACTACTTTGGCGTGGATTAATGCTGCTGTCCATGGATAACCCCATCCATTACAGTGAAACATTGGGACCGTTGCAAGAAAAGTAAGCTTATTGGTCATATTCCATGCAGTCACACTACCTGTCGACATAAGATAAGACCCGCGGTGATGATAGACAACACCTTTTGGTTTTCCTGTTGTCCCAGAGGTATAACTTAGAGATATTGCTTGCCATTCATCTTCTGGTGAAGACCAATTAAAATCATCATCTCCTGTTTCTAAGAACTCTTCATAGGTCCAATCACCTATTTTTTCACCTTCACCCTCTTTAAATATTGCTTGGTTATCATGAATATCGATGATGGGTATTTTTTTGCCATAAAGATCCAAAGCTTTTTTTATTGTAGGAGAAAACTGAGTATCAGTAATTAAAATCTTGGCATCACTATGCTCTAAGATATACGCGATTGTCTCAGCATCTAAACGAGTATTAATTGTGTTAACAACACCCCCTGTCATTGGAATAGAATAATGGGCCTCCAATAATTCTGGTGTATTTGCAGCAATAATTGATACAGTATTACCAATGCCAATACCTTGCTTTGTCAAAGCACTCGCAAACTTCGTACAACGATTAAATGTTTGAAGCCATGTATAACTCCTGTTTCCATAAACTACTGATTCATAATTTGGATAAATATCTTTTGCTCGCATAATAAAACTTAAGGGTGTGAGAGGAACGTAATTTGCTTTTTTTTTATCAAGATCTGTTGAAAACTGATTCATGAATTTGTTTATAACATTAAAAAAAAAAAATAAAATCGTTAGTGAAGAGTATCAATTAATTAAATAAAGGTTTTCCCGTATCAAGCGTATGTCTAATACGCTGCTGTGTTGGTTTTTGACTAATTAAATCAATAAAAATTTCCCTTTCAAGATCATACAGGTTTTGCTCAGTTAGTATTGTTGATGGAGTGGTGTCGCCACCACTCAACATGTAGCCTAATTTTTTACCAACTTCAATTCCATGCTCTCCAATTACTTTTTTATCCTTTAAATCATATAGAATGTCCATCATATCTGACATTACTGTTGAGCCTGGCAAAGAGAAAATAGCACTATCGAGTGATTGATAGTTTTCTTTATTAGAAAAAATAAGTTTATCAGCCTCTTCAATTAAGCGGTCTTTACTCATAACCATAACGTCTTTATCTCCTAAAAACTGTTGTGCCTTAGCTTTGATAGGTGAGTTAGCAGTGGTTGCATATCCTATTAAATTAAAAACTTTTAAAGATAATAATTTTGGATCATTTTTAACTTCAGAATGGTTTGCCCATCGTCTTAACATTTCTTTACACCCGCCTCCTGCAGGTATGAGACCTACCAGTGTTTCTACTAAACCAAGTACAGAGTTTGAATGTGCGGCAATAAAACTAGTTTGTGAAATGACTTCATATCCTCCTCCTATAGCCAATCCTGAAGGACAAGATACAACAGGAAATTTTGCATGTTGGAATTGATAAAGTGATTGCTGAAAATTATTAAGAAAAATATCAATATCTTTAAATTCTTTATTCACTGCTCTATCATAAAAATAATTTAAATTGACACCTGCAGAGAATTGCATTGCATTATTAGCGATAACTATTCCATCATACTTATCATTACACAAATCATATGCTTTCATTAAACAGTCATTAGTTAGTCCATCGAGAGCATTTGCCTTGGTATGAAACTCAACACAAATAAATTTTGATTTTCCAGATATTTCCCAAATAGAAGCTGAGGCATTGGTATAGATGGGTTTTGAGGACTTTTTGATATCTGATAAAGAAATTATGCCATCAGGTCTTTTCATTGGCATGTAAGATTGTTGAGGGTGAAAATATTCTAATTTGTTATCGCTAGTTTTAAATAAAGAATTTTTTTGATCGATGAGTTGTTTAATAAAAGAAGGAGTTTCATCATCTTGATTAAGTTTTGAAACAAAATTTTCAATTCCAATTTCATTGAGTATTTCAAAAGGGCCTTTTGACCAATTAAATCCACATTTCATTGCATCATCAATGTCGTTAAAGTTTTCAGCGACATCTGGGACTAAACTTGAGGCATATAAAATTGTTTTTTTCATAATTGACCAAGCGTATTTTCCATACACGTCTTCTCGCTCTATAACAGTCTTCACATCCATTACATCAGGTAAGCCAAGATCAACTTTTTTAGATTCATGATAAGTATTATCTTTGTAATTAAGTGACTCTAAAATTTTTACATCAGAAGACTTATTAATTCGGAAAAAACCACCCTTTCCTTTTCTGCCAGTATATCCATCTGCAACAAGCTGATTAATAATTGGCAACTCTTTACCCACTTTATGAAAAGGATCGCTAGTTGGTAATTCTGTAATAAAACTTTTTAAAACATCAACCATTAGGTCAATGCCAATTAAATCATATAATCCAAATATTCCTGTTTTAGGAATTCCAAGAGGCCTGCCAAAAACAGCGTCAGCTTCTTCGACTGAAAGTCCAAGACTAAAAGCTTCAGTCATAGCCACTTGCATCGCATACACACCAACACGATTTCCTAAAAATCCTGGAGAGTCATTACAGACAACAACAGTCTTTCCTAAAATCTTATCACCAAAAATAACAAGGTCATTTATTTTTTCTTTATCATTTTGTGGTCCAATCACTAATTCTAGCAATCGCATATAGCGAACTGGATTAAAAAAATGTGTAATACAAAAAACTTCCTTCATTTCTTTTGACATATCTTCTGTCAATACTTTCAGAGGTATAGAAGATGTATTGGAGGAGACCAAAGCCCCAGGTTTTCGAAGTGCATCAATTTTTGAATAGAGTGTTTTTTTAATATCTATTCTTTCAACTACCGCTTCCACAATCCAATCTGCATCTTTTAATGTTTCCATATCATTTTCTACACTTCCAGGAATGATATGATTAAGATTATTTTCCTCCATTAATAAAGGTGGTCTCGATTTTTTTATTCGCTCACATGCTTTAGTGGCAATCTCAGTGGATAGATCAAGTAGGTGAACCTGTAAACCTGCATTTGCCACCTGGGCCGCAATTCCACTGCCCATGGTTCCTGATCCTATAACAACAACTTTTGATATTTTCATTTTTTAAGAGGTTATATAGATAATTTAGCAAATCTCACCAAAAGAAATACAAAAAAATAACGTATTTGAGTGAAAAATATTGTAAATAGCTTTATAGGCGCACGCGATGAAAAAAAATCCGTCAAGAAATACGCATTTAAATAAGGGTCCTTCGAAGTTATTAGAATCTATTAATAACTCAATAGATATTGATCAAAGAATGTACAAAGAAGACATTGAAGGCTCAATCGCACATGCTACAATGCTTGGTAAACAAAAAATTATATCAAAAAAAGATCAAACAAAAATTGTTAATGGCCTGAAAGTTATTTTACAAAATATTAATTCTGGTAAAATTCAATTCAAAAGTGAGCTTGAGGATATTCATATGAATATTGAGTCTTTACTCTTCAAACAAATTGGAAAAACTGCTGGAAAATTGCATACTGCACGATCACGTAATGATCAGGTGGTTACCGACTTTAAACTTTGGATAAGGAATAATAGTATCAATCTTGATAATCACATTCAAAATTTACAAAAAAGTCTTATTAATATTGCTAAAAAAAATACTGCTACTGTAATGCCTGGCTATACACATCTTCAGGTGGCACAACCAATATCTTTAGCACATCACTGTCTTGCGTATGTTGAAATGATGGGTCGAGACAGATCAAGATTAGAAGATTGCATAGAAAGGTTAAATGAAAATCCTCTTGGCTCTGGAGCCTTAGCAGGAACATCATTTCCTATTGACAGAAACTTAACATCAAAATTATTGAAATTTTCTAAACCAACAGCTAATGCACTTGATAGTGTGTCTGATAGAGATTTTGCCGTTGAGTTTTTATTTGTGATATCACTTATTAGTACACATTTATCAAGAATGGCTGATGAGATTATTCTTTGGTCTAATCAACAATTTAATTTTATCAACTTGCCAGATGAATTAGCAACTGGTAGCTCTATCATGCCTCAGAAAAAAAATCCTGATGGGGCTGAATTAGTGCGAGGAAAAGCAAGTGGTATTATTAGTAATTTAAATGGGTTACTAGTTATACTAAAAGGCCTCCCATTAGCTTACAGTAAAGATCTTCAAGATGACAAAAAAATAGTTTTTTCAGCATTTGATGATGTTTGTCTAACATTAGAAGTGATGACAGAAATATGGTCTAAGATTAATTTTAATAGAGATATTATGGCTGATGCAGTTAAAAATTCTAATGCTACGGCAACAGATTTTGCGAATTGGTTAGTACAACATCTAGAATTATCTTTTAGAGAAGCTTATCAATTGACTGGTAGAATTGTAGTGCAAGCTAATAAAAATAATAAAAAACTGGATCAATTGAGTTTAGAAGAACTTCAGAAATTTAATAAAAAAATTACAGAAGATGCTCAAAAAACTCTTTCTATTAATGAAAGTATAAAAAATAAAAAAAGTTTTGGTGGAACATCACCACAAAGAGCTAAACAATCAATTAAATATGCTATAAAAAAATATCTGTAATGAAAAATTTTTTATATATTTTATTTATTTCATTTTTTCTCTTTAGTTGTGGAAAGGTGGGCCCCTTAAGTCTTTCAGAAGATCAATTAGATAAATCGGTTATTAGCTATCCTTGTGATGAAGCTTGTATGGAGCGATTTGAAGCTGAAAAAGCAAGACAGCAATCAGTCATTATTCAAACGGAATAGAATGATTCATTACAATAATAACAGACCCTTTGTAGAGGGTGTATCTTTAGAAGATATAGCTAAAGCTGAGACAACACCTTTCTATCTTTATTCACAAACTAAAATTACCTCTACATTTGAGCAATTAAAAAATACTTTAGACTCTGAAATATTTTATGCTGTTAAAGCAAATTCTAATCAGTCTATCATCAAACTCATGGCTTCTTTAGGAGCAGGGGCTGACGTTGTATCAGTTGGTGAACTTGAAAGATCAATACTTGCTGGTGTAGATCCTCAGAAAATAATTTTTGAAGGGATAGGTAAAACTAAACAAGATATAACCTTTGCCATTGAAAAAAATATTCGTCTCATAAATATTGAGTCAATAGATGAGCTAGAAAGAGTTAATGAAGTTGCTCTTCATCAAAATAAAAAGATTAATATTGGTATAAGATTAAATGCTAACATAGATAGTCAAACGCTCGATAAGATATCTACAGGGAAAAAAACAGATAAGTTTGGAATTGATACGGACAAACTAAATGAATTATTTAAAGTTCTAGAAGTCTCTAAAAATGTTAACCTTATTGGTATCAGTTGTCATGTTGGCAGTCAGATATTTAATATAAGTGTATTTGCTGAAATTTTTCAGAAAATGAAAGCTAATGCGCAAATATTTTTGAATAAAGGATATACCATTAAACATGTTGATCTAGGGGGAGGTCTTGGAGTGAAATATTCCCAAGATCAAGAAATACTTAATTTAGCACTCGTTAAAAATGAAATGAATAAATGTTATGTTGATGTACCCTATAAATTATCTTTTGAACCTGGAAGATACCTTGTAGCAAATGCAGGCATTCTAGTAACAACTGTGATCACAATTAAAAATAATGGTGGAATTAATTATTTAATAACAGATGCTGGCATGCATACATTAATTCGCCCAGCTCTTTATAAAGCACACCATGAAATAAAGTCATTAAGTGGGAATACAGAGAAACCAACTGATTATACTATTGCAGGACCTATATGTGAGAGTTCTGACATATTTGGAAAAAATATTAGTTTACCTCAGCAACAAATTGGCAATCTAATTATTATAAAAGATACTGGTGCGTATGGGAAAGTCATGGCGTCTAATTATAATTCAAGAGGCTTGCCAAAAGAAATACTTGTGAAGGATAATAATTTTTTTGTTATTCACAAACCTTTGAGCACAAAAGACTTTATTGATCAGGACCGTATTCCTGATTGGCTGGTTTAATTTACAATTTGATAAATAATTTTTGCTAAATCATCGATAATTAATTTCAAGTTGAAAAAAAATTCGTTAATATAAAAGCTTACTAAAACAAAAATATTTGTTCCATAGGATCTTAAAGTCCAAAATAAAAAAAATACAAGCACTAGGAAAAAAATAACTAAAAAAGTATTCAAATAACTTACTTTTTTCTCTCTAACTACAGTGCTGGGCAAATTTTTTATTTCTTCAGGTTGTGAATTAGTTTCATCATTTTGTATTGTTTTTTGCTTTTCGTGAGATTTTTCTTGTGGTGTTCTAGGCACTGAGGAGGAGAGTAAATCTTCTCCTTTTAATAGTTCTTGAAACCAGCGATGATTACAGTTTGCGCACTCAACCATTCTTCCATCAGGTTTTAAATCTGCTGAATTGACTATATATTTATAATCACAATCTGAGCATTGAATGAACATAATCTATATATAGAGTAGAGAGGTTAGTATATAAAACAAAATTTATAGTATGTTATTATTAACTATTATCTTTTATGGTGCTTTAGCATCGTGGACAATTTTAATGGGAGTTTTAAGCCTTCCATTTGTATTCTTACCAAGTAAATTTATTGCTTTGCCTGCTAAAATTTGGATTAAAGGCCTGTTTATTTGTTTAAAATATATATGTGGAGTCACTCATGAAATTAGAGGGCTTACTCATTTATCTGATGAGCCAATAATCATTGTTTCAAAGCATCAATCTGCTTTTGAAACGTTTGCTCTTTATTACTATCTTAAAAAAAGTTTTTTTATTCATAAAAAACAACTTTTTTATATTCCTATTTTTGGCCAATATTTAATGAAGCATAATATGGTGTCTATTGATAGAGCGGGTCAAGCATCTACTATGCGTAAAATGATAAGTGATGTTAAAAAAAAATTAGATAGTGGCTCTACAATTATTATTTTTCCAGAAGGAACAAGAAAAAAACCAGGAGAAAAAGCTGATTACAAAACTGGATTTATAGGAATTTATAATACTTCAAAAAGAAAGCTTCAGCCAGTAGCTCTTAATTCAGGATTATTTTGGCAAAAGGGGTTAAAGGTGATCAAAAGAGGTCATATAATTATAGAGTTTTTGCCTCAAATTGATATTGGTCTTGATAAAAAAGAAGTGCTTAAAAAAGTAGAAAACTCTATTGAGTTAGCAACCAAAAAATTATTGAATTAATTTTTTTTCTCTGTTGGATCAAAACTTCCAGCTTGACCAATGTCTTCAATTTCTTTTCGGATTTTTTTCAATTGATTAAATCTATTTTCTAAAAATTCTAAGTCACCGTTTCTAATTGCTTTTTGGTAAGTAGACAAATCTTCACTAAATCTTCCTAACATTTCTAAAACTGCTTCTTTATTTTTATTATATATATCTCTCCACATAATTGAGTCACTTCCAGCCAATCGCGTAAAATCTCTAAAGCCTGCTGCAGAATATTTGATTACTTCATCACGCATATGAGTTTCTAACTCAGTGGCAGTTCCAACAACTGAAAAAGCAATGAGTTGTGGAATATGTGATGTCATTGCCAAAACACGGTCATGTCTATCAGCGTCCATAAACTCAACAGTCATTCCGATTGATTTCCATATTTCACTAATGGAAGAAGTGGCAGCTTCATTTATTTCGTAAGGCGTTAAAATACAATATCTATTGTCGAATAATTTACTGAAACCATATTCGGGGCCACTTTTTTCTAGTCCTGCTATTGGATGAGATGGTACAAAAGTCATATTATTATTAGTAACGGCATTTTTAAAATCACTTATGGTGCTCATTTTTGTCGAGCCAACATCAGTTATTAAAGTTGGTTGTGAAATAAAATTTGATAAAGAAGAAAAAATATTTTTATATGTGCTCAACGGTGTACAAATAATTATGAGATCAAATTGGAAATCAAAATTTTTTAAATTTGTTTCTCCTTGAACTAAAAGATTTAAATCGTAGCATTTTTTTATTATTTTATCATTTGAATCTAATCCATAAACACTGTTTACAACATGATTTTCTACTAATGCACGAGAAATAGATGAGCCTATTAGGCCCATTCCGATAATTAAAACTGAATTATATTTTTTTGTCATTATGCTATTTTTTTAAGTGATTCTATTGTAGCAATCATTTCATCTTGTGTTCCAATTGTTACTCGAAGACAATTAGGTAATCCATAGCTATCTAATTGACGGACAATTATTCCTTCATTTGTTAAATGCGCTGAGATTTCTTTTGCTTTTTTTTCAGATGTTTGAATAAAAGAAAAATTTCCCTCTGAGGATCCACATTTTATATCAATTTTTTTTAACTCATCCTCAAACCATTTTTTTACTTTATGATTATTATCAACGACCTCTTTTAAATATTCTTTATCTTCTAAAGCAAGCATAGCAATTTCCTGCGATATAGTCTGGGTATTAAAAGGTCCTTTAACTTTATTTAAAATATTAGCGACCTTTTCACTTGAGTAACACCAACCAATTCTCAATGCCGCAAGGCCATAAACTTTTGAAAACGTTCTTGTCATGATAATATTTTCAAATTCTTCTGTTAAAGAAAATCCGCTATCATAATCATCTTTTAAGACATACTCTGCGTAGGCACCATCAAGAACAACAACAATATGTTTAGGTAGGTTATTTAAAAGATTAACTATTTCAGTACGTGATAAATAAGTACCAGTAGGATTATTAGGGTTAGCTATATAAATAATTTTTGTTGAAGGTGTCACTTGTTTTAGAATAGAATTTACGTCAATTGTATAGTTCGTGCTCTCTTCAATAAGTTTAGATGTTGCCCCAACTATTTTTGTTATAATAGAATACATCTCAAATCCATGTTTTGCATGAATTATCTCATCACCATCCTGACAAAATGCTAAAGCAGCAAAAAGTAATGTTTCATCAGATCCACAACCAAGAATTATTCGATTAACATTTAAATTGTGAGTAATTGCAATTTTTTCTCTAAGCTTAATCCCATCAATGCTTGGATAACGATGTGAGTTAAGAAGAGTTTCAGATTTATTTATATGATCTAAGACCTTAGGAGATGGGCCATAAGAATTTTCATTAGAAGATAACTTAATAATATTATCCTTGCCTGTTACTGAAGATTTTCCACCCTTATAAACCGTTATAGAATTTATAGATCTCTTTGTAGTTATAAGTGAACTGTTGTTTTGTTGTAATTTTGTTGATGCTTGAAATATTTCTCGCCAAATTCTAACTATAGTGTCTTTAGAATATTTTGCTTTTGAATTTTGTAAGAGCCTATTTAGAACCTTTTGCTCTCTTTCAATATCAACTACATCTGTATTTGATTTCTTTTGTTCGCCAATTTCTGTAACAATTTCAGCTCTTTGTTTTAGTAGATCCAATATTTTATCATCTAATGAGTTAATATCGCCTCTTAATATATCTAGCTTTTTATTATCCATAATGTGAAGGTGTCTTTACAAACAATATGGCAATAAATCAAAATAAACAGTAATTTCTTGATCAAAATTAACAAATATTGACAAAAAACTTATATAAATTAAATACCAACTTACACCGATTTGTAACTGCTTGCGGGTGTGTATCTGAACAGCTAAAGCGTGATACTTTCCGTAACCAGTAAGATCTCAGATCGGTAAGAAGATTATGAGTAATATTGAAATAAAAAAAAATAAAGAACTTGATTGCAATATTGTAGAATTTACAAATGCTAATTTTAAACTTGTATCAGGGTCAGTATTAGAAAATTTTAAAATAGCTTTTAAAACATTTGGTTCCCTCAATCAGAGTAAATCAAACGCTATTTTAATTTGTCATGCTTTAACCGGCGATCAGTATGTTTCTGGACATAATCCAATCACTGAAAGAGATGGTTGGTGGTCAAGAATGGTTGGTCCTGACAAACCTATTGATACGAATAAATTTTTTGTGATTTGCTCAAATGTACTTGGTGGATGTTCAGGTTCTACAGGCCCAAAGGAAAAAAAAGATAATAAAGATATTATTCATGGTGGAAGTTTCCCATCTATCACCATTCAAGACATGGTTAGTGCTCAAGTTAAATTAATTGATGTATTAAAAATAGATAAATTATTTAGTGTTGTAGGTGGGTCAATGGGAGCAATGCAAGCTTTGCAGTGGTCAGTTGATTTTCCTAATAGAATAAGGACAATTATTCATATTGCAGGTGCTTTAAAACATTCAGCACAAAATATTGCTTTTCATGAGGTTGGTAGACAAGCCATAATGAGTGACCCTAATTGGCATAAAGGAAATTATGATGAAGAAAAATCTATCCCAGAAAGAGGTTTGTCAGTTGCAAGAATGATAGCACACATAACTTACTTATCTGAGGATGCGATGCATAGAAAATTTGGAAGAAAACTTCAATCAAGAGATATTATATCTTTTGGCTTTGATGCAGATTTTCAAATTGAAAGCTATTTACGCTATCAAGGTAGGTCTTTCGTTGAGAGATTTGATGCAAATTCTTATTTATATTTAACTAGAGCCATGGATTATTTTGATCATTCCGAGACCTATCGTAAAACACTAGAGTTTATTAATAATGATAATGATGACATTAATTATCTTGTTATATCCTTCACTTCTGATTGGTTATTTCCTACCAGAGAAAATAAAGAAATCGTTGAAACATTAAATAATTTATCACGCAACGTTAGTTTTCTTGAAATAGAAACGGATAAAGGTCATGATAGTTTTTTACTCGACGAACCTGATCTTGATATTGCCATGAAGGGGTTTTTAGAGAGTAATTATAGAAACACCCATGAATAACATTAAAAGCATTCGAAAAGATTGGGATCTTATTGAGTCTCTTATTGGAGAAAATTCAAGAATTTTAGATATAGGTTGTGGAGAAGGAGATTTAATAGGACAGCTAGAAAAAAAATTGAATGCACAAGTCCATGGAATTGAAAAAGACCAGGAAATGGCTTTGAAAGGAATTTCCAAAGGGTTAAATATTACTCATGGCGATGCAGAGAAAGATCTATCCCAGTATGCGAACCAAAGTTTTGATTATGTTATTCTTAGTCAGACATTGCAGGCTATGCTTGAGCCAAAAAAAATATTAACAGAATTATTAAGAATTGGATCTAAAGCAATAGTATCTTTTCCAAATTTTGGACATTGGAAAATTCGATTGCAACTAATGTTGTTTGGTAAAATGCCTATAACTGAAGGCCTTCCTTACTCATGGTATGACACTCCAAATATTCACTTTTTTACTCTAAAAGATTTTGAAAACTTATGTAAAGAAATGCATATAGTTATCGAAGATAGTATTGGTTTAACTAGCAAGGGCAAACAATTTTCAATAAATAACTCTTTACTTCCTTCCAATCTAGTTACACACGAAGCAATATTTCTGCTTAGTTATAAAAACTTTGAGCTAATAAAAATAAAATCAACAAATAAGATATTTACAAAAAATTCTGCTATCATAAATTAATGAAACTATCTGTAGAAATTATAAATCAACTTAGTGATAATTACTCTTATGTTATATATAAAAATGATAGTAATTCGAGCATCGTCATTGATCCTGCAGAAGCAGAGAAAATTATTAATATATTAAGAAGAAAAAAACTAAATCTGGATTATATTTTTATTACCCACCATCACAATGATCACACATCTGGAGTAATAGATTTAGTTAAAGCATATCCTAAAGTAAAAATATTTTCACCTTCAAAATTAGATTCTGTTAAAACAAATGCAATTTCAGAAAGTGATAAAATTATTACAAACTTAAATGTATTTAAAATCATAGCAGCACCTGGTCATACTCTTGACCATATTGTTTTATCAGATGAAGAAAATAATCTTCTTTTTGTTGGAGATGTTCTTTTTCGACTAGGTTGTGGGCGCATCTTTGAAGGTACGTTTGAACAAATGCAAAAATCATTGGAGAAACTTTCGAACATGCCTGATAAGATGTTAGTTTATAGTGGTCATGAATATACTTTAAATAATTTAAAATTTCTTGAGCATATATTTAGTAATAATAAAATTTTAGAACATGCAAAAAAAGAAATTACTTCAGATTTAAATTTAACAGGAAGGTCTATTCCTTTTGTTCTAGGTAAAGAAAAAAAATGTAATCCTTTTTTAAATCAGAAATGTGAGATGGCTGCAGAATTTAGAAATACAAATAAATATACAGATCATGAATTTTTTAGTTATCTTAGGGTAGAAAAAGACAGTTTTTAGCAGTTTCTCGACAAAAAATATCTTAAACTCTGTATTTTTATTTGACTATTCTAGGCCTTAGATATAAACGCCCATCATTCGAAAGATCTTATGTTAGCAGTATTTAAAACAGGTGGAAAACAATATTCTGTAAAAGCAGGACAGATCCTTAAAGTTGAAAAACTGGAAGGTGAAAAAGGGGATAGTATATCATTTAAAGATGTCCTTGCTGTATCTGAAGATGCTCAAAATACGATTGGTTCTCCCTTGGTAGCTGGTGCTGTTGTTGAGGCTAAAATTTTAGATCAGATTAGAGATAAAAAAATAATAGTCTTTAAAAAAAGAAAAAGACAAAATTATCGATCAACACAAGGTCATAGACAATATTTAACTGTTTTAAAAATAGAATCTATATCGATGGGTGGAAAAAAATCTGAATCAGAAAAAAAAGAATTAAAAACTAGTACTCCAGTAAAAAAAGTGGCACCTAAGAAAAAAACTGCAACAAAAAAAGTTGCTGTAAAGAAAACTGCTGTAAAAAAAACAGTTAAGAAAAAAACTACAACGCCAAAGGAAGATAAATAATGGCTACAAAAAAAGCAGGTGGTAGTTCACGTAACGGTCGCGACTCTGCAGGTCGTCGTTTAGGTGTAAAAAAATTTGGTGGTGAAAAAGTTATTTCTGGAAACATCATTGTTCGTCAAAGAGGAACAAAATTTCATCCGGGTAATAATGTAGGTATAGGTAAAGACCATACTATTTTTGCTACAAGTGAAGGTAAAGTTGCATTTAAAAAGACACGAGTCAGAACTTACGTTTCGGTAATACCCGCATAAATAATAGAATACTAATTTCTATTCTTTCCAATGAAATTTCTTGATCAAGCTAAGATATATGTTGCATCCGGCAAAGGAGGTAAAGGCTGTGTTAGCTTTAGAAGAGAAAAATATATTGAATACGGAGGTCCTAATGGAGGAGATGGGGGTAAAGGTGGAGATATTATTTTTATTACTGATCAAAACCTAAATACACTTATAGATTTTCGCTATCAACAACACTTTAAAGCAATGAAGGGTAAAGATGGTATGGGTAAAAATAAAACAGGTGCTAGTGGTGATGATATTATAATTAAAGTCCCACCAGGTACAGAAATTCACAATGAGGATAAATCTGTATTACTTGTAGAATTATTAGAAAATAATCAAAAACACACTTTTCTAAAGGGAGGCAAGGGAGGGCTTGGGAATTCCCACTTTAAGTCTTCAACCAATCAAGCTCCTAGACAATTTACTAATGGGGAAAATATAGAAGAGCAATGGATATGCTTATCTTTAAAACTTTTTGCTGATGTAGGAATAATTGGTTTACCCAATGCAGGTAAATCAACTTTTTTATCCAAAATATCTAATGCACAACCTAAAGTTGCTGACTATCCTTTTACAACACTTCACCCAGTACTTGGTGTAATAAAAAAATTTGATAAAGAAATTGTAATTGCAGATATCCCTGGTTTAATTGAAGGGGCACATGAGGGAAAAGGTCTTGGGGATAAATTTTTAGCACATATAGAACGGTGCAAAATTCTTCTTCATTTAGTTGATAGCTCAGATCCAAATTGGAAAGAAAATTATTTTGTTATAAGAAAAGAATTAGAAAAATATGGACAAAATTTATCACAAAAAGAAGAAGTGATTGCACTAAGCAAAGAAGATCTTAATTTAGAAATGACAAATAAAATTATTAATGAAATGAATCAACTTAATACAAATAAAAAATTCTCTATATCTAGCTTTAATAATAATGGGGTTGAGAATCTTACAGATTATTTGTTTGAAAAATGTGAAGTAGATGATGATAAATAAATACAAAAAAATTGTTATTAAAATTGGATCATCTTCGATTGTTAATCCTGCATCAAAAAAAATTAATTCAAAATGGATGCTAAAACTTTGTAAAGATATTAAAAAACATCATAAAGAAAAAAATATTATTATTGTTTGCTCAGGTGCTATAGCACTAGGCTCACCGTTAATTAAACATAAAAAAAGCTTAAGAAAGTTAGAGGATAAACAAGCTGCTGCGTCTGTTGGCCAAATAGAATTAGCTCATCAATGGAGAAAATATCTTAAAAAGCACAAAATAAATATCGCTCAGGTTCTTATCACTCTTGAAGATAGTGAGGTTAGAAGAAGATATCTTAATGCAAGAAAAACAATAAATACTCTTTTGCAAAATAAAATTATTCCAGTGATTAATGAAAATGATACTGTTGCAACAGAAGAAATTAGATATGGAGATAATGATAGATTAGCAGCGAGAGTAGCACAAATGATAGATGCAGATTTACTCATTTTGCTAAGTGATGTTAATGGTTTGTATGATAAAAATCCAAATAACAATAAAGATGCAAAGAAAATAAATGAAATCTTTAAAATTAATAAATCTATAGAAAGAATGGCAAATTCTCAAACTTCAAGTCTTGGAAGTGGTGGAATGATAACAAAAATTATGGCTGCAAAAATTTGTATGAATAATGGTTGTGATACAATTATTACTAATAGTGAAAAAACTAAACCCATCTCTTCTATTACTAAAAATAATTCTTCTATTTTTTTTGCTCACAAAAATCCTTCCTCTTCACGCAAACAATGGTTATTAAATCATTTGCATCCATCAGGCTTTATTAGAATTGATGAAGGTGCTCACAAAGCTATAAAAAATAATAAGAGCCTTTTACCAGCAGGAGTGACTGAAGTTGGGGGAAACTTTAATAGCGGAGATGTAATAAGTGTCTATTATTTAAAAAAAGATAAAATTGCTATTGGTATATCTGCTTACGACATAAATGAAGTAAAGAAGATTATAGGTAAAAAAAGTAAAGAAATTCCAAATATCTTAGGTTATGAAGGTAGAGATGAGATCATTCATAAAGATGATTTGGTAAAAATTATTAAATGAGTATTTTAGAAATAGTAAACCAAATAGGTAAAAAAGCAAAAGCTTCATCAATTCAATTAAGAATGATAACAACTGCAGATAAGGACATTGCATATGAGCTTTTGGAAAAATATATTAAAAATAAAACTAGTGAAATTTTAGATGCAAATAAAAAAGATATTGAAAATGCAATTAATAATAATTTGTCAAAACCATTAATAAATCGTTTAAAGGTTAGTGAGGATACAATATCAGGAATAATTAAAAGTATTATTGAAATAAAAAATCAACCTAATCCAATTGGTGAAATTTTAGAAAATTGGGAACAACCTAATGGTCTAAAATTTTCAAAGATTTGTATACCTCTAGGTGTATTAGGAGTGATTTATGAGTCTAGACCAAATGTAACTGTTGATGCTTCATGCCTTGCACTAAAATCTAATAATGCATTAATACTAAGGGGTGGAAGTGATAGTTTTCATACATCTATAAAATTAGTTAACATAATAACAGAGTCATTTAAAAAAGCAGGGCTTCCAAATGATATTATTCAAATGATACCTTCTACTAATAGAGAGGCTGTTGATCATCTGTTAGAAATGAATAATTATGTTAATGTTATAATTCCTCGAGGTGGAAAAAGTTTAGTTAAAAAAATAAATGAAAAAAGTAAAATACCTGTAATTAAACATTTAGATGGTATATGCCATATATACGTAGACAAGGAAGCAAACATTGAAATTGCAAAAAAGGTTATTTTAAATAGTAAATTAAGAAGACCAGAAATTTGTGGTGCTGCTGAAACCTTATTAATAGACACAACATTAAAAGATAAATCTCTTGAATTAATTCAACCATTATATGAAGCAGGATGTATTATAAAAGGTGATAATTACATTAACTCCCTTCACAGTAGTTTCGAGACAGCAAAGGAAGAAGACTGGTCTACTGAATATTTAGATAAAATTATTTCTGTGAAAATTGTTGATGGTGTTGAAGGTGCAATAGACCACATAAATAATTATTCTACAAATCATACAGAGTCAATAATCACAGAAAACGAAGAAACCTTTTCAATTTTTTATAATAATATAGATAGTGCAATAATTCTCAAAAATGCTTCTACGCAATTTGCTGATGGTGGCGAATTTGGTTTTGGCGCAGAAATAGGTATTTCAACTGATAAGCTGCATGTTCGTGGGCCAGTAGGTGCAAAACATTTAACAACCTTTAAATATATTGTTCATGGTAATGGACAATTAAGAACATAAATGAAAAAAATTGGTCTACTTGGTGGATCCTTTGACCCACCTCACAAAGGGCACTTATATATTTCACTTGAAGCTAAAAAAATTTTAAAACTTGATGAAATTTGGTGGCTTGTTACACCGCAAAATCCACTAAAAATAAGTCAACCTGCTTCTTACGAAAATAGATTAAAAAACTGTAAGTTAATTGTGAAAAATCATCCAATTAAAGTTAAAGAAATAGAAAAGAAAATAAATTCTAAATACTCATACCAAACAATTAAATATTTAAATAAACATTATAGTAATATTAATTTTTTTTGGTTAATGGGGGCTGATAATTTAATTAATTTTCACAAATGGCAACATGCACGTAGAATTTTTAATGAAATCCCTATTGTAGTATTTAGAAGATATGGCTATAATGAAAAAGCATTGAAAAGCTATATATCATACTTTTATAAGAACTTTAGGTTAAGTAGCAAAAATATTCATGTAAATAATTTTAATCAACTTCCAGCGTGGACGATCATTCAAAATAAAGAAATAAAAATATCATCAACTGAAATAAGAAAGCAAAGAGAACAACTGAGGTTTAAAAATTAACTCTTCATCAACATTAACAAATACAATATTCAGCATTTTAGATGATGCAAAAACAGAGAATATAAAAGTAATTGACTTACGAAATAAATCTTCTGTAGCAGATTATTTTATAATATCAACGTGTCGATCAACAAGACACGCTGATGCAACAGCAGATGAATTATCAAAACAGTTAAAAAAAATAGGATTAAAAAGTCCATCACCAGAGGGAAGGCCAAAATGTGATTGGGTTATAGTAGATGCAGGTTCTGTTATTGTGCATTTATTTAAAAAAGAAACTAGAGATATCTATAACTTAGAGCAATTGTGGGAAATAAACTTTGAATCTGAAAAAAATAAACTAGCTAACTAAAGATAATGAAATGATAAATCTGATTAAAAACTTATTAGTATTTTTGATAATATTTGCCTCTTTATCTTCTTATAGTGCGCCAAAAAATAAAGAGACATATGAGTATCTCGATTTATTCGGTCAAGTATTTGACAGAGTTAGATCTGATTACGTTGAAGATGTCACTGATCAAGAATTAATAGAAAAAGCAATAGATGGAATGTTAACTGGTCTTGATCCTCACTCTGGTTATATGAATGAAGAAATATGGCAAGAAATGCAAATGGATACTCAAGGAAAGTTTGGAGGATTAGGAATTGAAATTACAATGGAAGAAGGTTTTGTAAAGGTTATTTCTCCAATTGAAGATAGTCCAGCATATGACGCAGGAATATTAGCTGGAGATTTTGTCATACAAATTAATGAAACCCCTGTTTTTGGCTTAACACTTAATGAGGCTGTAGAATTAATGAGGGGTGAAAAAGGTGAAGCTGTTGTTTTAACAATTTCAAGAGAAGGTATTGAACCATTTGAAGTCAAAATTGTTAGAGATATAATTAAAATTCAGTCAGTAAAACATGAAGTTTATAATAATATTGGGTATTTAAGGATTACCTCTTTTACAGAACAGACTGAGCAAGGGTTATTAAAATCAATTAAAAAAATTCAAGAAGAAAATAAATCTATCGATGGGTATGTTCTTGATTTACGATCAAATCCTGGTGGTCTTTTAAGTCAAGCTGTTAAAGTGACTGATATTTTTCTTAAACGTGGTGAAATAGTCTCAACTAGAGGAAGAGAGAAAAAAGACATTCGGAGATATAGGGCAAAAAATAGAGATTATACAAATAATAAACCTCTCATAGTTTTAATTAATGGTGGATCAGCATCTGCATCAGAAATAGTAGCTGGTGCATTACAAGATCACAGAAGAGCAATAGTTATTGGAACTCAATCATTTGGAAAAGGTTCAGTTCAAACAATAATCCCTTTTCAACGATCTAATGCAGAGAATGTCTCTGGAATAAGATTAACAACAGCAAGGTATTACACTCCTTCTGGTACGTCTATTCAAGGTAAAGGAATTAGCCCTGATATAATAATTGAACAAGGAGAGTTTGAATCATTTGATTTCAAAAGATATTACGAGTCAGATCTAAAGGATTCTTTAGATAAAAATCAAGAAAGTCCAGAAGCTAGTAATAATAAAAATAATGAGTTAACTGAAAAACAAAAAAAACTAGCAAAAGACTATCAACTTCAGAGAGCTTTAGATTTAATTAAAGGCTTAAGTATTTTTGAAGAATCTTTTGAAGAGTAATATGAATAATCAATATAGAAAATGTGTTGGAATGATGATTTTGAATTCTGATAATGAAATATTAGTTGGAAGACGAATTGATCATCCAAGTGGATATTGGCAAATGCCTCAAGGAGGTATTGATGAAAGCGAAGATTCAGAAGAAGCAGTTTGGAGAGAAATGATGGAAGAAATTGGTACTAATAATGCCAACTTATTTAAAATTTCTTCACAATGGATAAACTATGACATACCTGAAGAAACTCTAAATAAACTACCTTGGGGAGAAAAATATATTGGCCAAACACAAAAATGGTTTATTTTTAATTTCACAGGTAATGATAATGACATCAATGTTGAAACTTTAAATCCAGAATTTAGTGAATGGAAGTGGATGAGCAATAAAGATTTAATCGAGAACGCAGTCCCTTTTAAAAGGAAAGTATATAAAACTATTCTTGATGAATTTTCAAATATATTTACAGAAATTTAAATTTTAATACGTAATAGCTACTTTAAATAAAATTGTTATAAGTTATAACAAATTATTGATTATGAAAAAAAAATTATCAGTAAACAAATGGTCATTTGATAACATGCCAGAGTCTTACGACTCACACTTAAGAAGATCAATACCTTTGTACCAAGAGTCACAATTTTTTATTAGTAAAATTTCAAGTTATTTTATTAAAGATGAAAATATTAATTATGAAATTGGATGTGCGAATGGAACTATTATTGGAAGTTTAGCAAAAGAATATAAAAATTTTAGTAATACTCAATTTGTAGGAATTGATTTATCAAAAAAATTAATAATTGAAGCAAAGAAAAGATATAAAAACATAAAAAATTTAAATTTTTATTCTTCAAATGCAAGCCATTACAAATTTAAAAAATGTAACTTAGCTATTATTCATTATGTGCTTCAATTTATGACAGATGAAGAAAAAAAAATGCTAATTAAATCAGTATATAATAAGTTAATTAAAAGTGGAGCAATGATAGTATTTGAAAAAACACTTATGGAAGATTCTTACTCTCAAGATATTTTTTCAGGTATATATAATGACTTCAAATTTGATAATGAATATTCTCCAGAAGAGGTTATAAAAAAATCTTTATCCTTAAGATCAGTAATGAGATCTAGTACTTCTGAAAATAATATTGAATTATTTAAATCTGTTGGTTTTAAATCTGTTTATAAATTTTTCAAATGGGGTCCTTTTGAGGGATATCTTTGTGTAAAATAATATGCATTTCACTAATTTTTATAATAAAGAATTAAAAGATGCCCTGGATGAAAACTTTTCTAATATTGTTACTGAAAATGTAGGGCCATTTATTTATTCAACAATAAAAACAATTCGACCCAAAAAAATATTAGAAATAGGAGCTGGGTACACTAGTATATTTTTTGCAAAAGCACTTAAAGAAATAGAAGAAGAAGATGATTTTGATAAAAAACTTATCAATGAAAAAAAAAATGACCCTAACTGGGAGAGAAGATATAAACTTTATAACAAAAACTATCAATTTTCTTCTAATTCAAAATTAATAATTGTAGATAATTTTTCTAAAGAACAGCATGATACAGCGAGACCTGTTGACAATGCGATAAAAAAACTTGAACTTGATAAATATATAAATTTTGTTGAAGCTGATGGAATGAATCTTCAAAAAATAAATGAAATGGTATCTGAACATTTGCCTTTAGATTTTGTATTTCTTGATTTTGGTGCTGGTGCTGCACTTCCAATACTTTTTAAATTTTATTTTGAAAGAATTAATAATCATGGGGGTTATATTATGGTTCACTCAACACTAACGAATGCAATGCATAGACTGTGGTTGGCTGAATTGAAACTTAAATATAATAATGATAGTTCTTTAGAAATTATGTCTTTTCTTGAACCTAATAAAATTATGCAAAATAGCTTTACCTTAATCAAAAAAAATATTGAAACAGAAACAGGTCAATTTAATCCCCCGATTTATACTGCTCAACCTTAGTTTTTTTAATCGTAAACTTGAGAAAGAAGATCTACATTACCTCCCATAGCCACTAAATTACTAGAAATACTATATTCATAGCAAAACTTCTTAAGGTACTCTGGACCACCTGCTTTTGGCCCAGTCCCAGATTTGTGATGCCCTCCAAACGGTTGTGAACCAACTACTGCTCCTACAATATTTCTATTAATATAAATATTACCTACATTTGAATTATTAATTACTGTATCAATAACTTTATCAATTCTGCTATGAATTCCAATTGTTAAACCATAATTTAGAGAATTAATTTGATTGCATAACTCAACAATATTTTTTGAATTAAAAGAAAGAACATGGAGTACAGGTCCAAATACCTCTTCTTTGACCTCATCTATTTTATTTATTTCTAGAATTGTTGGATTTACAAAAAAACCATTATTATTTAAATGGTTTGATTGATATTTTTTTATAAAACTTTTTATATGATGATTAATTCTTTCTTTTGCCTCTTCATCAATAACTGGACCAATATCAGTAGAAATGTTTTCTGGACTTGATACAGATAAAGCATCAACAGCTCCCTTAAGCATAGATAAGGTTTTTTTATAAACATTTTCTTCAATACATAATATGCGACAAGCAGAACATCTTTGGCCCGCACTATTAAAAGCAGAGTTTATTACATCCTCTACAATGTGTTCTGTAAGTGCAGAACTATCAGCAATTAGACAATTTAAACCGCCAGTTTCAGCTATTAAATTGATTAAATCATCTCTTTCATAAAGTTGTTTTTGAATAATTTTTGCAGTTTCTAAAGATCCTGTAAAAACAACATTTTGTAAATTCTTATGTGAAAATATTTGAGGTCCTATTGACTCACCTCTCCCTAAAATAAGAGCCGCAGCATTATTAGGAAGTCCTGCACTTAAAAGGAGTTTAAAAATTACATAACTAAGATATGAAGTTTGTTCAGCAGGTTTAACAATTGTAACGTTACCGCAAACTAATGAGGCAATCATTTGTCCAATAAAAATAGCAATAGGAAAATTCCATGGGCTGATAACACAAGTTAAACCTCTTGCCTTTAGTTTATAGATATTTTTTTCTCCAGTTGGTCCTGGCAAATTTTTTTCCTCAAATATTCTTTCAGCCTCAACTGCATAATATCTACAAAAATCAATCGCTTCTCTGATATCTGCAATAGAGTCATGAATAGTTTTGCCAGCTTCTTTAACACAACAGGATACAAGTAAATGGTAATTACTCTCTAGCAGAATTGAAAATTTTTGAACAATATCAATCCTTTTACTCAGTGGACTATTCTTCCATTCGTTATTAAATGAATTTAAACTTTCTATTGCTTCATTTATAATACTGGCATCAGCATAGTTTACTTGACCAAGAATTTTTTTCTTATCATAAGGTGATATAATACTTTTAGTTATTGAAGATATTTTATCAACACCATTAACGATAGATGAAGGTAAAGCTATTTTGCATAAT
>JACWEB010000012.1 GCA_014653715.1 Pelagibacterales bacterium SAG-MED31
GCGGCTAGTGAACATCTTAGTAAAAACAATATTGAACATATAATTTTTGAGAGAGATAGAATTGTTGAGAGATGGAGAAGTTGTAGGTGGGATTCTCTAGTTGCAAATGGTCCTGCATGGCATGATAGATTTCCTTCATTAGAGTTTACAAATGCTGACCCTGACTCTTTTGTTTCTAAAGAGCGTGTAATTCAATATTTTGAAGAATTTGCTAACAAAATAAAAGCCCCAATTCATTTAAATGTAAATGTAGAAAAAATTGAAAAAAAATCTTCTGATAATAAATATTTAGTAAAAACATCTGATCACTTGTATGAGGCTGATAATATAATTATTGCAACTGGTGCTTTTCAGGAACCAATTATACCTCCAATTATCCCAAAAGAATCGCAGGTTAATCAAATTCATTCTCAGGCTTATAAGAATCCAAAACAAATTTCAGATGGCGCAGTCTTAGTAATTGGCTCTGGCTCTTCAGGTTCTCAAATTGCGGAAGAACTAAGAAGGTCAAATAGAGAAGTTTTTTTTTCTATAGGACCACATGATAGACCTCCAAGAAGGTATAGAGGGCGTGATAATGTATGGTGGTTAGGTGTCCTTGGAAAATGGGAAGCAAAAACTCCTAATCCTGGAACACAACATGTTACAATTGCAGTGAGTGGTTATGATGGAGGTAAAACAATTGATTTTAGAAGATTTGCTAATATGGGCATTACTCTTTTGGGCATGACTAAAGAATTTAAAAATGAGAAACTTTTTTTTGAAAATGATCTAAAAGAAAATATTCTCAATGGAGATAAAAATTATTTAAGTTTATTAGATGAGGCAGATGAATATATTAAAAATAATAATTTAGATTTTCCAGAGGAGCCTGAGGCTAGAAAATTTGAAAATGATCAAGATTGTATAACAAACCCAATATTGAAACTTGATCTCAATAAATTAAAGATAAAAAATATAATTTGGGCAACTGGATATAAGCATAATTTTGAATGGATAAAACTTGATATATTTGATGAGACTGGAAAACCAATACATAAGAATGGCGTATGTAGGGAAAAAGGATTATATTTTCTTGGATTACCCTGGTTATCAATGAGAGGCTCTTCTTTTATTTGGGGCGTCTGGAAAGATGCAAAATATTTAGCCGAACATATTGCTAAAAATTAAAAAAGTAGTGTAAGATAAATAATGGATCATTTAAGAATAAGAAAATTCAATACTAAAGACACATATCCAGAGCAAAGTCTTGATAATGATTTATGTCAAGCTGTAGTAACAGATGGTGGGAAAACTGTTTGGATGCGAGGTCAATGTCCACAAAACTTAGATGATGGAGTCAATATTAAAAGTATGGATCCAGAAGAACAAACCCATAAAGTAATGCAAAATATTTCTCAGTTAATTAAAGAAGCTGGTGGTGAAATGAAGCATTTAGTAAAACTGGTAGTTTATATTACTGATATTAAAAATAGGGAGTCTGTTTATAGAACTATAGGCAAGTATACCAAAAACATTCACCCAGTATCTACCGGTTTAGTAGTAAATGCTCTCGCTCGACCTGAGTGGTTAGTAGAGATTGATGCAACTGCAGTTATCCCTAAATGACATTTTCTTTAGTGGCAAAATGTGAAGAGACAGGTATGTTTGGAACAGCCGTTACTTCTTCATCTCCAGCTGTTGCCGCTAGATGTTCTTATACTAGATCTGGAATTGGTGCAGTTTCTAGTCAAAATATAACTGACCCAGCTCTAGGAAGTTATGCTTTAGATTTATTAGAAGACGGTTTAACAGCAAAAGATGTAATAACTAAAATTAAAAAAGAAAAAACTAATTTAGAATTTAGGCAAATACTTATAATTGACTCAAACGGACAATTAGCAATTCATTCTGGGAATAATTCACTTGGTGTATTTTCAGATGCGTATGGAGTAAATGTTTTATCTGCGGGTAACTTGCTTGCAAATAAAGAAGTAACAAAAGCGGTTGTAGAAAAATTTGAAAAAACTCAAGGTCATCTTGGGGATAGATTAATAGCTGCTTTAGAAGGAGGTCTAGATGCAGGGGGTGAAGCAGGTCCAATTCATTCTGCAGGAATGAAAATCAGTGATAAAGTTTCTTGGCCAATTGTTGATTTACGATGTGACTGGTCTGATGATTGTCCGATTAAATCATTATCAGAATTATGGAAAATCTATAAACCTCAAGTTAATGATTATCTTCAAAGAGCTCTTGATCCAACTAAATCGCCATCATATGGTGTGCCCGGAGATGAATAAGAGGAAATATTATGAGTGAGTTAAGTTTTGATGAATGGAAAAAATTATCCAATAAAATAACATTTCGAAATAAAGCATTTATCAATGGAAAATTTGTAGATTCTGTTTCAGGAAAAACTTTTGATTCAATTAACCCTTCTTCAGAAGAAATTATTTCAAGTGTCTCTGAATGTAATGAGAAAGATATTGATATAGCTGTAAAAGCTGCGAGATCATCTTTTGCAAAAGGTCATTGGTCTAAAATGCCACCAGCAGAGAGAAAGACTATTTTATTAAATTTAGGGGAATTAATACGATCAAACCTTGAAGAGTTTGCTTTGCTTGATAGTTTGGATATGGGCAAGTTAGTGCAGGATGCAGTGACCATTGATGCTCCTGGATCAGCTATGTTTTTTCAATGGCATGCTGAAGCAATTGATAAAATGTATGATGAGATTGCACCTACAGGACCTGGTGATTTAGCAATGATCACTAGAGAACCATTAGGTGTTATTGGCGCTGTTGTTCCTTGGAATTTTCCTCTTGATATGGCAACATGGAAAGCTTCCGCTGCACTTGCTGCTGGCAATTCTCTTGTCTTAAAGCCTGCAGAACAATCACCATTATCCTCTTTGCGACTAGCAGAACTAGCAATTGAAGCCGGCATCCCTGAAGGAGTTTTTAATGTTGTTCCTGGTTATGGAGAAGTTGCTGGCAAAGCTCTTGGATTACATCCTGATGTTGATTGTATTGCTTTTACAGGCTCAACAGCTGTTGGAAAATTATTTCAACAATATGCTGGTCTATCTAACATGAAACAGGTTTGGTTAGAGACTGGTGGTAAAAGTCCAAATCTAATTTTTGCAGATTGTAACGATTTAGAGTCAGCTGTTAACATGTCAGCTTTTGGAATTTTTTTTAATCAAGGTGAGGTATGTTCAGCAAATTCACGTTTATTGGTTGAAAGAAGTATTCAAGAAGAATTTGTTTCACGTTTAATAGAAAAAGCTAAAGAGACACAACCTGGAAATCCTTTGGATCCTAAGTCGAGAATGGGCGCTATTGTTAATGAAGAACAAACTAAAAGAATTATATCTTATATTCAAAAAGGAAAAGAAACTGCTGACCTAGTTGTTGGTGGGGAGAGAGTGTATATTAATAATAAGGGATGTTTTATTCAGCCAACAATATTTAACAACGTTAATCCTAGTGACGTAATAGCTAAAGAGGAAATTTTTGGCCCTGTACTTTCTGTCATCCCTTTTGATACAGAAGAGGAGGCCTTAGAAATTGCAAATGATAGTGAATATGGACTTGCTGCATCAGTTTGGACTGACAATTTATCAAGAGCACTTAGAGTTTCTGATAATCTTAATGCAGGAACAGTTTCAGTTAATACTGTAGATGCTCTTAATACTGTAACACCTTTTGGTGGCGTAAAGCAATCTGGATATGGTAAGGATTTGTCACTTCATTCTTTTAATAAGTATACAACTTTAAAAACTAAATGGATTAAGTATAAATCATAAAATGAATTATGTGGACAGTAATGATCGATACAATGTTTTATTTGAACCGGTTACTATTGGCCCGGTAAAATCTAAAAATAGATTTTATCAAGTTCCTCATTGTAATGGAGGAGGATATAGAGATCCATCAGCAGCAGCTGAAATGAGAGGTATTAAGAGTCAAGGCGGATGGGGAGTAATTTTTACAGAGCAATGTGAAATGCATCATACTTCTGAAATTACACCTTTTATAGAATTACGTTTATGGGATGATGCAGATATTCCTATGATTGCAAAAATGGCAGATAGGATGAAAGAATATGGAGCTCTTGCTGGAATTCAATTAGCTTATTCCGGTATTAATGGTCCAAATCTATACACTAAAGAAGTACCTTTAGCTGTTACTGGCATGCCTATTAGGACATTTACTAATGATCCTGTGAGTGCAAGATCACTTGATAAAGATGACATTAAAAATCTTCGACGATGGTTTGTTAATGCCGCAAAGAGATCGAAAACAGCAGGCTTCAATTTAATTTGTTTGTACGGCGCTCATGGTTTTGGAATATTTCAACACTTTTTATCAACTGCCACAAATCAAAGAACAGATGAGTATGGTGGTAGTTTAGAAAACAGAGCACGCTTTGTAAAAGAAGTTGTCGAAGAAGTTCGAAATGAAGTAGGTGAATCAATGGGAATTACTCTTCGATTATCATTGGATGAAATGATGGGTGATCTTGGGTTTGCAAATTCAGAAGTAAGAGATTTCATTGAAATGAATCAAAACTTACCTGATCTATGGGATTTAGCACATGGAGCTTGGGAAGATTGTTCTGGTCCATCTAGATTTAAAGAGGAAGCTGCACAATTTGATCTTGTAACAGGAATAAGAAAATTAACATCAAAACCAATTGTTGGGGTTGGTCGTTTTACAAGTCCAGATGTAATGGTTAAACAAATAAATTCAGGAACATTAGATTTGATTGGATGTGCACGACCATCAATAGCTGATCCTTTTCTTCCAAAAAAAATTGAAGAGGGGAGGATTCAAGATATTCGTGAGTGCATTGGATGTAATATATGTATCACAGGTG
The DNA here is from genome assembly GCA_014653715.1 of Pelagibacterales bacterium SAG-MED31. Taxonomy (GTDB): domain Bacteria; phylum Pseudomonadota; class Alphaproteobacteria; order HIMB59; genus CACPNW01. Next base: position 4,861 of record JACWEB010000012.1, read on the forward strand.
ATATGACAATGTCTATAAGTCGTTGTACTCAAAACCCTACCTTCATGGAAGAGTGGAGAAAAGGTTGGCATCCTGAAAAAATTGAACCAAAAGGCCCATCATTAAAAGTTTTAGTTATTGGATCAGGTCCTGCAGGGTTAGAAGCAGCACTTGCTTGTGCTAACCGAGGTTATGAAGTTACGCTTACAGAAGGTTTAGATGTAATTGGTGGAAGAGTAACTAAAGAGAGAAAGTTACCTGGTTTATCAGCATGGGGTAGAGTTGCAGACTATAGAGAATATCAATTATCACAGAAATCTAATGTTGAAACTTATTTACAATCTACATTGGATGCTAACCAGATATTAGAATTTGGTTTTGAAAATGTTTGTATCGCAACAGGGTCTTCATGGAGAGCAGATGGAGTTTCTAGGCAACACGTTATACCAATATCCATTGACTCAAAAATGAAAATTTTTACACCTGATGATATCATGGAAGGTAATTTACCAAATGGAAAGGTGATTCTTTATGATGATGATCACTATTATATGGGAGGCGTTATTGCAGAATTATTAATTCAACAAGATTGTGAGGTTACTCTTGTTACACCAAGTGCCTTTGTTTCTGAGTGGTCTAAAAATACATTAGAACAATCAGAAATACAAAAAAGATTAATTGAGATGGGTGTTAAAATTGAACTCAATAAAGGTGTGATCAAAATTAATTCCTCTAATGTGACAACTAACTGTATTTATTCTCAAAAAGAAGAAAGGTTGGAAACTGAATCCGTGGTAATAGTAGCTTCAAGAAAACCTAATCACCAATTATACGAAGATATAAAAAACAAAAAAAATGAATGGCAGGATTTTGGATTACAAACAGTAAAATTAATTGGTGATGCTAATGCACCTGGCCCAATAGCATGGGCAACATATGCAGGTCATAGATATGCGCGTGAGCTAGATACAAATAATATTGGTGATGCTCTTCCTTTTAGGAGAGAAATAACTAATTTATCTTCTAATTAACAAAATTTTTCCTTATTAATAATTTTTTTGTTTTAAAAATTAACTCTTTGTGTTTATGTTTTGTTATTCAAAAAAATTTGTAACCAGGAAACATGGAAATTAATAAAGTAAACGCTATTAATGTTAAAAATGTAACTAAAATTTACAAAACATCTAATGCAGAAACTCGTGCTCTAAAAAATGCAAACTTAACTATTTTTGATAATGAGTTTTTCACTCTCCTTGGGCCATCAGGGTGCGGTAAAACTACCCTTTTACGTTTAATAGCTGGTTTTGAAGATATAACCGAAGGATCAATTAATTTATTTGATGAAGAAATTGTAAATTTACCTCCTAATAAGAGATCGGTGAATACTGTCTTTCAGCAGTATGCCCTATTTCCTCATTTAGATGTTTTTGAAAATGTAGCCTTTGGTCTCCGTCGACTAAATAAAGATAAAAACTTTGTTAAAAAAAGAACACTTGAAGTTTTAGAGTTAGTACAAATGCAAGATTATGGGAAACGTAAACCAAATCAATTATCTGGAGGTCAGCAGCAAAGAGTTGCCCTAGCAAGAGCTCTTGCCCCATCTCCTAAAGTTTTACTTTTAGATGAACCTTTATCAGCTTTAGATTTAAAATTAAGACAAGCAATGAGGTACGAGCTTAAAACATTACAAAGAGAAACAGGTATTACTTTTGTTTTTGTTACCCATGATCAAGAGGAAGCATTAACAATGTCTGATAGAATTGCAGTAATAAATGAGGGAGAAATTCAACAAATTGGTGAACCTGAAGAAATTTATGAGAGTCCAAATAATAAATTCGTTGCTAATTTTATTGGAGAAGCAAATCTTCTTACAGGTATATGTGAGAAAAACGGTGAGAACGGTTTGTGTAAATTAGATGCAGGACAAGAAGTGCCAATGTTTATACCCAATCATATTCATAAAGGGGAGACAGTTACTATTTTTATTCGCCCAGAGAGAATTAAAATAAAAAAATCTGATAAAGAAAAAAGTTATTGTACAATTTCTCAGTTTACCTATTTAGGAAATGCAGCTTCTATTTTACTAAATTCAAATACTAAATCTATTAATGTAAACTTACCAATCGAAGATGTTAAAAATTTTAAAAAAGGTGATTTTGTTGAAGTTGTTTTTCCTTCCAATAGTGCACAAATAATTGATTAATGAATATTCAAGGAGAAAATAAAACTCAAAACAGAATTTTATCTCTGCTCCCTTTATGGATTGTAATTGGAATTTTTATGATTGGGCCTCTGTTGGTAATGGCAACAGTATCTCTAATGGAATCAAATGTATATGGAGGAGTTCATTTTAAATTTAGTCTAAGTGGATATCAACAGATATTGTTTGATACTAACCTTTTTGATGAAATTGAATTTAATCCAGCCTATATAATCATTATTGCGCGTTCATTTGTTTTAGCCCTAGCAGCTACTTTTTTATCCTTATTAATTGGTTTCCCAGCTGCTTACTATATTTCTAGACAATCTAATAGAGTTAAAAATATTTTAATTTTCTTAGTTACAATTCCTTTTTGGACTAATTTATTAATTAGAACATTTGCTTGGATTATTATCTTAGGTAAAGGGGGGGTAATAGAGTCATCTTTTAATTTTTTAGGATTACTTGATAAAGAAAGCTCACTGAATTTAATGTATACTAACACCGCCATTCTTATTGGTTTAGTGTATTCTTATTTGCCGTTGATGGTACTTCCAATTTATGCGTCTCTAGAAAAAATGGATGTAAGATTGCTCGAAGCAGCAACAGATTTATATTCTTCTAGAATTGAATTAATAAGAAAAATTATTTTTCCACTTTCAATGCCTGGAATAATTGGTGGAAGTATCTTAGTTTTTGTACCTTGTCTTGGAGCATTTATTGCTCCTGATTTATTGGGAGGTGGAAAGAAATTATTATTAGGATCACTAATTCAGTTTCAATTTTCTTATGCTCGCAATTGGCCATTTGGAGCAGCAATGGCAATGTTTTTATTAGCTTTAGTAATATTAATTTTAATTTTTAATGCCAAATTAAATAGAAGACATAGAAAGTATGAAGCCCAAAGATAAAAAAACTAAATTTCGTTATGTCTGGAATTTTCCAGGATTTGGGGGGTGGACTGCAATTTTTTTTGGCTTTCTTTATATTCCAATTTTTGTTCTTGTTTGTTATAGTTTTAATTCAAGTAAATTTGCGATGATATGGACGGGATTTTCTTTTCGTTGGTACACAAAGTTATTTTCTAATGATGATATTCAATCAGCTACTATAAACTCATTAATAATTGCTTTTTCTGCAGCACCACTAGCAACAATTATTGCAACGTTTTCTGCTTTAGCAATTGTTAGAGGAGGTGAGTTTAGGTCAAGAGAACTTAGTAATGGATTAATCACATTGCCATTAATGGTTCCTGAAATTGTAACAGCTGTTGCAACTTTAATTTTTTTTGCTTCTCTGGGAATAAATTTTGGCCTGATGAATGTTATTATCGCACATACAGTTTTTTGTATTCCATTTGCATACATGCCTATTAAAGCAGCACTAGAAGCTATGGATCCAAATTTAGAATTAGCAGCAAGAGATTTATATTCAGATAAACCGTCAACCTTTAGAACAATAACATTACCCTTGCTAACCCCAGGTATTATATCGGGTTTTATGTTAGCTTTCGTAATATCAATAGATGATTTTATTATTACCTTGATGGTTGCTGGCGGAGGATCAACAACACTACCAGTTTATATATATAGTATGGTTAAAATGGGTGTATCACCAGAAGTGAATGCTGTGTCAAGTTTGATGCTTGTGTTCTCAATTTTTATTGTAACCTTGTACTGGATTTTTAATAGAAAGATTAATAATTAGTTGAATTAGAAGATTTTTACTTCAATTTTATAAAAAAAATCTAAGATTTTTAAATTTTTTATAGAATATTTCTCTTTTTTATCGTTAAATGATTCATTAAATTATTATAATCGATAGTTAAAAAAATTATAATCTTAGGAGGAAAAATGAAAGAGAAAGTTATAAAACTTTTAGTTTCAATCTCTTTGCTATTTGCAAGTTCAAGTTTGATGGCAGCGGGTAAATTAAACTTATATAACTGGGCTGATTACACACCAGATGCCCTAATAGATAAGTTTGAAGCAGAGACAGGAATTCAAGTTACTGTTGATACATATGATTCAAATGAGACTTTATTAGCAAAATTACAAGCAGGTGGAGGTTCTACAGGATATGATCTTGCAGTACCATCTCAGCACTTTGTTGAAATAATGATTAAGGAAGGTCTTATTGAAAAAATTGATGGAATTACAGGAATGTCAAACTACAAATATGTAGCAGAACAATTCCAAGGACCATCTTTTGATCCAACTCAAGAATACTCAACACCATGGCAAATGGGTTCTGCAAGTTGGGCATACAGAGCTGACTCTTATTCAGGAAATGGATCTTCTATGATGGAATTTTTTAAACCATCTGATGAAGTTTGTGGCAAAGTGGCTGTCTTCAAATCTCCTGAGGAGGTTGTAAATATGGCTCACTTAGCATTAGGATCAAATTTTTGTTCTGAAGACCCTAATGAAATGCAAGCAGTTATGGATCTCTTAATAGAGCAAAAAAAATGTGTTGCTGTTTATTCTTCTGAAGGGATCAACGAACGTTTGATGAGTGGTGAAGTAATTATGCATGCACATTGGGATGGATATAGTCAGGTTGGAAAATGGGAAGGTGTTGACGATCTTACATATGCTTATCCTAAAGAAGGAGTTGTTGGATGGTTTGACAGTTTAGTTATGCCAAAAGGTGCAAAAAATGTTGAAGAAGCAAAAGCTTTCATGAACTTTGTTATGCATCCTGAAAATATGGCTATTCTCTCTAATTTTGCTGCATATGCTAATGCAATACCAGAGTCTGTAAATTATTTATCTGATGATATGAAGAATGCAACTAACATTCAAGTGCCAGATGGTATTCCAGTGAAATTTGGTCAAGCTTGCAATAAAGAGTCTCAAGCTCTTGTTGATAAAGTTTGGACCAAATTGATGCAATAAGTTGTTAAATTAATAATTAAACCCATTGAAGAATTTTGATGGGTTTTTTTTATGAGTGAACAAGATTATTTATATTGGAGTGCAAAAAATTTAATTGAAGCATTCAAATCAAAAAAATTATCTCCTTTAGAAGTAATAAAAGCATGTCTAAGTAGAGCTAAAAAAATACAAGATGAATGTAATGCTTTCACTGAATATTTTGATCAAATAGCATTAGAGCAAGCAAAGATAGCTGAGAACTCTTATTTGGGCAAAACTCATGAACCAAGATCACTAGAGGGAGTTTCTTTGGCAGTTAAAGAAGAGTTTGCTTTTAACAATTCGTGTCGATCTAGTGGATCAAAAATTTTTAAAGATAGAGTTGATAGTTTCACGGATGTTTACATTCAGAGATTACTTGATGGTGGAAGCATTCCAATATTTAAAACAACAACACCTGAATTTTGTCTTTTAGGTACTACATGGTCTGATCTCCATGGTATAACTACGAATCCTTGGAATAAAAAATATACCCCAGGCGGATCGTCTGGAGGATCTGGAGTAGCTCTTGCTACAGGATCTTGCGCAATTGCTTCAGGCTCAGATATTGGTGGATCAATTAGAATACCTGCTGCTGCGTGTGGTGTTTTTGGCTACAAGCCACCCTATGGTAGAAACCCTGAAGTTCCATATGGTAACTTAGATTATTATAGTCATTCAGGTCCAATGGCAAGAAGTGTGGAAGATATTATTTTAATGCAATCTTTAACATCAGGTATTAACAACCAAGATATTGCAAGTCTTCCTAAGCCCACTAACTTTGACGGCAACTTTGATTTACAAAATGTAAAAATAGGATGGTCAGATCATTTATGTGGTTTTGAAGTAGAAGATGAAATAGTAAAAAATTTGAGAGATTCTATAAAGGTTTTTTCTGATCAAGGTGCAGTTGTTGAATACGTTGAACCAGGTTTGCCAAATGATATGCTTGATGCTGCTGGAACTTATTTAACCGCTTTGTGGGGTACTAGCTTAAAAGATATTGCTAAAAATAAAGAAGATCTTTTATGCGCTTATACAAAAAAATTTATTGAAGTGAGTAAAGAAAAAACTTTATCTGATTTAGTGCATTGTAATAATGTTGCTTGGGATTCATATGCAAAGTTTGGACCTTTATTAGATAATTATGATGTTTTCATTTGTCCAACTAATGCTGTTACGGGAATTCCAGCCAATCATGGCTATCCTAATCTTGAATATGAATTTAATGGAGAAATAAGAAAAACTAACGAAGCAGGAGATGAATCCATGTGGTTAACAACACCTTTTAATATGCTATCACGTCTTCCAGTAATGTCTGCCCCAACAGGCTTTGCTTCTAATGGAGTTCCAACAAGTATGCAAATTATTGGCAAAGCATATGATGATAATACAGTGTTTAAAGTATCTTTAGGTTATGAAAAAGCTATTCCTTGGTTATTTAATGTAAAACATCGACCAAGGCTATAAGTGGAAAAACTTAATCAATATAAAAATACAGCATTACTATTTGTACTGTCTTCATTATGGGCATTGCATTTTTCTCTAGTTAAATTTGTTGAAGCAGATGATAGTCCTTTAACTATTTTAGTATCATTATTAACTGTTCTCTCTGCTTTATTTTTCATTTTTTTATTTTTACAAAAAAAACTTTTTAAGTTCACATTAAAAAAATCTTTATTTTTTTCAGTAGCTGGTATGTTTGCATATATAATTCCATTAAGTGTTGAATTTGTTGTTGCACCAAAAATTGAAGCAGGTATCTTGACTTTAATTATATCAGTTGTCCCTGTTTTCACTTTAATAATTATTTGGTCATTTAGATTATTGAATGTAACAACGAAGTTGGTAATTGGTACTTTATCAGGTTTAGTTGGTCTCGTAATTTTATTATATGGTAATAATTTTAATAATACCTCTGCTAATATATGGGCTTTTTATGCTTTAATTATACCCTTATCTTATGCTTTTGATGCTATTTTTATGGAGAAATTTTGGCCCAAAAATCTAGATTCGACTCAAGTTGCATTTGGAGAGTCTGCCGCGTCATTGATTTTTGTAATAATTTTATCAGTTTTTTTTGGAAATAAATTTTATGATCACTATCAATGGTTTACTATTTCAAGCTTCTGGATATTGGCAATTATCACATTTATTGAGGTCTGGTTATTTTTTTATATTTTAAATAGGGTAGGTGCAGTTTTCGTTAATCTTAGTTCATACTTAGTGATGCCTGCTGGTTTTCTTTGGGGATACCTTATTTTTGGAGAAATATTTACTTTTATCAAATTAATAAGTACATTATTAATTTGTATTTCAATTTTTATGATAGGAAATCAGCAATATAGAATTAAAAATATACCTATTGAGTAAAAGATAATGAAAACAGTTTATTCAAAAAACCATATCCTTCGTAATTCAAAAACAGAATTGTATGGAGGGGAACTTGTTAAGCCATTCGAGAGACCAGAGAGAATGGAATTTATTATTAATGAAATAAAAGATAGAAATCTTGGACCTATTCTTGACCCAGTTGGTGTTAATACAAACACTATACATAAAGTTCACGATAAAGATTATATTGAATTTCTAAAAGTAGCTTGGAAGGAATGGTTAAGTCTAGGTTTAGGAGGAGAGGCAATTCCAACAGTTTGGCCAAGCAGGTCAATGAATTCAAATATTATTCCTAATTTCATTGAAGGAAAGCTTGGTTATTATGCTCTTGCAAATGAAACTTCTATTAGTGAAGGTTCAGTTGAGGGTGCATATGAAGCTGTGAAAGTTGTTTTAACAGCTGCAGACATGTTGGAAAAAGAAAAAAGTTTATTTGCTTTATGTCGACCACCAGGTCATCATGCATCCAAGGATCAATATGGAGGTTATTGTTTTTTTAACAATGTTGCTATTGCTGCTGAGAGATTAATTGAAAAAGGAGCAAAAAAAATTTTTATTTTAGATGTTGATTTTCATCATGGAAATGGAACACAAGCAATATTTTATGATCGACCTGATGTTTTCTTTGCATCTCTGCATGGTGATCCAAAAGAAGCATTCCCACACTTTCTTGGTCATGCCAATGAAATTGGAGATCGTGAAGGAAAAGGATATAATATTAATTATCCAATGCAACCTGGAACATCTTATGCTGAATGGACAAATGCATTAGATGATGCCATTGAAAAAATTAAATTTTATAATCCTGATGCATTATTAATTTCCTTAGGCGTAGATACTTATGAAAAAGATCCTATTAGCTTCTTTAAGTTAAGAAGTAATGATTTTTTTGATGTTGGGAATAAAGTTGCTAATTGTAAACTACCAACTTTATTTGTGATGGAGGGAGGTTATGCCATAAAAGAAATTGGCGTTAATACAGTAAATTTATTAAAGGGTTTTGAGAGGGTTCACTCTTAAAATTCTAAACTCCAAAACGAAGTTTTTCTAATAAATTATCTAACATGTGATCACATAAATTAACTTGAGATTTTTCAATATATTCATCAGGTTTATGACCTTGTTCCATTGAGCCCGGTCCACAAATAGCTGTCTCTAAATTTAATTCTTTACTAAAGATACCTCCTTCTGTTCCAAAAGATACCTTCCCAATATTATTATTGCCAGTTAATGATTTTACAAAATTTATAACACCAGCATCCTTGGATGTATTAAGCGAGGGATATTGATTAATAGTTTTTATTTCAATTTGAGTATCAGGAAATTTTTTAATATATAATTTTACTAAATCGTTGGCTTTATTTTTTAATTTCTGCAGTATTAGCTCTGGATCATCATCAAATAAATTTCTTATTTCAAATAAAAAATGAGAAGAACTTGGAACTATATTTACAGCAACACCTCCTTCAATTTTACCAACTTGAAGGGTGGTATAAGGAACTTCATAATCTTCATCATGTTCAGAACTATGAATAATATTGGATTGAATATTTTGTATTTCATTAATTAAATTAGTTGCCAAATAAATAGAATTCAGCCCATTAGGCGCTAGAGCAGAATGAGCTTCTTTCCCTTTTATTTTAACAGAAGCATTTACTTTGCCTTTATGACCTGCTGCAACCTTCATTGATGTCGGCTCCCCTATGATACAAAATAGGGGATTAAAAGGTGCTTTTTTTAACATTTCAATTAGAGATCTTACCCCTACACAACCAATTTCTTCGTCATATGAAAAAGAAAAATGTAGAGGTGTTGTTAAAGTCATTGAAGAACTTTTTATTGCTGTATGTAATGCACAAGCAATAAAACTTTTCATATCTGCAGTTCCTCTTCCATATAATTTATTATTTTTTTCTGTGAGTTTGAATGGATTAGTTGCCCATGTTTGTTCTTTAACTGAAACAACATCTGTATGGCCAGATAAAATTATACCAGGTTTGTCTGAAGGTCCAATTGTTGCAAATAAATTACCTTTTGTGCCCTCTTTATTTTTTATAAGTGTAATTTTTGCACCAGCATCTTTCAAAATTTTTTCACAAAAAGATAATAGTTCTAAATTAGAATTTGAACTAACTGTATCGAATGAAATTAATTTATTTAATATTTGGATTGAGTTCATTTCTTTTCTCTTTTATCGTTCAATATAGTAACACGGTGCATTTTACGCTTATTAGGCATATAATCTCCAATTGCATAGTGCATAGTGCATCTATTATCCCACATAGCCAATGTATTATTGGTCCATTTAAAACGTATTTGAAACTCTGGTTTGTTCATAAAATTAAATAAATAATTTAATAAATTACTTGAGTCTGCAGCATTAAGACCAACTATATGAGTCGTAAAACCAGGATTAATATAGATATAATTATTCTTGGTAACAGGATGTATTTTCACTATTGGGTGAATTGAGCTACCAAATTTTTTGTGTCCTTCGTTTAGTTTATGTGCAGTTCCGATAGGCTCATTGTTTGTATATGTATTTCTAAAATCTCCCATATCGTGCACTGCTTTCAGAGTTTTTAAATACTTTTTTATTTCATTAGGTAAGGTCTCATATATTGATGATTGACATGACCAAAGAGTATCACCGCCATATGGTGGAATAATTTTACTATGCAATATTGAAGCAAAAGGAGGATCGGGTTTGAAGGTAACATCGGTATGCCAAACATCTGTATCGGGAGGGCTTTTTCCATCATTTTCTAATAGCACAATTTCAGGATACTGGTCTACATGAGGATATACAGGATGAGGTGGTTCAATCTTACCAAAACTTTTTGCAAATTTAATATGTTGCTCATTGGTTATTTCTTGATTACGTATAAAAATAACTTTGTTCTCAATTAATACTTCATATATTTTATCACAAACAGTTTTCGTTAAATTATCGAATAAGTTTTTTCCAACTATCTCAGCCCCTATATTTGGTGTTAGTTTATTAATTTGAAAAGCTGACAAAAAAATTCTTTATTTCCATCCACTAATAGCCTTAACTTCCAAATACTCTTCAAGGCCCCATTTACCACCTTCACGACCATTGCCTGATTGTTTAAATCCTCCAAAAGGCGTACCTCCTGAAACTCCAAAACCATTGATTTCTACACCACCAGATCTAAGTTGTTTAGCAACTCTCCTTGCTTTTTCTTTATCCTGTGTTTGTAGATAATTAGTCAATCCATAATCAGTATCATTTGTAATACTAATTGCTTCTTCCTCAGTTTCGAAAGGAATTATAGAAACTACTGGGCCAAATATTTCTTCCCTAGCTATTTTCATATTATTTGTGACATCTGCAAAAATTGTCGGTTTTACAAAATATCCTTTGTCCAAACCTTCAGGTCTGTTTAAACCTCCTGCAACTAAATTAGCACCCTCATCAATACCACTTTGAATTAAATTTTGAATTTTATCATATTGTATTTCTGAAACAACAGGCCCAATATGCTCTCCTTTTTTTGAAGAGATATCCACTTTTGTATTATTAGCCTCCTCTATTGCTTCTTTAACAGCTCTGTCATAAATAGATTTTTCAACAAGCATTCGAGTAGGATGGTTACATGATTGCCCTGAATTTCCCATAACATGTTTGATACCCCTTTTAACTGCATCTGGATCAGAGTCTGCAAAAACTATATTGCCTCCTTTTCCCCCCAACTCCAAACAAACTCTTTTAATAGTATCAGCAGAATTTTTTGAAATTAATTTTCCAGCTCTAGTAGAACCAGTAAAAGAAATCATATCAATATCAGTATGTTTAGCTAATTGAGTACCTACACCATCTCCATTTCCATTAACCAAGTTAAAAACTCCTGAAGGAAAACCTGCATCATGAATCATCTCTGCAAATACTATTGCAGATAAAGGTGCAATTTCTGAAGGTTTTAAAACCATAGTGCATCCAGCTGCTAAAGCAGGAATTACTTTTAAAGTAATCTGATTAATTGGCCAATTCCATGGAGTAATTAATGCACACACTCCAATGGGCTCATAAGTAATATGATTATTGGATTCTGAATTAAATGCAGATTCAAACTCAAAGTTTGTCAAAGTTTTAATGAAATTTTTAATATGATTAGCACCCGAAGAACTTTGCTCATCAATTGACCAATCTATAGGAGAGCCCATTTCAATTGAAATTGATTCAGCCATTTTATTCCATCTCGATTTATAAATTTCGTAAAGGTTGTTTAGTAGTTTTATTCTCTCTTCTTTTGAAGTGCTGCTCCACATTGGAAAAGCTTTTTTTGCAGATTTAACAGCTAAGTTAGTATCTTCTAAATCTCCTAAAGAAATTTTAGCACAAACTTCCTCATTAGATGGATCTATAACATCTAATTCATTTTGGTTAATAGGGTCTATCCATTGGCCATTTATATAAAATTGTTTTTTTTCAATCATATCAATATTTTACCTTAATTATTTCTTAATTTAAATTCTAATCTTCTTTTGTGGAGAATTGGTTCTGTATAACCTGAAGGCTGGTTTATTCCTTCAAATACAAGTTCTTTAGCAGCTGTAAAAGCAATAGATTTTTCATTATTACTCATAGGAATATATTTTTTATCATTTGCATTTTGTTCATCTACTACTTTTGCCATTTTATTAAATGCTTTTAAAACTTGGTCTTTAGAAACAATACCGTGCTCTATCCAATTTGTCAGAGCTTGAGATGAAATTCTACATGTTGCTCTATCTTCCATTAAACCAATATTATTTATATCTGGAACTTTTGAGCAACCGATGCCTTGATCAATCCAGCGTACAACATACCCTAAAATACCTTGAGCATTATTTTCAACCTCATGAGTAATTTCATTTTCTGACAAATTTACTCCTTTTAATAGAGGTAAGGTTAGTAAATCATCAAGCGTTCCTGCTGATGAAGAACTAAGAAGATCTTCTTGAACTTCCTTTACATTTACTTCATGATAGTGAAGTGCATGAAGAGTGGCCGCAGTTGGGCTTGGTACCCAAGCACAATTAGCTCCTGATTGTGGGTGACTTATTTTTTGTTTCATCATTTCTGACATTAAATCTGGCATTGCCCACATGCCTTTACCAATTTGTGCCTTACCTTTAAGTCCGCATTCTAACCCAATACTAACATTTCTTTTTTCATAAGAGGATATCCAGGGAGCATTTTTCATATCTGCTTTTTTAAGGAAAGATCCTGCCTGCATTGCTGTGTGAATTTCATCACCAGTTCGGTCTAAAAAACCTGTGTTTATAAATGCCACTCTTGATTGAGCCGCTCTAATACATTCCTTTAAATTTATACTTGTTCTTCTTTCTTCATCCATAATTCCTATTTTGATAGTGTTCTTTGGCAAACCTAAAAGTTTTTCAATATGTAAAAAAAGTTGATCAGTAAATTCAACTTCTTCAGGACCATGCATCTTTGGTTTAACTATGTAAATAGAATTATAATTATAATTTTTATTTTCTACTTTTGTAAAATCATGTGTTGCAATGAGAGTTGTTATAATTGCATCCATTATTCCTTCACCAATTTCATTATTATTTTTTGTTAGTATTGCAGGTGTTGTCATTAGGTGACCTACATTTCTAATAAGCATTAAAGAACGGCCTTTTAAGATTTGATTTTTTTGATCAACTGTAGTGTAAGTAATATCTTTATTTAATACTCTCTTAACTGTCTTTTTATTTTTTACGAATTCAGCCTCTATTTCCCCTTTAACAAGACCTAACCAGTTTTGGTATGCCACAACTTTATCATCAGCATCAACAGTTGCTACACTATCCTCACAATCAAGAATAGTAGATATTGCTGATTCTACAAGTATATCTGAAATATTTGCGATATCATTTTTTCCAATAACATCATTTTCATTAATTAAAATTCTACAATGAAGATTATTTTTTAATAAAATTAACTCTGCTAACTTTCCATTTATTGAAGTTTTCCAACCTAGAAGCTGATTTTTATTTAAAAAATTAACATCATCTTCTTTTAAAGTACCTAAAATAATCTTATTATTTTTCAATTCAATTTTATTAATTTCATTCCATTCTGCATTTTGTAGTGGGGCAAATTTATCTAAATGTGATTTAGCAAATTTAACAACTTTATCTCCTCTTTCTGGATCATAATTACTTCCTTGCGGCCCCTTTCCTAATACATCTGTTCCATAAAGCGCATCATATAGACTTCCCCACCTTGCATTTACTGCATTAATGGCAAATCTTGCATTTGTGATGGGTACAACTAGCTGTGGACCACAAATTGTTGAGATTTCTTCATCAATATTTGATGTAGTGATTTTGAAGTCTGGCCCTTCTTCAACTATATAATTTATTTTTTTTAAAAATTTTTTGTATTCCTTAAGATCAATATCTCTAGATTTGTTTTCTTTATGCCAGTTGTTGATTTTATTTTGTAAATCTTTTCTTTTTTTTAAAAGATTAACATTTTTGGGATAATAAACATCTACAATATCAGAAAATCCATTCCAAAAGGTATCTTCATTAATATTAATGTCTTTTAGTACCTTATTATTAATAAAATTATAGAGCTTTTCATTAATTTTAATATTTTTCTTTTGAATCATATTGAATAAAATCTGATATACCAAAAATTATAAAATAGAATAAAATTTTTAAATTATCTCACTTTTATTGACTGTAAACTTTTCCATATTCTTTAATTTTCATTAACATTGAATAAACCCCATTTCGTCTTCCTGGTGTCAACAAAGTATCTAATTTTAATGAAGATAAAAGATCAAAGTCTGCTTTTGAAATCTCATCTGGTTTTCTATCTCCATAAATTTCACAAAGAATTGTTACCATTCCTTTTGAGATAAAGGCATCAGAATCTGAATGAAAACATAATTTACTTTGTTCTAAATGAGGAACAAGCCAGACTTGTGCTTGGCATCCATCAACTTTAAAACTATCCTGTCTAAACTCTTCTGGAAAAGGTTTTGCATTTTTTGCTTGATCTAAAAGATATTTATATTTGTCCATATCATCATCAAACAATTCTAAATTTTCTTTAAAAAAATTTATTTTTTCTTCAATTGATTTCATGACATATACTTTCTTAGCTCTATTGCGGTCTCTTCAGGAAAAACATCCATAATGAATACACCCGCCATAGATTCTGAGCCAGCAAGAACTTTTGGATTATCCCCGTGTCGTAAAGGAGGATAAAATTCCATATGAAAATGGAAATTCTTATCATCTAGTTTAGGAGCGGCATGTAATCCCATTATATAAGGACATCTTTTTCCCAAAAAATTATCATATCCCTTAACTACCTTTTTAAGAGCTAATGCAAATGAATTATACTCTTGATTTGTAAATTGCCAAGGACCGGCAATTTGTCTTTTTGGAATTATCCATATCTCATATGCATATCTAGCAAATGGTGGTATCGCTGCAATGACATAATCATCTTGATAGACAAAATATTTTTTTTCTAAACTGGACATTAATTTTAAAATAAAATTTTCTTTATTAAATGCATAAATCTCTTTTTGAATTACTGGAGGAATAAAAGGATACGCATAAATTTGACCGTGAGGATGATGAAGAGTTACCCCACACTCTTCACCTCTATTTTCAAAAGGCATTACATATTTAATATCATTTCTTTCGAGTAATCTTATATAACGATCAGACCAAGAATGAAATAGAAGCTCTATTCTATCTAATTGCATTTGTGCGATAGTATCTAAATGGTTAGAAGAATAAACGACTACTTCACACTCACCATTTGAAGGTTTTGCTTCTAAATCGTTAATTAATATTTGCTCATTATTTTTATTAAAACTTGCCCATCTGTTTGGAAAAATTGCAACTTCAAAATTTTTAAAAGGTATTTCTGTTGGAAAATTTAGTTCTGCACCTGGGCATAATGGACAATATTCTTTTGGAGGGAAGGTAGTTCTTGCTTTTCTTGTTGACGAATAGGTAACCCACTCTTGCCTTGCGGGATTCCATCTCATATGTGGACTAGGTTGGGATGTTTGTTCAAGTTGTTTAGAGGCTACTTCAGAATGCTCTTTATATCCATATAATAATAAATACCTTTTATCATTTCTTTCAAAATCTCTTTTATAAATTTTCTTCATAAATTTTTTTTTCCCAATTTATGGATGAATGTATAATTGTTTTTAAGTTATTATATTTTGGTTTCCATTTAAGATGTTTGTTTATCTTTTCAACATCAGAAACTAGTTTTTCTGCATCTCCTGGTCTTCTATTTGAAATTTCAAATTTAATTTTACCATTAGTGATATTATTAGCTTTATTTATTACATCAAGAACAGAATATCCTCTACCGTATCCACAGTTAAAAATATTACTTTCACGATTTTGTAATAAATACTCTGAAGTTTTAACATGTATATCTGCTAAATCACTCACATGAATATAATCACGAATTGCTGTTCCGTCTGTTGTTGTATAATCATTACCATAAATACAAATTTTTTTTCTTTTTCCTACGGCCACTTCACTTATAATTTTTATTAGATGTGTTGCCGCATCACTTAACAATCCCGTTCTTAGTTGATTATCAGCACCAGCTACATTGAAATATCTTAAAATAATTGAATTAATTTTTTTTTTATTTTTAAGAAGATAGTTTTCTGTCCTCATTTTTGATTCACCGTATGGATTAAGAGGTTTTAATAATTCATTTTCAGAAATTGGTTTATTTTCTTTGGGATTTCCATAAACAGCTGCAGTTGAAGAAAAAATAATGTTATTTAAATTATTTTCTAAGCATGTCTCAAACAATGAAATTGCATTATCAGTATTGTTTTCAAAATATTTTTTAGGATTTGACACTGACTCTTCAACTTTAATAAATCCTGCAAAATGCATTAAAATATCAAAATTTGAAGACTGTAATATTTCTTTTATTTTATATTTTTCATTAATGTTACAGTCAAAAAAATTTATTTTTTTAGGTAATATTTTTTTATGGCCTGTTGATAAATTATCAATAACAGTCACTTTATGTCCATTATCTAGTAATGAAAATACTACATGGCTACCAATATAGCCGGCTCCACCAGTTAATAAAATATTCATTTATTTTTTAAATACATATAATAATATGTATTTAATTATATAGCAAAATTTTTGGATGGGTTAGGTAATAGAATTATATGTTAAAAAATCAAAACTTTATTGATACTCATGTACATTTATGGGATTTAAATAATGGATATCCATGGATTGAAAACAATCAAAATAATAATTTAAAACAAAATTATTTAATACAAAACTTGATGAAAGATGCAGAAAATTTGTCATTAAAAAAAATAGTTCACGTTCAAGCTGAAATTGATGAAAAAAATAAAATTAAGGAAACAGAATGGTTACAATTGATATCTGACTCTCACCCCTTAGGATTTCCAAATGCTATAATAGGTTTTGTAAATTTATTAGATGTAAATGTAGAAAAAGAGATTGAAGAGCAGACTCAATTTAAGAATTTTAGAGGTATTCGTCAAATTTTAAAAAGCAAAGATTCTCAGCAGGATTTATTATTTAATGATAATTGGTTACAAAATTTTAGTCTTCTAGAAAAATTCAATCTAAGTTTTGATTTATTAATTCATTACAATCAATATAAACAAGGAATCAATCTAATTAAAAAATTTCCAAATGTTCAATTCATAATTAATCATGCTTTATGGCCTGAAGAATCACAAGATGATTTTGATGGATGGAAAAAGAGTATTAAAGAGGTGAGTAATTTTGATAACACTGCTATAAAAATATCAGGATTTGGTGAATGGAAACCTAATTGGACTACCGATTTCATTAATGACTATATTAATATTGTTATTGATAATTTTGGAACTAAAAGATGTATGTTTGCTAGTAATTTTCCAGTTGATAAATTTATTTCACAATCTTCTTATAGATCTTTTTGGTCTGCTTATTTCACTATTATTTCAAATTTAAATCAAGTTGAAATTGATGATTTATTTGTGAAAAATGCTGAGCAATTTTATAAAATATAATTATTTTTTTTTTAAATATACTTATAAAGATTGTTTATTAATATTATGTTTTATGTAATGTAATAATTTAATAATGTATATTATTAAATATTTATTCAATGCGATTAAGAAATAAAAATATTATAGTGACAGCAGCAGCTCAAGGTATTGGAAAGGCGACTGCTCTTTCCTTTGCTAATGAGGGTGCCAATGTTATTGCAACAGACATAAACCTAGATGTTTTAGAAAATATAAAGAAAGACAATCAAAATATCACATCAAAAAAACTAGACTGCACAAACAAAAGTGAAGTTGAAGAATTTTGTAAGTCAATTAATGAGATTGATATTCTTTTTCATGCTGTAGGATTTGTTCATCATGGCACCATAGAGGATTGTGACTCTGATGAGTTTTATAGATCAGTAAATGTTAATGTTTATTCTGCTTATTTAATGTCATATTATTTATTGCCTAAAATGTTAGAGAAACAAAAAGGTAATATTATTATTGTTTCATCGGCAGCCTCTAATGTTAAAGGTGCCCCTAATAGATTCATATATGGAACAACAAAAGCTGCTCTTAATGGTTTTGTTAAGGCTATGGCTGCAGATTATGTTAAACAAGGAATTAGATGCAATGCAATATTGCCAGGAACTGTTGAGACACCCTCATGGGAAGGCAGGGTAAATATGGCAGACGACCCTGCAAAAGCCAGAGAGGAATTTATTGCAAGACAGGCTATGGGACGATTAGCTCAACCAAAAGAAATAGCATCACTTGCAGTTTATTTAGCAAGTGATGAATCAGATTTTGTAACTGGAACGTTAAATTTAATTGATGGAGGATGGACTTTATAATGAAAACTTTAAGATATAGAATTGGAAAAGAAGTAAGACCAGGGATCTTAGATATTGATAAAAACATTCGTGATGCTTCAAGTTTAGTATCAGATTGGGATGCAGATAATATCCATGTAGATAAATTAAACAAGATGAAAAATTATGATATTTCGTCCTTACCTATAGTTCAAAATAATGATGGTATAGCTCCATGTGTTTGTAAAAAAAGTATAGGTAAGTTTATTTGTATTGGATTAAATTATTCAGATCATGCAGAAGAAACTGGAATGGAGGTACCTCCTGAACCAATCATTTTTTTTAAAGCAACAAGTGCAATAATTGGAGCTAATGACAATGTAATCATTCCTAAAAACTCTGAAAAATCTGATTGGGAAGTGGAATTAGGTGTTGTTATTGGCAAAGAGGCTAAGTACATATCTGAAGATCAATCTCAAGATCACATAGCTGGCTATTGCGTTGTAAATGATTTAAGTGAAAGAGCTTTTCAATTGGAACATTCAGGACAATGGGTAAAAGGTAAATCTTGTGATACTTTTGGACCTATTGGACCTTATTTAGTAACTAAAGATGAAATTTCAGATCCTCAAAATTTGTCAATGTGGCTTGATGTTAATGGCAGTAGGATGCAGGATGGCTCAACTAAAACAATGGTTTATGAAGTAAACTTTCTCGTAAGTTATTTAAGTAGATTTATGTCTTTACAGCCTGGAGATATTATTTCTACTGGCACACCACCTGGAGTTGGGGCAGGCATGAAACCTCAAGTCTTTTTAAAACCTGGTGATGAAATGAGATTAGGTATTGAAGGACTAGGAGAACAAAGGCAAAATACTGTATCAGTATAATGTTTGGATCAGTTGATAAATGCAGAAATACTGAAGATTTTAGAAAATTGGCAAAAAGAAGGCTGCCTGGACCAATATTTCATTATATTGACGGTGCCGCTGATGATGAGGTTACATATAAAAGGAATACAGAAGCTTTTGAAAAATGTGATTTAGTGCCAAACGTTTTAGCTGGCGTTGATAAAATAGATATGTCAACCACAGTAATGGGGCAAAAATTAGAAATGCCGTTATATTTTGCACCTACTGCTCTTCAAAGATTGTTTCATCATGAAGGTGAACGAGCTGTAGGAAAGGTTGCTGAAAAATTTGGAACCATGTTTGGAATATCTTCACTTGGAACGGTCAGTATTGAAGAAATTGCCAATTTAGTTGATACTCCAAAATTATTTCAATTATATGTCCATACAGATAAAGGCTTAACAAGAGACATGATAGACAGATGTAAAGAAGCAAATTTTCAAGGATTAGCTCTTACAGTTGATACTATTGTTGGTGGTAATAGAGAAAGAGATCTTCATACAGGTTTTACATCTCCACCAAGACTTACTCTTAAAAGCTTACTTAGTTTTGCCTTACATCCTAATTGGGCTTTTAATCATTACACTCACTCAAGGTTTGAACTAAGTCAATTAAAAGATTGGATCCCTGAGGGAAGCAAAGTGTCTTTATCAATTCAGGACTATTTTACTAAAATGTTAGATCAATCAATGGATTGGAAAGCGGCTGAAGAAATAAATAAATATTGGGGAAAAGAATTTGCACTAAAAGGAATTATGTCTGTTGAGGATGCTAAAAGAGCAATTGATATTGGCGCTACAGCTATTATGATTTCCAATCATGGTGGAAGACAATTAGATGGCTCAAGATCTCCTTTTGATCAATTGGCTGAAATAGTCGATGCTGTTGGTGATAAAATAGATGTAATTTGTGAAGGAGGAATTAGGAGAGGAACCCATGTTTTAAAAGCCCTTTCTCTCGGAGCAAAAGCTTGTTCAGGTGGAAGAATGTACCTTTATGCACTTGCTGCAGGTGGTCAAAAAGGTGTTGATAAAGCAATGTCTAATTTAAAAAATGAAATTGAAAGAGATATGAAATTAATGGGTGTTTCTTCAATTGATCAACTGTCTCGAAAAAATTTAAGATTTAGATAAAAAAAATATTTATTATTTTCAAAATATATTCTACAATTTTTTTATGAATACAGAAATTGAGCCCGTACATATTGGCCAAGAAGATGACATAGATATTGGAAGTGTTGAAAACTTTGAATATGAAGAAATAGATTATGCTATTTTTCGATTAGACTCAGGTTTTTTTGCCACCCAAGGCCACTGTAATTGTGAAGATCAGACATTCCTTAGTGAATCTAATGTTGAGGGAGAAGAGTTAGAATGTGCAAGTTGTGGTAATACGTATAGTATAGTATCCGGCGATCCTCTTAGTGACTTGGAGCTTTCTCCTTTAAAAATATATGATATTATTGAAGAAGATGGAGAGATTTTTTTGAATCTTTAAAAGTTAAATATTTCTTTATTAATAATATTATTTTTATTTAATTTTTCTCTATTACTTAAAAAGTTTATAATATTTTCAGCAGACTCAACTGCCATTCTTTTTCTACATTCTAAAGTTAAGGCTGCATTGTGAGGTGATAATAAAACATTTGATAAATCAAAAAGAGGATTGTCAATCTCAGGAGGTTCTTTTTCAAAAACATCTAATGCCGCACCAAGTATTTTTTTATTTTTAAGAGCATTAAATAAAGCATGCTCATTAACAATACTACCTCTCGCACTATTAACAATAATAGCTTTTTTTTTCATAATCGAAAATTCTTCATCAGAAATAAAATTTTTAGTATCATTATTAAGTGGAAGATGAATTGTTATGTAATCTGCTATTTTTATCCCTTCTATTTTATCTATAATTTTACAGTTGTGTTTTTCAATCTCATTTTTATCAATAAAAGGATCATAAACATAAACATTTGTTTCAAAAGCCAAACATCTTTTAGCTACTGCCTTACCAATCCTTCCAAAACCAAAAATAACTACATTTTTTTTATATAATTCAAAAAAATCTGGCAAAGAAGATTTCTTATTAAATTCACCCCTTCTTGTTAATTGATCAGATTGATGAATATTTTTTGTAAGATATAAAAAAGAAGTTAAAACTTGTTCAGCAACACTTACAGAGTTTGATGTTCCAGTTACACCAAGAGCAATATTATTTTGATTAAGATATTCTAAGTCTATATTATCATATCCTACTCCATGACGAGCAATAATTTTAATATTACTACAACCTTCAAGAATATTAGAGGTTAAGTGTGGAGCAGCTCGTATTATTGTCCCATCAACATCTTTAAGTTCTTTTTTCAAGTTGTTTTTTTCAAAATTAACAATTTCAAAAACATTACAATTATATTTTTTTAGCGTTTCCCAGCCTTCTGAATGTATTTCACCGATGATTGCTATTTTCATAATATTTTTTTATAATTTATAAATGATTTATTTCAAATCAATTATTATAAATCTAATTAAAAAGCTAAAATAATAGTTCTAAAAAATTATTTTTTCTTATAAATTATAATTATAATTATAATTATAATTAGAATTTGGAGACGTATTTATGAAAACAGTTAAGCTTGCATGTTCTCATGCTCTATTTAAGTATTTAATTGCTCAAAAAACAATTATAGATGGAAAAAAAGTTCCTTTATTTCCTGGAGCATTTGGAATCTATGGGCATGGTAATGTTGCTTGTATTGGACAAGCAATGGAAGAATTCCAATCTGATCTTCCAGGTTATCGTGGGCATCATGAACAAAATATGGCTTTAACTGGAATTGGGTATGCAAGAGCAATGCGCCGCAAACAAATTTTTATTGCTACTTCCTCTGTTGGACCTGGCTCAACAAATATGGTCACAGCTGCTGCAGTAGCTTTAAGTAATAGACTCCCACTATTATTACTACCAGGCGATACCTTTTCAAGTCGCTTTCCTGATCCAGTATTACAACAAGTTGAGAATTTTAATTCACCAACTGAAACGCAAAATGACTCTTTTAAATCTGTTTCAAAATATTTTGATCGTATCACTAGGCCTGAACAAATTTTATCCTCATTGCCTCAAGCTATTCAGACTATGCTTGATCCTGCTGATTGTGGACCTGCAACAATTTCTATATCACAGGATGTTCAGGGAGAAACATTCGATTATCCTGAAGTCTTTTTTGAAGAAAAAATTCACGAAATTAGAAGAATTTATCCTGATCCAAACCAAATAAAAATTGCAGCAGAAAAAATTAAAAACTCAAAACAACCTATAATAATCTCTGGAGGCGGAGTACTATATTCAGAAGCTGAATCAGATTTATCAGCTTTTGCAAAAAAACATAATATACCTGTAACTGCAACTGTAATGGGTATTGGTTGTATGAAGTATGATGATCCTTATTACATAAGTGCTATTGGTTGTTTGGGAGAAGGTTCATCTAATAATTTATCTAAAGATACAGATTTGGCAATAGCAGTTGGAACAAAATTAGCTGATTTTACAACTGGCTCTTGGACTAATTTTCAAAACCCAGATTTTGGTTTAGTTTCTATAAATACTTCTAGATTTGATTCGACAAAACACAGAGCTGCACCTGTTGTAAGTGATGCTAAGATTGGATTAAATCAATTATCTGAAGAGTTAGGTGATTGGAAAGCTCCAAACGGATGGTATGAAAGAGCAATCGAAGAAAGAAAAAAATGGGACTCCTATGTTCAAAAACAAAGTGGCCCGACTAATCAAGAAATTCCTTCCTATGCTCACGCTGTAGGTGCTATCTATAGAAATGCAGATCCATCAGACATAGTAGTTACTGCAGCAGGAGGTTTAGTAGGAGAAGTTGTTCAAATATGGAAGCCGAAACAACTTAATACTTTTGAAACAGAATGGGGTTTTAGCTGTATGGGATATGAAATCTCTGGTGCACTTGGAATAAAAATGGCTAGGCCTGATCAAGACGTTGTAGTTTTTGTTGGTGATGGATCTTATCTTCTTCATAATAGTGATATATATAGTTCAGTTTTATATGATCAAAAACTAATTATAGTTGTTTGTGATAATGGTGGTCATATGGTTATCAATAGACTTCAACTTGCTAAAGGTGGAGAGGAATATATTTGCAATCTGAGAGCAGCAAGAGCTAAAAATTTACAATTTGTTGACTTTGAGGCACATGCAAAAAGTATGGGGGCGAATGGTGAGACAGTAAAGACTACATCTGAACTTGAAGTTGCTTTTAAAAGAGCAAAAGATTCTGATAAAACATATGTTATTGTTATGGAGACTCATGGTTATGAGTGGTTGGATGGAACATCATTTTGGGAAAGTCCGACTTTAATGAATGCAACATCAGAAAATAATAAAAAGGCACTTAAAGAACATTTAGATGGGAAAAGTAAACAAAGAAAAGGAGTATAATAATTTTGCGATTTAAAAACAGAGTCGCATTAGTAACTGGCGCTGAGTCTGGCATTGGTTTAGTTCTTGTAAAGATTCTTCTTAAAGAAGGATGTAGCGTTATAGCGACAACTCATAAAAAAAAAATAAATATTAAATCAGCTAGGTTGGTTACTTTTAAATTAGATGTTACTAAAGAAAATAATTGGATTAGTTTTTTAAAAGTCATAAAAATAAAGTTTAAAGCTATTGATATTCTTGTTAACAATGCAGGTATAAGAATAAGTGGATCAATTGAAGATACTTCTCTTGAATTATGGAATCATATATTAAGTACAAATACAACGAGTTTATTTCTTGGTACAAAATATATATTACCTTTGTTGAAAAAAAGTAAAAATGCTTGTGTGATAAACTCTTCTTCAGTTACTGGCATTAGAGGAGTAAAGAATATGCTAGCCTATGCTACGTCAAAAAGTGCATTAACATCATTTACCTAC
>JACWEB010000013.1 GCA_014653715.1 Pelagibacterales bacterium SAG-MED31
TAACAAAGAAGGAAAGGTGATTAGAAATGATTAAATCAAAAGAAGGGCTTACTAAAAAACAAGCTAAAGTAGTTGAAAGAACTATAGTTGGTTTTAGTATACTTTCATTAGTTTTTTTATTTCAACCATTTTCAATGACATTATATAGCATAGGATGCATTGCAGTAGTAGTTGGAGGACTATCTTTTAATTTAGTACCTTTATGTGTAGAGGGAGTCAAAATTTCACAATTAATAAAAATCGGTTTAATTATATTTACAATATTAATTATAGTAGCATTAATAGCTATAGGATCAGGTTATTTATATTCATTCTATTTAGAGTCAACTCGTTAACTTGGCTCATGTAAATATACATGAAATATTCATTCAACAAAAAAATAATTGCTATAACAGGAGCGGCAAATGGAATCGGAAGAGCAGCTGCAATAACTCTTGCTGGTGAGGGAGCTACAATTATCGCAATAGACAAAGAGAAATCATCTCTTGATAAATTAAAATTTAAATTAAAAAAAAAATGTATTTCAAAAAATATTAATTGTACGGACTTAGATAGTATTAAAAGTAATTTAAAAGATATTAAAATAATTGATGGTTTAGTTAATTGTGCAGGAATTGTCTCTCAAGGAAATATAATGAATTGCTCTAAAGAAGAATGGCAACATACATTAAATACAAATTTAACTTCAGTATTTTATATAACACAATTTTTTATGAATAATTTTTTAAAAAGAAAAAAAGGATCAATTGTTAATGTATCCTCAGTAGCATCTTCTATAAAGGGCGTAAAAAAAAGATTTGCATATTCAGCATCAAAAGCTGGAATAATAGGTTTAACAAAATCTATTGCTGTAGATTATGCTAAGCAAGGTGTTAGATGTAATGTTATATGCCCTGGTACTGTAGACACTCCTACTTGGCGTAAAAGAGTATTAAGTGCTAATAATCCCTCTCAAGCTAAAAAAGATTTTAATTCTAGACAAATTATTGGACGTGTTGCTAAGCCTGAAGAAATATCTGATCTTATTCTTTTTTTATTAAGTGATAGATCGTCATTCGTGACTGGATCAGTTTATAATATAGATGGAGGTATGAGTCTTTGATGAATGGAGCAAAAATATTTGATTCAATAAAAAATATTGAAATTATAATTCATGATCATAAGGAGGAAATTGAAAAATTAGATCAAGAAATAGGTGATGGTGATCATATTTTTAATATTTTAAGAGGCTTAGAAGAAATATTAAAATTAAAAGATATATTAATTGAAGAATCACCCGAATTTATTTTTAAGCAATTAGGTATGAAAATAATGACAACTGTTGGTGGTTCCTCCGGAGCATTATTTGCTACTTTGTTATTAGGTATGTCAAAAAAATATGATCCTGCACATAGTGATTTAAATAATATATCTCAAATGTTTAATGAAGGTGTTCAATCTATGAAAATAAGGGGTAAAGCTGATATAGGTGAAAAAACAATGTTAGATGTTTTGATTCCAGTATCCAAGTCACTAATTGATAATTCAAATGAAACTAATATTAGTAAGGTTGCAGAGAAAATTAGTTTTGTCGCAAAACAGGGAATGTTATCAACCAAAGATATAATAGCTACTAAAGGAAGAGCGTCATTCTTAGGAGATAGAGCAAAAGGTCACATAGATCCTGGTGCAAGATCTTCCCAACTAGCTATTGAAGCAATAGCTAATCAGTTTATAATTAGCTAATTGAAATGAAAAAATTTGTTAATAAAGTTGATGAAATATTATCAGAAAGTTTAACAGGTTTTGGTAATGCTCATTCTGATATAATTAAAGTTAATTTATCTCCTGATTATATTTCCAGAAAATTAAAACCTACAAATGATAAAGTTTCTCTTATTTCAGGAGGAGGATCAGGACATGAACCTTTGCATGGAGGATTTGTAGGTCATGGAATGCTTGACGCAGCATGTCCTGGACAAGTTTTTAGTGCTCCAACACCCGATCAAATGGAAGCTGCTTCAAATGAAGTATTTAATGGAAAAGGTATTCTTTTTATTGTCAAAAATTATTCAGGTGACATCATGAATTTTGAAATGGGAGCAGATATGATTTCTCATGATAACAAAACAATTATTGTGAATGATGATGTGGCAGTAGAGGACTCAACTTTTACTACAGGTAGAAGGGGTGTAGCTGGGACAATGATTGTTGAAAAAACTGTAGGTAGTTTGGCAGAAACAGGTGCTTCCCTTGGTGAATGTAAAGTTTTTGGTGATCATGTAAATAATATGACAGGGTCTATGGGTGTAGCTTTTTCTAGTTGTACTGTTCCAGCTGCAGGTAAGCCAACTTTTGAATTATCTGGTGATGAAATGGAATTTGGAGTAGGTATTCATGGAGAACCTGGAAGAAAAAGAGAAAAAATAAAATCAGCAAATGAATTAACTAAAGAAATTATAGATACAATCCTTGAAGATTTAAAGCCTGAAAAAAATCAAGAAGTTTTATTACATGTAAATGGTTTTGGTGGCACACCTTTAATGGAACTTTACTTATTATTTAATTCTGCTCAAAAACTTCTAGAAAACTGCAATATTAAAGTCTCTAGATCAATTGTTGGTAATTATACTACTTCTCTAGAAATGGCAGGTGGATCTTTTACTATTACCAAACTTGATCAAAATATTACAACACACTGGGATAGTAAAGTTCATACATCTGCTCTTAGATGGAAAATGTAGTAATAAAAAAAAATAGATTATTTGTAAAACTGAAACTCATATAAATATATTTTAGTTTTGTATTTTATTGTAGACTTAAGCATTCTATATAACTAATGACTTCAAATAATATGAGCAAAATACAGATAGCAAAAGCTAAAAGGCTTAGGAGTACACCCTATACTTCGCGAATAGAGAAACAGGGTTTAAAAGCATATACAACTTATAACCATATGTTGTTACCTGCTGCTTTTGAAGGTTCTCTTGAAGAAACTTATTATCATTTAAAGAAGTATGTTCAAATATGGGATGTTGCTGCAGAAAGACAAGTAGAAATATCTGGAAATGATGCCGCCGAACTTGTTCAATTAATGACTTGTAGGGATTTATCTAAATCAAAAGATCTTAGATGTTACTATTGTCCAATCATTGATGATCAAGCGAGACTTATAAATGATCCAGTTGTTTTAAGAATTAATGAAAATAAATGGTGGTTATCAATTGCTGATTCAGATGTAATTTTATTTGCTAAAGGTCTTGCCATTGGAAAAAATTATAAAGTTATAATTACTGAGCCCGATGTAAATATTATGGCAGTACAGGGACCCAAATCTTTCACTTTAATGGAAAAAGTTTTTGGTAAATCAATTACTGATTTAAAATTTTTTGGATTTGATTATTTTGATTTTAAAGGAACTAAACATCTTATCGCGAGATCAGGATGGTCAAAGCAGGGAGGTTATGAAGTATACGTAGAACATACTAAATCTGGTTTAGAGTTATATGATCATCTTTTTGAAATTGGTAAAGAATTTAATGTCAAACCTGGTTGCCCTCATTTAATTGAGAGAATTGAGTCTGCTTTGTTATCTTACGGTAATGATTTTGATTTAAATGACAATCCTCTTGAATGTGGTTTTGATAAATATGTAAATTTGGATAATGATATTGAATTTCTTGGAAAACAAAAACTAATAGATATCAAAAAATCTGGTGTTTCTAAAAAACTGATGGGTGTAAAAATTGATTTAGATAAAATAAACTTATCGCAAGCTATTGATATCACTATTGATTCAAAAAGAGTAGGGGAAGTAAGATCTGCTGTATATTCTCCAACCTTTAATAAAGTAATTGCTATTGCAATGGTTGATAAACCTTATTTTGTAGAAGATACTCCTATAAATGTCGTTATTGATAATGTGCCTAAAACAGGAATTCTTTGTAATATTCCATTTGTTTAAAAATTTATATGTCTCGTAAAGATATATTTTTAGCATTAGTTGTACCTTGTTTATTAGGTTTTGGATTTGTTATTGCTAAACCTGCTATGGAGTCTTTCCCTCCAATTTTACTTAATGGTTTACGATGGTCTTTATCGGGATTATTAATGTGTTATTTTTTTCCTTTTCCTAAAAATTTTATAAAACAAATGTTTGCTATATCTATCATAGGAGGTTCTATTCAGTATTCTTTAAGCTTTTATGGTTTAAAAATTCTAGATGGAGCTTCAGCAACTCTTTTTGTACAGGCAGAAATTCCATTTGGTATTTTAATAGCCTATTTTCTATTAGGAGAAAAGGTTCCGGTTAAAAACATTATTGGATTAGTTATAGCCTTTTTAGGTATAGTAATTCTTTCTGGGAATCCTAATCTTGAAGGAAAATTATTTGGTGTAGTCTTAATTCTTTCTGGTGCCTTTCTTTGGTCTTTAGCTCAAGTATTTGCAAAAGATGTCTCTGAAACAATAGGAGGTTTAGCATTAACAGCTTGGTTAGGCATTTTCTCTGGTCCCCAATGTATCATTGCCTCCTATTTTATTGAAGGAAATACATTTGATTATATTTACAATGCTACAACTAAAGCATGGATAATCGTAATTTATTTAGCCGTAGGTATGAACGTAATAGGGTATAGTTGTTGGTACAGCGTTCTTTCAAGAAACCCAGTTAATAATGTAATGTCTGTATTATTACTTTTTCCTGTAACAGGATTATTAACTTCAATTTTTATCCTTAATGAAACTCCAAATACATATGCTTATTTTGGTGGAGCTATTATAATTTCTGGTGTTGCTATGATATTAATTAATAAAAAATCACATAATGTAACATAAAATACTTAAAATTATTAATTAACACTTAGCTTTTAATAGTTTTATTTATTAGAATCTCATTTAGAGAAGCTTTGACATAATGATAGGAGGAATATGAGTTTACCAATAATTTATAGAATTTTTGGAATACTAAATCTGTTAATGGGATTGGTGATATTTTTTGGGACACCAACAATGTATGCTACTAATGGTTGGGGTGAGTTTGTTGGACCTGTAGTAGTTCCAGTTACGACAATGGCTGAGCATTATGGCTCTCATGTTTTTGTCTTAGGAATTATAGCTTTAATGATTCCTTCATGGATGGAAGATGAGCAATTAAAAACTGCAACAAAAACTATTTTATTTGTTCAATTAGTATTAACAATAGTTCCAGTTTATCACGCTGCAGTAAGCTATATTCCATTTAATGGGTCATTTATTGCATTCACAATTGTTAATATAGTTTTTCTTGGTTCTTTTTATTTAAAATCAAGATAAAATAAAAAAAAAGGAGATATTTTATGGTTGAAAATTTTGGAGGAAGTATAGTTTATTTAATATTGTTTTTAATTCAATTATTAGGTTTGGCTTTTTATTCATATCTAATTCTATTTACACCAAAAACAGTTACTTCAGATTATGGTTTTGGGGAAAGTGCAGTACCTGTAGTTAGGTTGATAGGTTCATTTATTATACCTTTTGTTTTAATAGGAATATATTTAATGTTTACATCAATAGAAGGTTCATGGGTTTACTTTGTATTTGGTTTGATGCTTGCAATCTATCAATTAGCTTATGATCTTTTAACTAGAATTGGAGCAGTAGATAAGGAGTACAATGTTGTTAACAAAACACAAGATACAGTTCTATCAATTGTATTTATTGTTATTAATATTGTCTTGCTTAACGGTCTTCAAGATAAGTTATTTATTTAACTAATTTTATTATATAAAAAGCTGAGTTTATTATTACTTAGCTTTTTTATTTATATAATTAATTTTTATTTTATATATATAAAATAAATGTCATTAATATTTTTAAAATTTTTCCATTATTTGGCTATAATATTTGCAGGTGGTGTACTTGTTGGTGGAGGTTTAATACAGTCAATATTTACCCGTTCTAACCAAGTACCCGATAAGACTGTCGGTAAAGTTTTAAAAATTTTAGGATATCTTGGTTTAGCTTCTTTAATTATTTTATGGATTACTGGTATACTGTTATCTAATTTAATTTATGGAGGATTTGCAATTAATACTGCATTTACGATTAAGATAATTGGTGCTGCTATACTTTTAATATTATCTTTTATTGTTAATATTCATGTCTATAATTCTAGCAAAAATAATGAACCTCCTAACAAATCCATAATGAAATTTGCTACCATGTCTGGAAGAGGATTAATCATTGTAGTACTTTTAGGTGCGGCTATAGCCTTTAATTAATTTATACAATTCAATAAATATATTATTAATATTTATTAATTAATCTAATATACATATAATTTAAATATTTTAGATAATTAATAAAATCAAAGGAGTTTTTTATATGGATAAAGAAATGCTTGTTATAGCTAAGTTTAAGTCTGATAAATTTGATAAATTTATGGGCTGGTTTCAATCAGAAGAAGGTATGGGTATTCGTAAAAGTGTTGCTCATGTAGAGCAAACAGTTCCAGCTTTTGCTCCAGACAAAAGTTATACATTATTTAAAATAACAGTACATAATGAAGAAAAATTAAGAGAATTTATAACTGGCAATAATCCTATTGCTAAAGATATATATGATGAATGCATTGACAATATCAACTTGTGGGAGTTATCTAAAGTAGATATTTAATTAATAGGAGAAAAAAATATGGTTGAAAATTTTAATGGAATTTTTTACTTAATAGTCTACATAGTTAATTTATTATTTGCTGGTTATTATTCATATACTTTCTTATTTAATAAACAAAAAGAATTTGAAAAATATAACGTAGATTCTAGCGCAGCTTCAATTGGTAATTTTGCAATCTTTTGGGTAACAGCTCTATTTTTAGTTGGAATTTATATTTTATTTTCTGGTCCAGAAGGAACATGGCCTTTCTTTGTAATACCAACGATAGTATTTGCTTTAAATGCTGTTTATTCTTCGTGTTATCATTTGAATATAGGTTTTTCATATGGAAGAGATAAAGTTAAAACAACAATAGAACAACCAATAGTATCGCTTGTTGTATTAGCTTTTAATCTTATTCTCATTTACGGATTACAAGATAAAATTTATTTATAATATTTAATTTATTTAATGAGCTAGAAATTTTTCTAGCTCATTTTATTTATGCAACATAAATATCATTTAACAATAAGTATTGCAGTCTTTTTTACTTCAGGTCTTTGGGGTTTGTATTGGATACCTCAAAGAGCTCTTGAAAATGGAGGCTTGACAGGAGGGTGGGGAACTGTCGCTCAGTACGCTATTCCACTTATAGTATTCACTCCTTTTATTATTTTGAAATTTTTTAAAGGTAAATCTACTGGAATAAAATTACCTTTAATAGGATTACTATTTGGTGGTGGTATAGCTTGTTACGCTAATAGTTTTTTATTAACTGATATAATGCGTGTTTTTATATTATTTTATTTAATGCCAGTCTGGACAACTATTTTTGAAATAATATTTTTTAAACAAGCACCTAAATGGCAACGTGGCGTAAGCCTTTTTTTAGCATTGTTAGGACTATTTATAGTTTTTGGTAAAGATGGTAATTTACCATTGCCTGTCAATGTTGGTGATTGGTTAGCTCTATTAGGGGGATTTCTTTGTGCTGCAGGAGCAATTAAATTAGAAGAAGCTAAAAATGAAGATATTTCTTCACTTTTATATTCATTCTTTTTTTATGGTTTACTAGTTACATTATTTACATCATTAATATTTTCTGATGCTTTTGGACCACTTCCCGATATTGTATCTTGGATATCCATGCTGCCACTTCTTCTTATTCTATCTTTAGTCTTTTTTATTCCTTCTAACATAATAATTTTATGGTCTCCTAGTAAAATTGGAGCTGGTTTATTTTCTATACTTGTTCTTTCAGAAATAATATTTGGAACAATAAGTGCGGCTTTTCTAGCTAACGAAACTTTTGGATGGAGAGAGGGTGTAGGAGGATTATTAATGTTAATAGCTGGTTTTTCAGAAATTTTACTTACAAGAAACAAAAATTAAACACCCACCCATTTTTTTGTTTTAATTGATTTGAATAATGATTCTATAACTTTAATATTATTTTGAGCATCTTTTAAATCATAATCGATAGGAGTGTTTTTTAGAATGTGGTCTGAAAAATTAGTGACTTGTTTTTCATATTGATCAACTTTTGGAAAAACTTTAACAATATTTTCCTTTCTGTATATTGAGTCTCCACTATATATTACAACAGTTGTATTTTTGTGAGCTTTAGCATTGAAAGGATTTTCAATGCATATAGTTTTTTTTGAACCTAATATTAATACTTGTTGACTAACAGTAGAGCATGTAGAAATTATAAAATTTGAATAAACTCCATTAAAGTCTAAAATAGCAGAAGCTAGATTATCTGTTTTAAATTTTTTATCAAAATTTGCCTCACAAATTACTTTTTTTGGCTCTTTATCTAATAAATATCTTGATATGACTATTGCGTAACATCCAATATCATAAAGTCCTCCACCTCCAAATTTCTTAATATTTCTAATATTTTTTGGATCTAAGTTTTTATAAGAAAATAGAGTAGTTATAGCGTTTACTTTTCCTATTTTATTAGCCTTAATATATTTTTTAACCCATTGCCATTGTGGATGATGACGAACCATAAAAGCTTCTTTTACAATTTTCTTTTTTTTATTTGCGGCACGTCTAATAATATTAACCTCTTTAGATTTTAAAGTTATTGGTTTTTCTAATAAGACATGCTTATTATTATTTATTGCATTAACTGTTGAATTTACATGAAGGTGGTTAGGAAGAGGGTTATAAATAACGTCTATATCTTTGTCTTCACATATTTTTTTATAAGAGTCGTAAAATTTTTTAATTTTATTTTTTTTTGCAAATTTAGCAGCTTTAAGTTTGTTTCTAGAAGCAACTGCTACTAATTCAGAGTTCTTTGATTTATTTATTGCAGGAATTAAATCTGTTTCTGCAATTTTAGCAGTACTAATAATTCCCCATTTAATTTTTTTTTTCATTTTAATTTTTTTTATTATAGTTTTAAATTAGCATAATTATTATTTTAATAGTATAATAATTAATCAATGCATAGATTTCTTATAAGTTTATCTTAAATATTTTTGTTTTAATAAATTTAACATTAAGACAATTAATATTTTATTTCAAAAATATAATAATTAATCAAATTTTACACCAGAAAACTTTTGTAGATTTACTAATTTTGAAGTTATTAACATTGATGTGACAACTAAAGCTATTGCAAATATACCAGCAGCAGCAGCTGTCGGTTCAAAAGTATATCTCAAAGACCAGTAAAGAGCTATTGGCAAAGGTGTGTTATTTGGCGTAGCCATAAATAATGATACATCGAATTGACCAAAAGAAACTATAAAAGCAAAGACTGAACCCGCCATTACTCCATTACTAATATTAGGTAGAGTTACTTTTCTAAAAGCTGTTAATGGAGATGCACCTAAACTTCTAGCTGCTTGCTCTAAATTTAAATCGAAATTAAAAAGTGATGCTGAAACTGTACCTATAACATATGGCATTGTTACTAACATGTGCGCAATAACCATTCCAGGATATGATCTTGCCAGTCCAATATCTGTAGACACATAAAATATGTAAAGAGCCAATCCTAAAACTATACCAGGCAAAATTAATGGAGACAAAAATAACGCTCTTAAAACCTGAACACCTGGAAAATTGAATCTTGTTATAAATATTGCAGCTAAAGTTCCAAATATTGTTGACAAAGCCATGACTATCAATGCTAATCCAAAACTAAATAAAAACGCTGATAAAAACTCCTCACTTTCAAAAAAAGCTAATATCCATCTTAATGATAATCCTTTTGGTGGGAATGTTAAGTGGTCACCTGAATTTAAACCAGTCAAAACAACTATAAATACAGGAATTAAGAGAATAGCTAAAGCAATACCTGAGCCAATTTTTATTAAGGGACCAAGCTCATTCACTTCTTTAACTCTTTTTTTACTCATGCTCTTCCCCCACCTATTCTGATTGCTACTTTCTGATAAACTAAAACAGATATTAAGCTCATGCAAAATAATACAACAGCTATTGCTGAACCAAATTGCCATTTACCCATTTCTGCAATTTGTTGGTACACGTGAAGTGGCATAACCATAACCTTCCAACCACCCATTAGTGCTGGTACGATATATGAGCTTATGGAGATAGCAAATACCAACAATGTTCCTGCTAAAATTCCTGGCATTGAGAGAGGTATTATAATTTTCCAAAAAGCTTGATTAGGTGTTGCCCCAAGACTCCTACTAGCTTCAACAACAGCAGGTGATATCCCTCTGATTATACCAATTAGAGATAAAATCATGAAAGGTAGTGAAAATTGAACTAAACCAATTAAAACTCCTATTTTATTATACATTAAACCAATAGGTTTCTCTATAATATTAAAATACATTAATGCCCCATTGATAAGTCCATTATCACCCATTAAAACCATTAATCCAAATAATCTTATCACCATGTCTAATTGCATAGCACATAAAACTAAAATCATGAGGAAAGTGTTTCTAGCAACATTTTCTGTTTTAGCTATCAAGTATGCTAAAGGGTATCCAATGATAAGAGTAATTAATGAAGATAATGCAGCTAGTGTAACTGATGTAACAGCAGCATTGAAATAAAGTGATCTGTTGTATATTCTAATAAAACTTTTTAATGTCCATTCACCCTGAAGTGATAAAACTCCTGTAACTGGCTTATCAAAAGCTATGACAAAAAGACTGACAACAGGTATAATAAAGAAAATTATAAAAAGTATTAATGCAGGCAAGACTAATATAATCGGTCGATAAGTATAAAAAAATTTTAATAAGTTATTTTTTTCTTTGTTATTTTCCATTATTTTATTTCCTCAATTGGAGTATAATCGAATGGTAGACCAAAAGCTCTTGGTCCAAATAACTTTAAAGCTTTTTCAGATCTCATTATTGGTGGAACAGATACTGCAACAATTTTAATTCTTTGTCCATATCTAAGACCATCAGTTGTAATAGGTTCACCTGTTTCGCTATCTAAAGCACAAATTAAATCAGGAACCATAGCCAAAACTTTGTTTTTATTTAGTTTAGCATAAGAAAATTCATTTTGAAATTCTACAAGTAATGTATCTTGATCATTTAGGCTTTTTAAATACATTTTACCGCGAGTCCACCCATTAACAGTTTCTCTTAATAAATCATCTATTTTGCCAGTGAATAAAAGTTTTCCTACACGAGGGGGATTACTTTTACTCATGTATTTTATAATCTCTTCAACTGGATCATTTTTATCATTTCTTGCTTTCTGAATGAGTGCGCCAATTTCAAACGATAACTTTATGGTATTATGTACGGATGTATTTCTAATTTGATTTGCGTTCATGGGATAACAGGCTACTTGACAAATACCTCCCATTCTAACGCAAACTGCTCTTGATAACCATTCTCCAGAACTACTATTTCTAGAATGGAAAACACCAGTTTCATAAAAATCATTTATAACAACAAGAGGATTGATATCTACATCTCCAACATTATAAGTTACCATTTGTAATTCTGGAAATGCTCTCCCCATTCCATCAGCATCAATAACAGGTAAACCTGATAAGGCGCCGACAACAAGTGGAAGTGTAGCATTTACACCTCCAGCTTCAATTGGCATTATTGCATTAAATTTTTTTCCTAAAATTTCTTCAACCTTCTTCATCGCTTCATATGATGTTAGTCCATTTGGTGCTTTTTCACCAAAAACTGTTGGCGCACCCATTGTTAAAACATTACAAGCAAATGTATCATCATTGATTTCATCTGGGCTTATAATTTTTACTGTTTTTCCAAGTTCAAGCTGATGTTTTAACATTAGCTTTCCAATATAAGGATCACCACCACCTCCAGTCGCAAGAAAAGCGGTACCTCTAGCTAGGTCTTCTAAATTATCTAAGGTTAATTCAATCATTAAAAAATGTCTCCCACTGCCTTTGCATGAATTCTAACAGATCCAGAAGGTAAATAACTCAATGGGATCTCTTCTAGTTCGATAATATTAATACTGTCTTTTATTGCACCTGCTTGTAAAGCTCTTTCTATGGCATCTTTTTTTGCATTTTCTATGGATTGATCTCTTCCCATTTCAGAGTATGAATAAATTTTATCTATTTCTCCACCTGCCTGTGCTAATGATGCTCCGATTGCGTTTGCTACATCACTATGTTCCGGTATTAATACTTCACTTGCTCCTTTTAAGTTTCCTTTAACTAAAATACTTCCTCCACCAACTAAAATAACAGGAACATCATCCTTGTTCAATTTTACTCTATCAATACCATCTTCAATCAATTTTTTTATTTCAATTTTAGAATTTGTAATTATTTTTTTATCTAAATGCGAAACTAAATTGTTGTCACCAAAATTTGCATCTCCAGCTGCAACAGCGATATCAGAAGTTGTAGTAATCTTACCTCCAAAAATTAAAGACTCTTTATCGAGTTTATAGCCTACAGAGTCAGGACCTACCTTTATTTTACCTTCATCATTTCTTATAATACTTCCATTTGTAACATCTAAAACATTTTCTTCAAAATTATCATCTTCAAGAGCAAGTACTTCATCATAACCTATAGATTTCAATTCTTTAGCTTTTTTTAAGGTTCTACTTACAGCAATAGTCTTTAGTCCAAAAATTTTAACAATTTGCATAGCTCCAATTGCAGCACTACTTGAGGCACCAGTAATTAAGCAACATTTTCTTTGCTCAATATTAGCATTATAAATTAAGCCTCCCCAGGCTGTTAAATATTGACACCAAGCAGCAGCAGCTTCTTCAAAGGATTGATGAGAAATTTTTTCTGTTACAGTCCATTCTGGAATAATTGCAGTATCTCCATAAGTGCCATAACTATTAATAGACTCATTAGTCCAAAAATCATTATCATCCCATGATAAAAAAGGTATTGCGCAAACTTCATCACCCACCTTGAATTTTGTAACACCATCTCCTATGGACTCTACAATTCCTGATGCTTCTATTCCTATTCTAGAGGGGAGTTCTGGTTTACCTACATATCGTCCTTCCCTCAACATTACTTCGGCTTGATTTAGACCTAAAGCTTTTACTTTTATTCTAATTTCATTTTTTTTTGGTTCCTTAATTTCTTCATTTGAAATTTTTAGAACTTCTGGTCCACCAAATTCTGAAAATCTAACAATTCTATTTTGCATTTCTTAACTAACTACTTTTAACTTTGGTTTATTAAAACCTACCATTCCTTTTTCTGGTGGTTGAGGGTAACATTTTTTACTTTGGGCTAATTTTAACTTTGCACAAACATATGCCGTATTAACCGCAAGTGGAATAGGATCAATAACAGGAACATCGAAACCTGATTTTTTTAATTTATATTGTAATGATTCCGCACAACCAAATAAACCTGTGCAACCAAAAATAATAACATCAGCATTATGATCTGTGATTGCTTCAATGGATTTAACTTTTAATTGCTCAACTGTTGCATTTAAGTCATCTTCTAATTCTAAAACAGGAATATCAACTGCCTTTACACATGCTAATTTTGATGGAACACCATATAAAAGCGCTTGGTTTTCAAACTGAGGTATCAATCTATCAAGAACAGTTACAACAGTAAATTTATGACCAAGCATACTAGCGTAATGCATTGCAGTTTCGCATGGGCCGATTACAGGTATAGAAACACATTCTCTAGCACCTTTTAAACCTGGATCTCCCATACAATCTATGACTGCAGCATCACAACCTTCATTTTCAGCATCTACAATTTTAAGTATAGTATCTGGTTGAGACATCGCTTCTTCATATTCACATTCAATAGAATTTGGACCTATATCAATTCCTGTAGCAGAAACTTTTAAATCGTTTGAGGTCATTAAGTCTAAGTGTTCATTTTTTCTTAAACCTTTTGCAGTAATTGGGGTGACTAATTTAACATTTATACTCATTTACTTCTCCATTTCTTAACTAACTACTTTTAACTTTGGTTTATTAAAACCTACCATTCCTTTTTCTGGTGGTTGAGGGTAACATTTTTTACTTTGGGCTAATTTTAACTTTGCACAAACATATGCCGTATTAACCGCAAGTGGAATAGGATCAATAACAGGAACATTGAAGCCATTTGTTTTTAAATTACTATAGAGCGCTTCTGCACAACCTAACATTCCTGTACAACCAAAAATAATAACATCAGTGTTATGATTTTTTATAGTTTCAATTGATTTTTCAGTCATTTTAGTAAGGGTGTAATTTAAATCACTTTCAAGCTCTAAAACTGGAATATCTACTGAGACAGCAGGTGTGCATTTACTTGAAACACCATAAATTTTAGAGAGGTTTTCAATTAGGGGCTTAGTGCGATCTAATACAGTTAAAACAGTAAATTTATGACCAAGCATACTAGCGTAATGCATTGCAGTTTCGCATGGGCCGATTACAGGTATAGAAACACATTCTCTAGCACCTTTTAAACCTGGATCTCCCATACAATCTATGACTGCAGCATCACAACCTTCATTTTCAGCATCTACAATTTTAAGTATAGTATCTGGTTGGCACATCGCTTCATCAAATTCAGTCTCAATTGATGCAGGACCAATGTCAATTTGAGAATGGGAAACTTTAAAATCACCTTGTCCTATCTCTGAAAAATCTGATTCTTTTCTAAATCCCTTAGTCGTAATTGGTGTTACTACCCTAATATCAATAGTCATTATTTTATCTCCTCAATGGGAATATACTTATCGAAAACTTTAAAAGGGACTGGGCCAAAAGTATCTAAAGCAGCTTTTGTTCTCATATTAGGGGGAACACTAACACCAATTACATTAACTCTTTGACCGTATTTAACATCTTCAGCAGTTATTGGTTCAGCATTTTCAAGATCAACTAAACAAATAAGATCGGGTACCATAGCTAAAGGTTTACCATCTTTAAGTGCAATTAAGAATTCATTCTGTAATTTTACTAAAATACTCTCATTAGGATTTGACAAAGAAGTAATTTCTACTTCTCCCCTTGCCCATCCATCAGTTGTTTCACGAAGCAAATCAGTAACCTTGCCTTGAAATAATAATTTACAAAACCTTTTATCAAAACTATTTTTAAAATATTCGACTATTCCCTCTAAAGGATCAGTGCCCTTATCTCTTGCATCACCTATAGATTTTCCGATTTCATAAGCTAGTGTTACAGTATGATGAACAGATGTTTCCTTCATTTGTTTTCCTGTCATAGGATATAAACAAATTTCAGATTTAGTTCCCATCTGCATACAAATGACTCGAGCAAACATTTCAGAAGCATGGTTATTTTCTGCATTAACAATCATTTCATTATCTTTTTCATCTCTAACAATTACTGGTGAACAATTGACCCCATAGACACCAAATGTACACATTTGTAATTCTGGAAATGCCCTTCCCATTCCATCTGCATCAATAACTGGTAAGCCTGTATAGGCACTAACAATAAATGGTAATGTTCCATTTATTCCACCAGCTTCAGCTGCGATAAGTGCCTTACATTTTTTCCCCATTAATTCTTCCATTTTTCTTAGGGCTTTAACCGCAGATTTTGCATTCGGTAATTTCTCAACAAGTACTGTGGGTGCTCCCATATTTGCTATAGGTAAAACTAAGTCATCATCAGCTACTTCTTCACCTTTAATCAAAACTGGTTCAAACCCTTTTTCCAATTCTTGCCTTAACATCAATCCACCAACATATGGATTTCCTCCACCCCCAGTTCCTAAAAAAGCAGTGCCTCTTAAAAAATCGTCAATTTTATCTAAAGTTAATTTTTTCATTAGTAATTCTCCAGATCTCCAATTGCTTTGATTTGTAATCTAACAGATTTTCCCGGTAGATAAGCAAGGGGATTTTCATTAATTTCATTAATTTCAATGCTAGCTTCTTTTGCACCAGCATCTTTAGCGAGTTGTTTTGCTTCTTCTGTAGCTAATTCAATAGTTTTATCTCTACCTAATTTTTCATAATGAAAAACTCTATCAACTTCACCACTAACTTGACCAAGCGCTGCACCTACAGCATTAGCCACAGCAAAATTATCTGGTATAACTAACTCAGAAATACCATTTAAATTTTCTTTATTTATAATAGTACCACCACCGACAAAAACTGCTGGTACTTTTTCTGAACTTGTTTTCATTTTATCTACAGAATCTTCTAATAATCTAGTTATTTCAATTTTTGCATTTTTTATAAGTGAGTCATCAATATTATTTAGTAAAGATTTATCTCCAATATCAAGATTATAATGTTTCACTGCTATATCGGTAGCAGTTAAAGTATCACCACCAAAAACGAGAGCCTTTTCAGTTAATCTAAATCCAACACTATCAGGTCCAACTTTATTACCGTCATCTCGAATTATTGAACCACCGCCAAGTCCTATTGATATGATATCCGGCATTCTGAAATTTGTTCTAACTCCACCAACATCTGTTGCAATAGCAGATTGTCTTGGAAAACCAGATTTTATGTAACCAATATCAGAAGTTGTTCCACCTATGTCGACAATTATGGAGTCTTCAATTCCAGATAAATAAGCAGCCCCTCTCATGCTGTTTGTTGGACCACATGCAAAAGTTAAAACTGGATATTCTTTGACTTTATCTGGCTTCATCAACGTACCATCATTTTGGCTAATGTATAAAGGTGCTACTATGTTTAATTTTTTTAATGCTTTTTTAAAAGACTCAACAATATCTTCTGCCAAATTTGTTAATGCTGAATTAATAATTGTTGCATTTTCTCTTTCTATTAATCCTACTTTGCCAATTGTATGTGATAGTGAAATATTAGCATCGGGAATAATTTTTGTGATAATTTCTCTAGCTTCAAGTTCCATTTCAGAGTTCAAAGGAGAATAAACAGAATTAATTGCTATGTTTGTATAATTTTGTTTAGCTATTTCCTCTGCAATTTTAGTTATCTCATCTTTATCTAATTTAGAAATTTCTCGGCCATCCACCTCATAGCCGCCTTTTGCAAAATATTTAATAGGGACTAAGTGCGATACTAAATCCTTTGGCCAACCAATCATCTGTTCCAAACTATCAGCTGCAGGTAAAGCTAACCTTATTGCTGCAATTTTCTTTAATTTCTTTCTTTCAACTAAAGCATTTGTGAAATGAGTTGTTCCAATCATAACACTTGAAATATTATTAGGTGTAATATTTCCTTTTTTTAAAACTGCTTGAATTATATTAAATACGCCATCACCAACATTTTCAGTAGTAGTTGTTTTTTCAGATACTAATACCTTTCCATCTGAAAGAATTACACCGTCTGTATTTGTTCCTCCTACATCAACTCCAATTTGCATATTTACTCCTTAATAATTACTAGGCTATTAGGATTAAAGCCCGCTGTAACTTTATCACCCTCCTTAAGCTGAGAGGTGTTTAAACTATTAGATAATTCAGCAGTAAGAGTTTGATCATTAATTTCAATAATATATCTAATTAAAGAGCCCTGATAAGAAATGATTTTAATTAAACCTTCAGCCAATACTAGTCCATCAGAATTTTCTGGATTAATTAAAAGATGTTCGGGCCTAAGGATACATTTACTGCTTTCAGTAAATTGAGTATTAAGTGTAAATTCTTTATTAGAAAAAATTACAGATGAATTTTGAGAGTCATTTGAATTAATTTTTAAATTAACAAAATTTGAGGTACCTATAAAATCAGCTACGAAAACGTTACTTGGTTTTTCATAAATATCTGTTGGAGAACCAATTTGAGAAATATCTCCTTTATTCATAATAGCTATTCTATCAGACATTGTTAAAGCTTCAGATTGATCGTGCGTGACATAAACTGTGGTAATTTTAAGTTTTTTTTGTAACTCTTTTATCCAAATTTTCATTTCTTCTCTTAATTTTTTATCAAGAGCACTTAATGGCTCATCTAGAAGAAGGATCTGTGGTTCTGTAACTAACACTCTAGCGAGTGCTACTCTTTGTTGTTCTCCGCCTGATAATTCTCTTTGAAATCTAGCCTCATAACCATTTAAATTTACTTGATCTAAAGCCACTTTTACTTTTTCATTTATAGTTTTTTGATCAAATGAGCGCATTTTTAACCCAAATGAAATGTTATCAAAAACATTCATATGAGGGAAAATTGCATAATTTTGAAATACAAAACCAATGTTTCTTTTTTCTGGAGCTTGATAAGTTATATCATTTTCTCCAATATAAATCTCTCCATTGGTTGGCATTACAAATCCTGCTATCATTCGAAGAGTTGTGGTTTTACCACAACCTGAAGGTCCTAAAATTGAAAAAAACTCTCCAGCATTAATTTTAAAACTCACATTATTGACAGCTATATTGTCGTCAAATTTTTTTGTTAAATTTTTTATACTTACATCAAACATAGAATTCAGATTTGAACTTTAGCCAGTTAAGGAACTGGCTAAAGAAATTATTTTTTAACTAGTAAATATCTCATTACACGTTTCAACAATATCATCCTCGTTATCCAAATAGAATGACCAGTCTGGAGTATGAAGTCCATCCAGAGCATTTGCATCATTCGTTACTCCTTTTGAAGAAAGAAGTTCAGGTATCTCAGCATTTTTAATTGTTGGACGTAAATAGAAAGTTTCACCTGCTTTATTCATAAACTTAGGATCAAGTTTTTCATTAACATAAGCAAGTGCAAGTTTCTTTTGAACTGGATCAGAGTACTTACTAACAGTATGTGTTTGAGTAAGTAATGGTTTTTGATGTTCCCAAATGTATGGAGCAACAGGAATTCCTTTATCCATTTGAAGATAGACTTCTCCTTCCCATTGAACACCAATTTGAACTTCACCACGTTCAACTAATGTTTGCATATTTCCAGTGAAATCTGAAATTTTTGCAGGCATCGCATTTCTCATAGCTTCATATCCAGCTTCTAGATCATAAGCATCTTTTCCATAAGCTTGACAAGAAGCTAAAAAGAATACCATTTGAAGAGTATTTGAAGTAATATAAGTTCCTCTCATACCTGAAAAACGATCTTCCCAGAATTGTTTGAAGTCATTGATTCCTGGATTAATCATATCACTACG
The DNA here is from genome assembly GCA_014653715.1 of Pelagibacterales bacterium SAG-MED31. Lineage (GTDB taxonomy): Bacteria > Pseudomonadota > Alphaproteobacteria > HIMB59 > CACPNW01. The sequence continues at coordinate 19,137 of JACWEB010000013.1, forward strand.
ATATACGTAACAATATTGACCAAATGCCCAAGTTAATCCAACTCCAGTAGCTTTTGCAAAATCCCAAACATTTTTTCCATTAGGAATTGCATCAGCAATATCATCTGGTGACATAAAGAAATCACCAGAGTTTGCAGTCTTTACCATCTCAGGAATGTTCCAATTACAAATATCATATGCAGGATTTTGTTCTCCACCTGCAACAAATTTTGGAAACCATGGCCATGCACCATCATAAGAAACTTTGCAATTATATCTTTTTTCAAAATCATTGATAAAAGCATCTCTCATAAATTCTTCCCAAAATCCACCCCACTCACCTAATTTTAATTCAGCACCACCTGCATCAAAAGGTTCTCCATCAAAAACAACATCTTGAGACCATGCATGATTAATATTAAATAGAGGCAAAGTAGTTGCAGCCGTTAATATTGCAGAAGTTTTAAGAAATTTTCTTCTGGTTGAATTAAAGACTTTATTTTTTTTCTTAGCCATTTTGACTACCTCCCATTTTTAGTATAATGCTATACACTTGGGTTCAGAAAACAAGAGAAAAATGTTAACGTTTTAAAATATTTTAACTTAATTTAAGTTAATTATAAAAAGCTTTAATAATAATAGAAAATTAATATAAATATAAATAAAATTGTGAATAAATTGTCAGACAATTAAAAAATAGATAAAAATTCTTTATATAAATTCTTTATAAAAAATAGAAAAAAATAAAATAATTTATAATTTAAAATATAAATTTTTAATTTAATCTACATAAAGATACGCCTTAAATTTAAGATTAAATTTCAATTTAATTTAGTTGATAAAAACTGAAGAATACCTTGTAAATTAGAAAATATTAGTTTTAATATAAATTATGTTAAGGATTGGAGTAGATGTCGGTGGAACTAATACTGATGCAGTTCTTATGGATGGAAGAAATGTAGTTGATGGTTTTAAATCAACAACAACTGAAGAGCCTGGTTTAGGAATTATTAATGCAGTATCTACAATATTGGATAAAAATAAAATTAATACTGATGATATCCAATCTGTTATGATTGGCACAACTCAATTCACCAATGCTTTTGTCGAAAATAAAAGATTAGAGCAAGTAGCTGTTGTTAGATTAGCTTACCCAGCAACAGTTAGTGTTCCTCCATGTATAGATTTCTCAGATAGTCTAAGAAAAATTATTGGAGAAAATTTTTGGATAATTTCTGGTGGCTATGAATTTGATGGAAGAAAATTAGGAGATTGGTCATCTGAGGAAGTGGAAAAAGTTGCAAAGGAAATTAAAGTTAAAGGTTTAAAATATATATCAATTTCATGTGTTTTTTCCCCTATAAATGAAGAACAGGAAATTCAGACTTGTAAAATTATTCAAGAACATAATCCGGATGCTATAATTACAATGTCTCATCGCATTGGAAGAGTGGGTTTTATTGAAAGAGAAAATGCAACAATAATGAATTCTTCATTAGGAAAACTTGCTGATAAAGTTATAACCTCATTCAAAGATGCATTAAAACAACTAAATATTAATTCTCCTTTTTATATTAGCCAGAATGATGGAACCTTAATGTCTGCTGATATTGTAAAAAACTATCCAGTTTTAACATTTGCATCAGGACCAACAAATAGTATGAGAGGTGCTGGTTTTTTATCAAAAAAAACAAATGCAATTGTTGTTGACATTGGTGGAACGACAACTGACTTCGGAGTTATTAAAGATGGATTTCCTAGAGAGTCAGCTATTCCTGTTGATATTGGTGGAGTTCGTACAAATTTTAGAATGCCAGATTTAATATCTATCGGATTAGGTGGTGGAAGTATTATAAGAAATGATGAAGGTAAAATAAAGGTAGGTCCTGACTCT
>JACWEB010000014.1 GCA_014653715.1 Pelagibacterales bacterium SAG-MED31
TTGGAAGAACTTTAATTGCAATTTTAGAAAATTACCAAACTTTAGATGGCAATGTTATGCATTATTCATCTTTTTTATTTTTCTGAATTATTTTAGCTATATAAATAGAAATTTCATAAAGTAATATTATTGGCAAAGCTAGACTAATTTGACTAAAAGGATCTGGTGGGGTTAAGAATGCTGCAGATAAAAAAGCAATAACAATTGCGTATTTTCTAAATTTTTTGAGAGATGAATGATTTACTATACCTACTTTAGTCATCAAACCTAGCACAACTGGAAGTTGAAACGCTAATCCAAAAGCAAAAATAAATCTCATCATTAAAGATAAGTATTCACCCATTTTAGCTTCTAATCTTATAGGAACACCTGAAGTACTCATATTTTGATAAGAAAGAAAAAAATTCCAGGCAAGCGGTGCTATCAAATAATATACCATTGCTCCACCAGCAAAAAACAAAATGGGTGTTGCAATCAAAAATGGCAAAAAAGCATTTTTTTCATGCTTGTAAAGTCCTGGAGCAATAAATTTCCATATTTGAATTGCTATTAATGGAAATGCAAAAAAAAGTGCAAAAAAGAAAGCAATTTTTAGCTCTGTAAAAAAAGCCTCTTGTAATGCTGTATAAATAAAACCTTGCCCTTTATCAACTTGTAATAAATTAACTAAAGGTTTTGCAAGAAAATAAAATAAATCGCCTGCAAAATAAAAACAGATTAAAAAAATAATTATCACATACAAAAAACTCCACATAAGTCTCTTACGTAATTCTGTAAGATGATCAATTAAAGACATTTCTTCTAGTTGAGTTTTTTTGTTCATTTATCAGTGATTTTTTTTATATCTTTTACTTCTTTATCAATAATTTCACTAGTTTCTTTTATGGATTTAATTTCAGATTGAAATTTACCTTTTATATCTAGGTCTTCTTTCATTTTATTTACTTCTTTAAAAGAGGATTTAACATCTTTGAGATCTTCGTGATCAGCAATTTCATTTAATGAAGATTTAAATTCTCTTGATAATTTTTTAATTGATTTAGAGAATGATGATAATTGTTTAATTAATTTAGGTAAATCTTTTGGGCCAACAACTACGACGATAATAATAAGAACTAGAAGAATTTCACCCCAGCCAAAAGTAAGCATAGTTACTTTTCACTATCAGAATTATTCTCTATATTTTTATCTTCTTTTTTGTCATCATCGCCCATACCCTTTTTAAAAGATTTAATTCCTTTTGCCATATCGCCCATGAGCTGAGGTATTTTTCCTCTACCAAATAATAATAATACGATAACTAATACTATTAAAAGTTGCCAAATGCTTGGTGTCATAAATTATCTCCTTTTAAGATTGCTCATAACGTATAATTTAGAAAAGTAAAACTCAATAAATCAATTAAAATCAAAGAAAATTGAGTTTTGAGATTTATTATTGATTTTCTTCAGAAATAAAATCTTCAAGGTTTTCCTCATCTTCTATATCTTGATCTGCAATAAGCTCTGAATTACTTGCAATGTCGGTAATAGTGGCAATGGCAGATCTTTTTTCTAAAAAACCACTTGCTTTAAGCTCATCTTTATTAGGCAAATCTGAAATATTTTCAATTCCAAAATGTTCCATAAAAAGGTCAGTTGTTACCCATAATGCGGGTTTACCAGGGATATTCCTTCTCCCAGAAGGTTTAATCCATCCAATTTCCATTAAATGATCTATTGACCCCCTACCCATTTGCACTCCTCTTACATTTTCTATCTCAGATCTAGTTATAGGTTGTTGATAAGCAATAATAGATAACGTTTCTATAGCCGCTCTAGACAGTTTTCTTTTTTGATTTTTAAAAATTATTAGTTCATCTTTTATGGACTCTGAAGTTCTAAAAGATGAATAATGCATAACATTAATTACATAAGGGAAAATCCTACAGAATTTGATAACTCAATGAAAACTAGAGGTGAAAAACCTATAGCATATAAAATTATTAATATAGATAAGGAAAAAAGAGAAGCTCAGACAGTAATGCAAAACCTGTTAGCAGAAAGAAATCAATTATCTAAAATTATTGGTAAACTTAAGAGTGAAAAAAAAGACACCATAAATGAAATGGCAAAAGTAGAGGATTTAAAAAATAATATTAATACTCTAAAAGAATTAGAAACACTAAAAGATGATGAGTTAAAAGCTATATTAAGCAGATTGCCTAATATTCCTGACTCTAGTACACCAATAGGGGCATATGAAGAAGAGAATGTATTTTATAGAGAATGGGGTAATAAACCAAATTTTGATTTTGAACCTAAGCTTCATTTTGAAATTGGTGAAAATTCTAATTTAATGAACTTTGAAATAGCTACTAAGTTATCTGGACCTCGATTTGTTATATTAAAAGGCCAACTATCCAAATTTGAAAGAGCAATTGCAAATTTTATGTTAGATAAACATACCAATCTTAATGGATATCTAGAAATTCACGTTCCTTATCTAGTAAAAAGTGAAACTTTATATGGAACGGGTCAATTACCTAAATTTAGTGATGATTTATTTACTGCAGGAGATGATCATTGGTTAATACCTACTGCTGAGGTTCCACTTACATCTTTATGCAGTAATCAAATTTTAAATGTGAATCAACTTCCAATGAGAGTTACATCCTATACTCCATGTTTTAGATCTGAAGCAGGTGCTGCAGGAAAAGATACGAGAGGTATGTTAAGACAGCACCAGTTTACTAAAGTTGAATTAGTCTCTTTAGTTGAGCCTGAACAATCGTCTGACGAATTAGAGAGAATGCTTAATTGCGCTGAAGGAATTCTAAAAGATTTAAATTTACACTATAGAGTTATGACTTTATGTACTGGTGATATGGGTTTTGGAGCTAAAAAAACATATGATATTGAAGTGTGGCTCCCAGGTGAGAATAAATATAGAGAAATTTCAAGTTGCTCAAATTGTGGTGATTTTCAATCAAGAAGAATGAATACTAGATACAAGAAAAATGATAAAAATATTTATGTACATACTTTAAATGGTTCTGGCTTAGCAGTTGGAAGAACTTTAATTGCAATTTTAGAAAATTACCAAACTTTAGATGGCAATGTCAAAATCCCAGAAGTTCTAAAAAAATATTTTGATAATCAAGATACCTTATTTTAGTGCTGGATGTTAAGAAAATAAGATTAATTTTAGAGTTAAGGGAGTCGGGCATTTCTGACTCAAATATTTTATCAGCTATTGAAAGAATACCTCGTGAAAAGTTTATTCCTGATAATTTTAGGAATCAAGCTTATGACAACATCGCTCTTCCTATTGGTGATAATCAAACAATTAGCCAACCTTTTGTAGTAGCAAAAATGACTCAATTATTGGAAATTAATCCAAAGCATAAAATATTAGAGATTGGAACAGGAAGTGGTTATCAAAGTGCAGTTTTATCTAAATTAGCAAGAAGAGTTTATACAATAGAAAGAATAAAAAGTTTATTTGTTAAAACTGAAAATATATTTAGAGAATTAAAAATTTCAAATATTGTTACAAAATATGCAGACGGTAATCTTGGATGGAAAGAGCAAATTCCATTTGATAGAATAATTATAACTGCAGCTACACCATTTTTATCTAAAGAAATATTAACTCAAATTAATGATGGTGGTATTATTGTTTCTCCAATTATACAAGAAAATAAGCAGGTTATAGTGAAGTACAAAAAAATAAATAATGTTTTAAAATCTGAAATTTATGACGATGTTCTTTTTGTTCCAAATTTATCTGGAACAGAATAAATTATAAGTTCAGAATTCTTTTTAATTTTTTGTTACAAAAATAATAATACAATAATCCAATTGTCCAATGCATAGCCGCTATTGAATAAAACATTAAATTATAGTTTTCACCCATTTGATTGAAAATTATCCAAATAATTACAAATGGAATTAAAACAAATCTCATAATAGCCATATACATGACTATAATTGCCTTCTTTAAACCTTGAAAAGTAGCATTTCCTATGAAAAAGAATGGGAATGCGGGAAACATTATTGCAGATATTTTTAGATAGTCAGATCCAAATTTTTTAACATATTCATTGTCAGTAAACAAATTCATAGCTATGTCTGATGTAATAAAGATTATTATTCCTAATAAGGTTAATATTATTATCGCTACAAATAAACCTTTTTTATATGTTTCTAAAACTCGTATAAATTGCTTTGCTCCAAAATTTTGACCAACTATAGAGACAGTTGCAGTGCTCAAACCAAGTAATGGTAAAAAAAATAATTGCTCAAACCTACCAGCAGAAGTATAACCAGCAATTGCGTCAACACCAAAAATACCAACAAAAAAGATTAAAATATATGAGCCAACAGCAATCATCATCATTCCAATAGAAGCAGGTATTCCCTGAGATAAAATATTATTAATTATAAAAAAATTAGGTATTATTGTAAATTTAACATACTTATATATTTTAGTTTTAGTTAATTTTATGAAAAGATAAAAGATACCAACAAATTGAGAAATTAAAGTTGCATAAGCAATACCTTCAATTCCCAAAGGTGAAAATAAATGAAAATTAAAAATTTTACCTGAAATTAATATAGGATTTAATACTATGTTTAAAAAAAAACTAAAGATTAACACATTTCGGTAACTCTTGGTGTCTCCTTGTGCACTTAATGATGAATTTATTGACATCAGAATAAAAATGAAAATTGAACCTATAAAAATAATATTAATATATTTTAATGACAATAAAAGTGTTTCTAAATCATTATTGATAAATTTTATTAACGGAGGACTGAAATTAATTCCTAATATTGTGACAAAAACAGCGACTAATATTGATAAAATAAAAGATTGTGTAAAAATCTTTCCTGATTTTTCAAAGTCGTTTTCACCAATACTATTTGCAATTAAAGAAGTTGTACCGATACTTAGTCCAACACCTAAAGCAATAATTATAAAATAAATTGGAAATATTTGTCCAATAGCTGCTAAAGCTGTATTTGAGATCATATTTCCTGCAAAAATTGAGTCAACAACTGAATACAAGTTTTGAAATATTGTCCCTATTGATGATGGGATAGCAATTTTAATAAATAGTGAATAAATGCCATCATTTGTTAAATTAATATTTTTATTGGACATTTATATTCTCTGTATTTTTGGTTTAATATTACAATCTTCTTCTTTTAAAATTTGATGTAATTCTCTTACGCAATCTCTCATATTTTTAATTAGAAAATCAGATCCATTAAATAATATAATGCCAGATCCCTTCATTCCAATTTCTTCATTGTATTTTTTTATAGGTAATTCAATTCTAACTATTCTATTTGATCCTATTTTTCTTATATTTTCTATAAATAGATCATTATTTTCAATATTTAAAACAGGATACCAAATTAAAGCATTCAAGTTTTGAAATTTTTTTTCTAATATTTTAATTGTATCTATAACTTTATCAAAATCTTCTTTTATTTCATAAGAAGGATCAATTAATACAAGTGTTTTATCTTTTTTTTTTACTTTATGATTATTATGAAACTCAAATCCATCCTTATTATATATTTTTGAATTTGATTGTTTTGATAAATGTTTTCTCAATAACTTATATTCATTATTATGAAGTTCATAAAATGATAATTTATCCAATTTGTCAGCTAAATGACATATAATTGAAGGAGATCCAGGATAAAATAGTAATTTTTTTGAATTATTAATGTTTCTCAAAACTTTTAAATAATAATTTATTTGTTTATTCTCAAATTTATAATTTTCTAATTTAGTAATACCATTCTTAAATTCATTATTCTTAGTCATGTAATCACTACTAAAATTGTATGTCCCACTACCTGCGTGAGTATCGATGTAAGTTATTGAATTATCATGTCTTTTTAGGCTTTTATATGCTTGTATTAGGCATATATGTTTTAATACATCTGCCTCATTTCCTGCATGATATCCATGTTTATAGCTTAACATTTCTTTTATATTTTATAATATTACTTGCAATTACTAGAATTTTTGTTAGTTACTTTATTAATTAATTACCGACGAGATTTATAGTTATATTTATTTTTTAAAACACAAATCTTTAAAAACCCCATACACATTAACAAAAGGAGACGACATGGCTACAGGTAAAATTAAATGGTTTAATCCAACTAAAGGTTACGGATTTATTGAAAATGACGCTGGAGGTAAAGATGTATTTCTTCATATTTCTGCTCTAGAAGAGGCTGGAATTGATCAGCTGCAAGAAGGTGAAGCTGTTTCATTTGAAATAGGTGAAAATAGAGGTAAGGAAAACGCTATTAACGTAAAAAAAGTATCATAAAAATATTTGATTAAGTTTTTAGAATGGACTGGTGTTATAACAGCCATTTTATACTCATTATTTGTTGCTCTAAATATTGGTTTAGAATTTTTAGGTTTTAGTTTACTGTTTATTTCATCATTTTTGATTGGAATTTGGGCATATAAATTAAGTTATATGGGGATTTTATTACTACAAGTTTTCTATGCAACTGCAGGAATAATTGGTATGTATAGATGGTTTTGATAAAGTTATTTATATTTATTTTTATTTTTTTAAACTCTGTTAACGCTTCAGAATTATCTACAGAAGAAATAAATTATTTTGAAATCACTGACTTAAACAATGACGGTTTTGTATCAATTGATGAAATTAACCAGTCTTTGAATCTTGTGTTTCAATTAATAGATCTAAATAAAGATGAAAAAATTTCTTTAGATGAATTAGAAGAATTAAAAGAAATTTATAATATTTTTTTGTTTCAATGAGTATATGGGGAAGATTAATTGGCGGTGCAGCGGGTTTTGCTTTAGGTGGACCTATTGGTGCAATACTTGGAATGATGGCAGGGAATGCATTTGATAAAAAAAAAAAGAATTCTTTCAACTATGCGCAAATATCACAAGAGCAAAAACAGCAAATTTTTACAATTAGTTTTATCATATTAGCAGCTAAACTTGCAAAAAGTGACGGAAAAGTAACGAATGATGAAATTCATGCTTTTAAGAAAAAATTTAATATTCCTAAATCTGAATTTGATAAAGTAGGTAAAATTTTCAATGAAGCTAAAAGAAAAGTTTATGGATATAAACAAATAGCTGATCAAGTTGGATTAGTGTTCTCTAGTAATAAAATATTACTTGAAGAAATGCTTAATAACTTGTTTTTTATTGCTGCTTCAGATGGGCAAATATCTTTAAATGAAGTTGAATTATTGAGATCAATATCTGAATCATTTTCATTTGATGAAAAAACCTTTCAAAGAATTTTTCAAATGAACTTAAAAGATTCTTCTTCTGATCCATATAAAATCATAGGAGTAGATAGAGGTGATACAGATCAAGTAATAAGAAATAAATGGATAGAATTAAACAAAGAACATCATCCAGATAACTTAATAGCTAAAGGAATGCCTGAGGAATTTATAGAACAGTCTAATAAAGAATTAGCAGCTATTAATCTAGCATATGATAAGATAAAAGAAATTAGGTCTACATCTTGATACCTAAAGAATTATCAATAAAAACAATTGAAAAAGTTTATAAGCAAATAAAACCTTATATTAATATAACACCTTTAATTAAAGCTAATAAATTTATAGATAATATTTGCAATTCTAATATTTATTTAAAATTTGAATGTTTTCAAAAAAGTGGTTCTTTCAAAGCTAGAGGTGCAATAAATAATATTCTATCAATTGAAAAAAAAAGATTTAGAAAATGGCATTACCGCAGTAAGTGCTGGTAATCATGCTATTGCTGCATCTTATGCAGCAAATATTTTTAATCTTAAAAATAAAATATTTCTTTATAAATCTGCTAATAAATATCGCATTCAAGCATGTAAAAATTATAATGCTAATATTTTATTTACTGTTGCAGAAAAGGCCTTCGATGAAGTTAAAAAGGCTGAAAAACAAGGTTATAAATTTGTTCATCCGTTTGATGGAGATAAGACCCTTCAAGGTTCTGCCAGTCTTGGATTAGAGATTATTAATCAATTAAATTACATGGATATCAAAATAGATAATGTTTTAATTTCAGTCGGTGGAGGAGGTTTAATTAGTGGAGTTGGAGCTGTTTTGAAACAATATTTTCCTAATATTAATATAATTGGTGTTGAGCCTAATGAAGCAAAGGGTATTACAGATAGCTTAAAAACTAATCAGCCTTTACAAAAAGTTTACATTAATAGTATTGCTGATAGCTTGTGCGCCCCTATTCATATGCCTTACTCTTTTTCTGTGGCTAAACAAGTCATAGATGATATGATTAACATAACTGACAAAGATATGTCTAATGCAATGAAGTTTGCTTATAATCATTTGAAACTTTTTTTAGAACCTGCTTGCGTTGCAGGTTTTGCAGCTTTAGAGAAACTTAAAGAGGAAACTTTTAAGAATCAAAATACTCTAATACTTTTATGCGGTTCCAATATAGATTTTAAATCTTGGAACTCTATTGTTAATAATTAAATTTATATAATTTTCCACCTGATGTACTTTTCTTTACTCCTGTAGTTGATTCTGTGCTTAGAATTAATTTTTTTAAACTTCTTACACCAATATATGCAAACATTTGTGCTTCTAGTAAATCGCCATTAAATTTGTAGTCATCAATTATGCTAAATTTTATGTTTTTTTTTAAATTTATTACAGATCTTAATAAATATTTATTTTTTCTCCCACCTCCAGTAAAAATAATTTCATTAATATTTTTACAAATCTTATGATCAATTAACTTGATTATTGAATAAATTGTAAAATTATTTGATGTACTAAGTGCATCACTAGGTTTTAATTTTTTTAGCTTTTTAAATAAATAATAAAAATTATTTCGGTCTAAAGATTTTGGAAATTTTTTTTTAAAAAAACTATTTTTTTTATATAGTTCAGTAATTTTAAAATTTTTCATGCCTTCAGACGCTAAAGTACCATTTCTATCAAATTTTTTTTTAAAAAAATGATACATTAAATCATCATTTATAGCATTTGCCGGTCCTATGTCTGATGAAATCAGCTTATTTTTATTTATTAATGAAAAATTTGCAACACCGCCTAAATTTATAATAGCAGATTTAGGATTTATTTTTTTGATAAGTAATTTATGGTAATAGGATCCTATTGGTGCACCCTGGCCACCATTTAAAATATCTTTAATACGAAAATCACTTATTACATTAAGTTTAAAATACTTACTTATCAAAGTAGGGCTTCCTAATTGTAAGGTAAATTTTTTTTTGGGCATATGTATTATTGTTTGGCCACTTAGGCTTATAAAATCAATTTTCTCTTTATGAATATTAAATTCTTTTAAAAATTTTTTTAAATAATATATTAATATTTCTGTAATTTTTTTATCATATTTTTCAGTAATTATTTTATTACTAAGATTATTTAGTTTAATTTTTTTAATGAAGTTTTGAGTTGAGATAGAATAAATATAACCTTTTTCTTGTAATACTTTTATTTTATTTAAACCGTCAGTAAAACAATAAGATATATCGATGCCATCCATAGATGTCCCAGTCATTACACCTATTACATTATAATTTTTCTTTTTTTTCATAATCAAAACCTTATAACATTCTCAATTTTATGATGTCACTAGATAATAATATAAAAGCAATTTTCTTAATACTTCTGGGGATGTTTGTTTTTACAATACAAGATGCCTTAATTAAACTGATTTCAGATTCAATTAATATTTATGTTATTTATGTTATGAGATCAATAACTGGCCTTGTAGTAATTTTAATTTATTGCAAGATAAAAAATATTAAAATTGTTCTTAAAACTTATTATCCATTCATAACCGTTATTAGAGTAATGGGATTTTTTCTTGGTTTTAGTTTATATTACTTTTCATTATCAAAAATTTCTTTACCTGAAGCAGTAACTCTATTTTTTGCTAGTCCTTTTTTTGTAACTATTTTTTCAAAATTTATTATAAGGGAAAGAGTGGGTTTTTATCGCTGGACCTCAATAGTAATAGGTTTTTTAGGTGTCTACTTAGTACTGGATCCAAATTTTAATGATTTTAATATTTATTCCTTATTTCCAATTATCTGTGCATTTTTTTATGCTTTTACTGTTGTAATTCAAAAAAAAACTTCTGATAAGGACTCTTTATTTACACAAATAATTCATACTTATATTTCTGCTATCATTTTTTCATTTATAATATTTTTAATTGTAAATAATTTAAATTTTTCCCAATACCAATTATTAGAATATAATTTTATTTTAATGAGCTGGAATATTCCAAATTATTCATCATTTCTAATTCTTATAATTATAGGCTTTACTGGTGTAATAGGTTTTTTTTCACTTTTTGGTGCTTACAGAATAGGCTCGCCATCTACAATAGCACCTTATGAATATAGCCTTATATTATGGTCAATATTATTAGGATTTTTTATTTGGAATGAATACTTATCTTTAAAAGAATTTTCTGGTCTTCTATTGATTTTATTAGCCAGTTTTTTTACCTTATATAGAGAATATATTTTGAGTGTTAAAATCAATACTGATAAACCGTTAAGATGATTGTAAACAACTTATCAACAAATATGTACACAATTAATTTTAAAATATATATTTTTTATTTGATCTTAAGCATTTTTATTCGTATATTATTTTCACTTATTACACGCAAAGGTAATAAGCAAATTAAATAAAGGAAACTTTATCTAATTTGTATCGGGAGGAAATGCACGATACATAAAAAAGACCTAGCTTGCTGGGTCTTTTTTTTTTACCAAATCAATATTCTGAATTATAAACAGTTATGGTTAATATAAAATTTAATAGGATATTAGATATTTTTATTAATGATTTAATTCCACAAACAAGGATAGTTGTAAAAAAAGGAAATAAAATTTTTGGTGCATTTATTATAAAAAAATCAGACTTAAGTCTTGTAATCACTGGCACTAATAATGAGATTTCAAATCCACTTTATCATGGTGAAATAAGTGCTCTATTTAATTTTTTTGAAACTAAAAATCTAAATCCTAAAGATTATTATTTTATAAGCTCTCATGAACCATGCTCTTTATGTTTATCCGCCATAACATGGAGTGGATTTGATAATTTTTATTATTTTTTCCCCTATGCAGATACTAAATCACGTTTCAATATTCCTCATGATTTAAATATTTTAAAAGAAGTTTTTTATATTAATGAGGGGGGGTATAAAAAAGATAACAAATACTGGAAAAGTTTTTCAATTATTGATGAAATAAAAGAATTTGAAGACCCAAATAATCCCATTTTTATTGAAAAAATTGATAAAATTAAGCTACTTTATGAGGAACTATCTACTGAATATCAAAATACAAAGGTTTCTAATAATATTCCCTTAAAATAATTGAATATTTACGTTAATAAGTATAAATAATTTTTTACGGGAGATACTGTATTAATTTACAGAGCCGAAGGAGCAACGACCCGGAAACTCTCAGGCAACAAGGACCGTGCAAGAATAAATCTGGAAAAGTAGACTTAGTCTCTACCGAAGGAGTAAAAACTCTCAGGTGCAAATACAGAGGGCTGAAACAGGAGATTACTTGTCTGATACGGCCCTAAAATATATTTTTCTTAATGATTTTCATCGAGAACATGGTGCAAAATTTGTTCCTTTTGCAGGTTATGAAATGCCTATTAATTATAAAAAAGGCATTATTAATGAGCATTTACATGTCAGAGAAAAAGCTGGAATATTTGACGTATCTCATATGGGGCAAATTTTAATTCTAGCAAATGATAAAAATATATCATCACTAGAAATCTATATTCCTCTTAATATTAAAAAAATTCCATCTAACAAATGTCATTATTCTTTTATTCTTAATAAAAAAGGAGGAATTGTCGACGATATAATGATTTCAAAAATTATTATTAATAACCAAGAAAATATTTATATAGTTTATAACGCATCTAGAAAAAAAATCCTTAATGAGATTTTTAAAAATATTTGTGACAACTATTCTATATTAAACAATAGGTGTTTAATTGCAATTCAAGGACCAAGTTCGTACTCAGTTTTAAGTTCTTTTCTAGATCTTTTTAAGATAGAAAATTTTTTAGACATTGATATTTTTCAATTTGATAATACAGATATATATATATCAAGGTCAGGATATACTGGTGAAGATGGTTTTGAAATCTCAATTCCTAACGATAATTCAGAAAATTTTATTAATCAAATTTTTAAAAACGAAAACACTCTTTTATGTGGTTTAGGTTGTCGTGACTCTCTGCGAGTTGAAGCAGGATTAAGTTTATACGGTAATGAGATAAATGAAGATATTACACCAATTCAGGCCAATCTTTCATGGGCTCTAGATAAAAAAAGATTGGAAGATGATAATTTAAATGGCTCTAGTATTTTATTGCAGCAACTTCAAGAAACTAAAAATACTATAAAAATTGGCATAATAACTCTTAATAAAACTATGTTGAGAAATAATATGACTCTGCACAACAGTGAAAAAAAAGAGATAGGCAACATTACAAGTGGCTGTTTTTCACCTGTACTTAAAAAATCTATTGGCATGGGCTATATTAATAAAGTTACTATCAGGATGGATAAACTATACGTTAAAGTTAGAGGAGATTTTGAGGAAGTTATAATAGATAATATTCCCTTTGTTAAAAAGAATTATAAAAAAGGAGGCTAATATGGCTGAAAAGAAATATACAAAAGAACATGAATGGGTTGAGGTGGATGGAGATACGGCTACAGTTGGTATAACTAATCATGCACAAGAAAGTTTAGGAGATATTGTATTTATTGACCTTCCAACGATAGGTAAGGAAGTTAAATCCAATGAAGAACTTTGTGTTATTGAGTCAGTAAAAGCAGCATCTGATATTTACGCACCCATCGACGGTGAAGTAATAGAGATAAACAATAATCTTAATGATGATGCATCAATAGTTAATCAAGATCCCGAAAAGAAAGGGTGGATATTTAAAATGAAAATAGCTGATTTAAATCAATATAATAATTTGATGACTTTGGAAGAATATTTAGCTTCATTGGAAAATTAAAATGATTGATATAAACTCTTTTGCAAGCAGACATATAGGTCCTAGAAATGAAGATATTAATAATATGTTGGAAGTTGTTAAGTGTAAAAATTTAGATGAATTAATTCAAAAAACTGTACCAGATCATATTTTATTTAAGCATAAATTAAAATTAAGACCGGGGATGTCTGAAGAGTTTAATAAAGTTAATATGCAACTATTATCTTTAAAGAATAAATTTAAAAAAACTTACATAGGATTAGGTTATCACAATACAGTGACCCCAAGTGTAATTTTAAGAAATATATTAGAAAATCCAGGATGGTATACAGCTTACACTCCTTATCAACCTGAGGTATCACAAGGTAGATTAGAAATGTTAATGAATTTTCAACAAATGATTATTGATTTAACGGGTATGGATATTGCTAATGCTTCACTGCTTGATGAGAGTACTGCTGCAGCTGAAGCTATGATGATGGCTTATAAAATTAAAAAAAGTAAACAACACACTTTTTGTTTACAAAATACTTGTCATCCTCAAACTATTTCAGTTTTAAAAACCAGAGCTAATCCTCTTGGAATTAAGATTATTGAAGGAGAGCCCAATGATGATACGTTTGGCTGTTTTATTCAAAATCCTGACACTTATGGTGAAATACATGACTTAGAAAAATTTATTTCTAAAAATAAATCACTTGATATCATATCTATTATTGCATCAGATATTATGAGTATGGTAATTATGAAATCACCCGGTTCCTTTAATGCAGATATCGTTATTGGAAGTTCGCAACGTTTTGGTGTTCCAATGGGATTAGGAGGACCTCATGCAGCTTTTTTTGCAACTAAAGATGAATTTAAAAGATTAATGCCAGGTAGGTTAATTGGCGTTTCTGTAGATAGAAATAATAAACGTTCCTATAGAATGGCTCTTCAAACTAGAGAGCAACATATAAGAAGAGAGAAAGCTACAAGTAATATTTGTACAGCTCAAGCCCTATTGGCAATTATTGCAGCAGCATATGCAATTTATCATGGACCTGAGAGATTAAAAAATATTGCAAGCAAAATAAACTATAATGCGAGATATTTAAAAAAATCTCTTCAAGAAATTGGTTTTAAAATTATTTCTAATAAATTCTTTGATACTTTGGTTATAGAAGACAGTGATTCAGAAGTGTGGTTTAATAAATCAGTTAAAGAAGGTATTAATTTTAGATTAATAGATAATAATAAATTTTCACTTACAATCGATGAAACTACCACTTTAGAAGATATTGATAACTTAATTTCGTTTTTCAATATTTCAAATAAAGAAATAAATATTGATAATATTGAAAAAGATCTTGATGCCGTACTTTCTGATGAAAACTTAATTAGAGATGACAAAATTTTAACACATCCTATTTTTAATATTTATCATTCTGAAACAGAAATGATGCGCTATTTAAAAAAGTTAGAAAATAAAGATATTGCACTTAATAGATCAATGATACCTCTTGGTTCTTGTACTATGAAACTAAATGCCGCATCAGAAATGTTACCAATTACTCTTCCTGGTTTTGCTAATGCACATCCTTTTTTAGAAAAACATCAAAGAGAAGGTTACAATCAAATGATGCATGAATTAATCGCTATGCTCAAAGATATAACAGGATTTGATGCAATATCTCTACAGCCTAATGCTGGAGCACAAGGGGAGTTTGCAGGTCTATTAGCAATAAAAAAATATCACGAGTCTAATAATCAAGGTCATAGAAATATTTGTTTAATTCCTAATAGTGCCCATGGAACAAATCCTGCAAGTGCACAAATGTGTGGTATGGAAGTATCTATAGTGAAATGTGATGATTTAGGTAATGTTGATTTAAGTCACCTTGAACAAAGAATTAATGAAGCTGGTGAAAACCTTGCTTCTTTAATGATCACTTATCCATCTACTCACGGAGTTTTTGAGGAGTCCATTTCAGAAATATGTGAAAAAATTCATAGTGCTGGTGGTCAAGTTTATATGGATGGAGCTAATCTTAATGCAATGGTTGGGATTGCAAAACCTGGTAAATTTGGTCCAGATGTTTCTCATATGAATCTTCATAAAACTTTTTGTATACCACATGGTGGTGGAGGCCCCGGAATGGGTCCAATAGGTGTAAAATCACATTTGGAGAAATTTTTACCAGGCCATCCTATTGTTCAAAATGAATTAGGTTTAACAGAACTTGATGCTGTATCCGCAGCCCCATGGGGAAGTCCATCAATTTTACCAATTTCATATTCTTATATATCAATGATGGGTGATGAAGGTCTTAAACTTGCAACGCAAGTTGCAATATTGAATGCTAATTATATAAAAGAAAAAATTAAAGATTATTTTTCTATCCTATATTCAGGAAAAAATGGAATGGTAGCTCACGAATGTATAATTGATATAAGGCCAATTAAAGATGAATTAAATGTCTCCGAAGAGGATATTGCCAAAAGATTAATTGATTATGGTTTTCATGCACCAACTATGTCTTTTCCTGTACCAGGGACACTTATGATTGAGCCTACTGAAAGTGAATCTAAAGAAGAAATTGATAGGTTTGTGACTGCTATGATATCCATTCACAAGGAGATAGAGAAAGTCCGTAACGGCAAATATGATCAGGATGACAACCCAATTAAGAATGCGCCACATACGATTGAGGAAATATCAAGCGATAATTGGACACATGCTTATTCACGCACAGAAGCTGCATTCCCACATTCATATTTATATAATAATAAATACTGGGCACCAGTTGCAAGAATTGATAATGTATACGGAGATAGAAATTTATTTTGTGTTTGCCCTCCTGTTGAAGAATACGAAGACGTATCTAACGCTTAAATTTAATGATATATATTAATTTATTAATAGTATTTATTTGTATTGTTTTTATACATGAGTTTGGGCATTATTTATTTGCTAGAATTTTTAAAGCTGAAGTAACTGATTTTTCTATAGGTTTTGGCAAACCCATATTTCAATTCAAAGATAAAAATAATACTATTTGGAAAATTTGCCCAATACCTCTAGGTGGATATGTTAAAATTAAAGGTCTCGATTCAGTTTTCCAAAAAAATTCAAATGATGAACCTGGATCTTTTCAATCATTACAGTTGTATCAAAAAATATTTATCTTACTTGCAGGGAGTGTATTTAATATTTTATCCGCGTGGATAGCCCTTTTTAGTATTTTCTTTTTTTTTGGTATTGCTAGTTTTTTACCAATTATTGGTAAAGTCATTGATGATTCTGCAGCTAAAGAGAATGATTTAAGAGTAAATGATGTTATAATTTCAGTTAACAACCTTCAGATCGATGAATTCAGTGATATTCCAAAGGCTTTAGGTAGTGATAAATCTATTTCTTTATTGGTTGAAAGAGGCGGTCAAATAATTGAAAAAAACTTTGATTTAAAATTTAATGATGAAATTAACAGATATGTCATTGGTATCTCTACTAATAATGAACCTATAATTGATAAATATAATTTAAATAAATCAATTCAAAACTCACTTATTTTTATACCTACGTATTACGCCGCTTCAATTAATTTTCTTAAAAAATCATATCAAGATAACACTTTAGGTGATCAATTGGCGGGCCCAGTAGGTATAGTCAAAATGGCTGATCAAATGATGCTAGATAAAATAAGAGGTGTTATTTTTTTATTTATTGTTATTTCTCTTTTTGTAGGAGTATTTAATTTATTACCTATACCTCTTTTAGATGGTGGTCATATTGTTTATTTCGTTATTAGTAAAATATTTTCAAACTCTCTGCCTGAGCTGGTTACGCGCATTTATATTGCAACAGGTATAACAATTATATCTTTTCTATTTATTTTTATTACTTTTAACGATATTTTTTATAAATAAATAAAAAAGAAATGAGTGATATGTCTAATTTTAATAAAGTTAAAGCATTTATGAATACCTATGGTCAGGATGTAAAAGAAAAAGCGTCATTTCCTGAAGATTCAATTGTTCAATTAAGAGTTGATTTAATTGAAGAAGAATTAAATGAATTAAAAGAAGCTATAAAAAATAATGACATTGTTGAAGTTGCAGATGCTTTAACAGACATACTTTATGTCACTTATGGAGCAGGTCATTCTTTTGGTGTTAATTTGGATAAATGTTTTGATGAGGTCCAAAGATCGAATATGAGTAAATTAGGAGAAGATGGAAATCCTATATATAATGATTCAGGAAAGGTCATGAAAGGTCCCAATTATTCTGCTCCAGATTTAAAAAAAATTATTGTATCAGATTAATTTAAGAGCATTATTTAAAGCGAATATAAGGTCTTCCGAGTCTTCAATACCTACTGATAATCTAATTAGAGAATCACTAATACCTAATTCCTCTCTAATATTCTTATCTATTGAAGCATGAGTCATTATTGCTGGGTGCTCAATTAAGCTTTCAACCCCGCCTAGACTTTCAGCTAACGTGAAGATTTCAATATTTTCTAAAAAATTTAGTGTTCCTTTTAAATCAGTTTTTAAATCTACTGAGATTATGCCTCCAAAACCTCTCATTTGCGATTTAGCAATATCATGATTTGGATCATTTTTTAAACCAGGGTATCTTACTTTATTGATCTTAGGATGATTATTTAAATATTCACTTATTATCATAGCGTTAGAGTTATGCTTTTCCATTCTTACTGCTAATGTTTTGATACTTCTAATTAACATATAGCAATCAAAAGGAGAGGGGACAGCTCCAATTGCGTTTTGTAAATATTTTATTTTTTCAGCTAACTGGTTGTCATTTTTAATTATAATAGCACCACCAATAATATCGGAATGACCACCAAGGTATTTAGTAGATGAATGTAGTACAACGTCTGCTCCTAAGTTTAATGGCTGTTGATTGTAAGGAGATGCGAAGGTGTTGTCACAAACTATTTTAATATCATCGTTAGGAATTTCTTTTTTTACTTTATTGATATCTACTAATTTTAGTAATGGATTAGATGGTGTTTCTAACCATATCATTCTAGTATTTTCTTTTATTAAACCTGGCCAGTTATCTTCTTTGCTAAAATCTGTATATGTGATTTCAATATTTTGATTTACATTTTTTACTTTATCAAAAATTCTTCTTGTTCCACCATAGACATCATCTGAACATATAATATGAAAATTTTTATCTAAGGCATCTGTTAATGTGTTTATTGCTGCCATCCCTGAAGAAAATGCATAAGCAAATTCTCCTTCTTCTAATTCTTTAAGAAGTTTTTCAAGTATTTCTCTTGTGGGATTATTTGTTCTTGCATATTCATATCTAAAATTACCTGGACTTTTTTGTTTAAATGTAGATGATAAATGAATAGGGGGCATAACTGAGCCTGTTTCTTTATCTTCTTTATGACCGGCATGTATAACTTTTGTGTTAAAGAGATTTTTTATTTTATTCATATTTATAACCAATCAGGTATTGGCAATCCATTAGCATTTAAAAAATCTTTATTAAACATTTTATCATAGTACTTATTTGCATCATCACAAAGAATAGTCACTATAGTATTTCCCGGACCTAGCTCTTTGGCCATTTTTATAGCGCCCATTATGTTAACACCAGAACTGGTTCCTAAAAACAAACCTTCTGTTTTGATTAGTTTGTGAAGAATTTGTATACATTCTCTATCATCTACATAGTATGACATATCAACTAAACAATTTTCTAAGTTCTTGGTTATACGTGCTTGGCCTATTCCTTCGGTAAAAGATGGCTCTCCCTTTTTTTCTAATTTACCTTTTGAAAAATAATTATACATTGATGATCCTTGTGAGTCAGTACACGATATTTTAATATTTTTATCTTTTGATTTTAGACCAATACCTACACCAGTTAATGTCCCGCCAGTACCAATTGAACATGTAAAACCATTAATTTTTCCATTAGTTTGATTATAAATTTCTTTTGCTGTTGTTTGCTCGTGAAATTGATAATTGGCTGTATTTTCAAATTGTCCAGCCCAAAAGGTTTTAACACCTCTCTCCTTCTCAATTTCTTCAGCCAATCTTTGAGATACTCTTTGATAATTTCCAGGGTCAGTATATGGTTTAGGATCTACTAAATGTAACTCAGCACCCATATTTCTTAAAATATCTCTTTTAGAAGGAGCTGTTATATTTGGCATAACAATAATAGTTTTATAACCTTTGGCATTATTAACTAAAGTTAAACCGATACCAGTATTTCCAAAAGTACCTTCAACACAAATTCCATTCGACTCTATTTTTTTATTTTTTTCTGCATCTAAAATTATACCAAGAGCTGTTCTATCTTTTATTGATCCACCTGGATTTAAAAACTCTGCTTTTCCATAAATTTCACAATCAGTAATATCAGATGGATCTGATTTTCTAATTAAAAATATGAGAGATTGCGTAAGAGAATTACATCAAATTTTAAAAGAAGAAGATTGTAATATT
>JACWEB010000015.1 GCA_014653715.1 Pelagibacterales bacterium SAG-MED31
ATTTCATTAATTGTCATAATTCTTTTAGTTAAAAATTTTAACCTTAACATTAAGACTATTAATAATTCAGCTGATTTTTATGCAATTTTATTAGCATCATTAGCTTCAATTTTTTTGATTTTTGGAATAGCCTGGAGTTTTTATAGAACATTTAAAATAAATAATGTTCTTAGAAACGTCATGATAGAAACAAGTTTAACAACTTCTATGGTTTTCATTATTCTTATAGGAGCTGCAATGCTCACATCTGCATTTAGAGGGTTCGGAGGAGAGGAAATAGTAAAAGATTTTTTAACTAGTTTACCAGGCGGTTTCTGGACTCAATTTATTGTTGTAATGGCAGTCATTTTTGTTCTAGGTTTCTTTTTAGATTTTATTGAAATTGCTATCGTAGTTGTACCAATTGTAGCTCCAATACTTTTAAGTGATACATCGGCAAATGTAACAGCTGTATGGCTTGGTGTAATGATAGCTGTAAACATGCAAACATCATTTTTGACTCCCCCTTTTGGTTTTTCATTGTTTTATTTAAGAGGAGTTGCTCCTAAATCAATTAAAACAACACAAATATGGAAAGGAGCTAGTTTTTTTATTTTTTTACAACTTGTTGGTTTAGGAATTGTTGGTTTTGCACCTCAATTAGTAAATTATTTACCTCTTAGATCTTATTATTCTTCAGAAGTATCGCCTCCTCCTCTAAATCCAAAACTACAAGAATGTCTAGTCGACTATACGTATGTTAAATATAATGAAAATTTTGATCAATCATTAATTTTAATTGACTCTATTAGCTCAATAAATCTGAATTTTATTCCAAAAGTCTATTTAGAAAAATTAGAAAAATCTATAATAAATATTAAATTATCTAAAAATTTATTAGAAGAAATATTGAATTCAGAGAATAAATTTAGTGAATTTGCAATTAAATATAAACCACTTCATATGGAAGTAAGAGGAATAGAAAGAAAAATAATAAAATTAAATAAAAAAATTGAAAAAATAAAAAAAGAATTAAGATTAGAAACTGCAGAAAGTGAAATTGATTTCCTAAATAATGAAATAAAATTAATAGAAGATGAGATAATAAAATTAAAAATAACTATTCCAGAAAATTGGGAAAAAGAAAATGAAAATTTTAATAATATTATTTCAAATTTAAATAAAACAAAATTAAATTATAATAGAACAGTTGATAGTTCATTTAATGAAATTTCTAATTTTATAAAGAAGTTTCAAAATATTGAAAATAATTGATGATATATTTGATAAAATAATTAAAAATATTAATGATGAAAATTCAGAGATTGAAAAAATATTAAAGAATTTTGAAAAAAAATTTAATACTTTTAGTGATGTTTCTAATATTAAAAAACCAATAAAGAAAGCAAGAAAGCTACTTAAGAAAAATTATAATAAAAAAAATGAGGCAATAGAATTAATTATTCAGTCTAGGTTTGTTTTAAAAGAAGAAACTGAGTGGAGATTTAATGGAAAATATTTACTTTTAAATGACCTAATTGCATTGCTCAAAAGTGGCAAAGAAACTTTTGCTTTAAGAAAACAAAATCAATTAAATAAAGAACAGGCCTTATATTTAGCAAGATGTAAGTCTACACCTAAAGACATTTCTTTATATTTTTAACTTACTTTTTCTATATCCATGATTACATGAACATAGTCCATGGCATGACCCTCAGGATCATTTGAAACTTCTTCAATGTATAAATTATAAAATTTATCCACTATTTCATTAATTTTTCTCTCAGTTCTATCAATTAGAGCATTTCTAAAAACTGTTTCAGACCAACTTCTCATCGTGGGAATTAGAGTATTTGCATATTCTTGAGGTGACATTGTATTTTTATTATTCAAATAATGAATTTTATAAGGGCAATCTGTTATCATTGTTTCACAAGACTTTAATATTAAGCCTGACTTTGCAATTGCTGATTCTTTATTATCAAAAGGAGCTCTAAATTCTTCAACAGTTCTGTAATGCTGGGTAAAAGTTGCATTAATAAATTCTTGTTTTGTAATTACGCCTTGATCTTCAAGTTTTTTCCAGTTTTTAGCAAAATTATTGAACATTACGTGTCCACCTGTATTGCCTAAACATCTACCTTTTTCATCAATACCAAAATTTATACAAACAAAGCGTCCATCTTTAATTAATTCTTTAGATCTATTTAATAAGATTTTTTCCCAATCTTTACTTGCTTGGTTTTTAAATAATTGTTTTTCACTTTCATTAGCTCCAGTCATATGAACATGATTCTCAATTAAGCAGGGTCTTTGTGATACATAATGCATTGCAGTTGCTGAGAATCCAAGAGTTAGTGAGTTATCTGACATTAGTTGTTCATGAAAACCAGTTCCAGATCCATGAACATAAACATCTTTATAGTTTTTTTGAAAAGCAAAATTGGAATTTCCATGCATACCCTGCATAGTCTTAAAAAGTGTAGAGAAATCATTAGATGCTAAATCAGTATATAAAATTTCAATTTGACGATTATCACCTTTTTCTCTAATTAATTTTATAACATTGTTCCACATCTCTTGACTAGTGCCCCCATCAGCACTTCCAAAATCAGCAAATTTTAATAATTTACTAGAAGGAATAATTTTTAGAGCATTCTCAATGACTTTCTGCGTTTTATCTATTGCATTTTTAGCGCCTGCAGTCTTTGCAGAATAATAACCAGCACCCTTCATTGCTAAACTTGACTGAGTATTTAAATAAGTGTCTTTCATTAAATAAAGTATTAGATGAATAGATAGAAAAAGTTAACTATTAAATTTAAGATTTTTATTAAAACCCTTAGGGATTTTTTTACCTACCTGAGCTCTTTTTCCTTTCCAAAATTGAACATCTCTTAAATTTTTTGTTTTTGTAGCCTTCATCCATGATAGACCTTCTTTAAGATCAAATAAAGAGGTATCAATAATACAATCTTTATCTTTTATTTTCATCAATTGAACGCCAGCACCTTTATTTAAAGTGGGCAATGAAGAAGTATCAAAAACAAGTAATTTTTCATTTTTTGACACTAAGGCCAAATAATTATTATCTAAAAAATGTACATTTATTAATTCATCATTACTCTTAAGGTTAATTATATTTTTACCTTTTTTTTGACTTGTTAACATTTTTTTCAGAAATTGAAATAAATCCTTTTCCAAGCTTAGATATAAGAAGTAATTTGTTTTGTGTATTAGCATTAAATACGCCAATAAGTTTTTCATCAACACCTACATTAATCAGTTCTATATAAGATTTAGGCGAAGCTTTGCCACTTGGTAATAAGTTTGGATCAAGAGTATGAACCTTGCCAGAAGATAAAAAAATTAAAATTTTATGATTAGATGAAATAGGTATAGAAGTTTTAATACTATCATCTCTCTCTTTATTATCTTCAGAGTAGTCTTTTACCTTCTTAATAAGATTATCTTTAGTGATTAGAATATTGAATTTTTCAACTTCAGTAAATTCATCAATTTTAATATCTAAGTCATAGTTATTTGCTGTAATAATTTTAGTTCTTCGTAATTTAATTTTTTTACTTAATGCATCACTAATTTCATTTATATCTTTAATTAAAAATTTACTTAAATAATTATCATTTTTTATTAGTTTTTTTAAATCAAAATTAATTTCTTGTAATTTTTTAATTTCCCTATTGATATTCAACTCATCTAGTTTTCTTAATGAACCAAGACGCATATTAAGAATAGCATCAGCTTGTAAAGCTGATAATTTAAATAATTTAATTATAATTTTTTTTGGATTCTCTTTTGTGCGAATTATTTTTATAATTTTTTCAAGATTAGAAAAAACTATTAAATAACCTTTTAATATTTCTAAACGATTGCTGTTCTTATTAATATTAAATTTTGATTTGCGTTTTACAGTAATTTTTCTAAAGTCAACGAATTGAGAAATAATAGCCTTTAGTCCTAATTGCTTAGGAATACGTCCTTTTTCAAGAACATTAAAATTGCATGAATATTTAATTGATAAATCAGTAAGTTTAAAACATAAATCTACTAATTTCTTTATATTTATGTTTCTATTTTTAGGCTTAAGAACAATTCTAATATTTTCATCGGATTCATCCCTAACATCATCCAAGGGTAGTTTTTTTAAATTTATTAAATTAACTAACTGTTCAATAATTTTAACTTTATTTACTTGAAAAGGTATTTCAGTAACAACTATTTCATATATGCCATTTTTAATTTTCTCCTCATGCCACATTGAATTAATTATAAAAGAGCCAAAGCCTTTTTTATAAATATTCATCTTTTCCTCTGTGGTTAAAATAATTTCACCTCTTGTTGGTAGATCGGGACCTTGGATTTTTTTTAAAAGTTCAGCATCAGAAGAATTAGGTTTTTTAATTAGCTGTATTATACAATCGTTCAATTCTAATAAATTGTGAGGCGGAATATTAGTTGCCATTCCTACAGCTATTCCCGTAGATCCATTCAACAAAATATTTGGTAATTTTGAAGGTAGCACATCTGGTTCTAAATTTTGACCATCATAATTATTACTAAATGTGGTAGAGTCCTCTTCGATTCCATCAAAAAATAATTCAGTAATTTCTTCAAGTCTTGCCTCGGTATATCTCATCGCTGCTGCATTATCTCCATCAATATTTCCAAAATTGCCCTGTCCTTCAACAAGAGTAACTCTTGAAGAAAAGTCCTGAGCCATTCGAACTAAGCTTTGATAAATTGCTTGATCTCCGTGTGGATGAAATTTTCCCATAACATCTCCCACTATTCTTGCTGATTTTTTAAAAGGTGAATTATTGAAAAGTTTTAGTAAATACATAGAATAGATTATTCTTCTGTGAACCGGCTTAAAACCATCTCTTAAATCGGGAAGTGATCTTGAAATAATAGTAGATACAGCGTAGGAAAGATACCTACTCTTAAGTATTTGGTTAATATCATCCTTAATAATATTTTTCATTTTTTTGATAAGAATCCTAAAATTATTTTTTTAAATTTTTGATGGTTTATAGGTACATTAAGATTCATATTATTTAAATGGTGATTTTGCAAAACAATCTCAAATATTTTAAATAATGAATTAACATCTTCTAAATTTATTTTGGTTGATTTATCTAATAAATTATGGGGGAAAACAATTGATGTATTTGAATTATTATTCTCGAATTGCAATGTATCTAAATTTAAATATTTAAATTTTTTTTTATTATTAAAGTCAATTTCATAACCAATTAATTTTAGTAAATTTAATAAATATAAAAAATATTCAACTAACCACTTATCACTAGCAGAAATTATATTTATCATTTTATTTGTAATGTCAAATATACCCAGAATTTTTTGACCTTCGATAATTGATAGATTTAAAATAGATATAATAGATAAAACAGAATTAAGTTTATATTTATTTTCAAAAATATTATAAATATACGGCTTAGACAATTCACCAGTAATATTTTTTGGGAAATTAGAATTTTTAATCTTAATACTTAAATTTAAAAAATAGCCTACTTGATAAATATTTTTTTTATTTTTAGAAGATCCACCAAAACTTATACCAGTTATAATTTCATCATCTTCAGTAAGAAATTTTAAAAATAAGTTATTCTCTGAAGATATTTTATTAAATAATAAAAATCCTCTAGTTTTAGTTTCTGTCATTGGGGATTAATTCAAGATATAAATGTATTTTTTTACTAAAAAATTTTGTGATTTTATTTTGACAGTCTTCTCTTATTTTTTTTATCATACTGCCTTTTTTTCCAAGAATAATCTTCTTGTATCTTTTTTCTTTAAAATAAATTTTTTGTTTAATTTTAATATCTGAGTTTTTTAAAATTTTAAAATTAGATGTAATTATATTAATATTATAGGGTATCTCTTTATGAAGAAATGTTAGCATTGATTCTCTTAATAATTCATTTAAAAAAAATTTATCATCTTTATCTGTTATTTCATTTTCGGTATAAATCCATTTTGATGGGTAAGCATATTTATCTATTTCTTTTAAAAGCTCATAAATACCTATATTTTTTTTTACTGATAATGTAAAAAAGGACTCAATTTTAAATACCTGATTAATTTTAGAAATAATTGGTAAGAGTTTTTTATTCAATATCAAATCAGTTTTATTAAAAGCAATTATAATTTTTTTTTTAGTTTCTTTGATTTTTTCTAATTGATCAAAAACAAAATTTAAATTAACTAGTGAAGCATCGATCATATATAAAATTAAATCTGACTCATCAATTCCATTCCATAAATTTTTTTTTAATTTAATTGAAAGACTATTTAATGATTTTAAGAAATTAGAACCTGGTGTATCATAAAAAAGAAACTGAGTATCTTTTATATTTTTAACACCTATTATTGTTTCTTGGGTTGTATTAATTTTTTTATTTTGTATAGATATTTTTTCTCCAACAATTTGATTGATCAAAGTAGATTTTCCAGCATTTGTTCTTCCAACAATACTGATTTTTATAATTTTATTTTTCATTGATTTGCTTTAAAGCAATAGTTGCAGCATTTTTTTCAGCTTCTCTGATTGTTGTACCGCTACTAATAATTTTTTTTAAATTTAAAACTTTCAAAGAAATTGTAAAAGTGGGCGCATGAGATGGTCCTTCTTTTTTAATTAAATTATAATCAGGAAGTTTTCTTAATTTTTGCTGAGATAATTCTTGTAGTTGAGTCTTAGGATCTTGCATTTTCTTATCTTCAATATTAAAATATGGCCCCCATGTTTTTTCTATAAACTTTTCAGCATTTTTAAATCCACCATCTAGATATACTGCACCAATTAATGACTCAATAGAATCAGCTAAAATTGATATATTCATTTTCTCATTTTTTTTTGAAGAATATTTGAGAAATCTATCTATTTTAAGATCAATAGAAATTTTATGTAAAAAGTTTTTTTGAACTAAATATGATAATTTTTTTGATAAATCACCTTCGTTATTTTTATTAAATTTTTTATAAATAATTGATGATATTGCCAAGCCAAGTACCCTATCACCTAAAAATTCCAGTCTTTCAAAATCACTAGTGACTTTTATACTTTTTTTTTTATTTTCAGAAATAAAACTAGGGTGAATTAAAGAATTTTCTAATAGTTTTTTATTTTTAAAATTATAAGAAATTATTTTTTCCAATTGATCAATTTTTTTTTTAGTAATCATGAAATTAACTTAAATAATCTCTCTATCCTTATTGATTTTGGCCATTTCCATATTTGTAAAAAACGTGAATTCTCTAAAGAAAAAAATATAAACCGAGCTTTTCCAACTAAATTTTCAAAAGGTATATAACCAACAACATTATCAAATCTGCTATCCTGAGAATTATCTCTATTATCACCCATTACAAAAAAATGACCATCTGGAACTACGTATAATTTAGTATTATCCACAATTCCATTATCCATTAAATCTAATACTGCTATTTGTAAATTATCAAGGTATTCAACATACTTTCTATTACGTTTCAAAGATACATTGTTGTCATTATCAATAAAGTCTTCGGCTCTTTTTCTTATAATTTTTTCTTCATTAATTATAATCTGACCATTTGTAATTCTAATTTTATCACCAGGCAATCCAATAACTCTTTTGATATAATCAGTTCTATTATCTTCAGGTGTTTTAAAAACTACGACATCCCCTCTTTTTGGTAATTTTGAAAATATTTTTTTATTAGACCAGCCTAGAGAAAAAGGGAAGGAATGTCTTGAATAGCCATAGGACCACTTTGATACAAAAATAAAATCTCCAACTAACAAATTTGGTTTCATTGAACCTGAGGGGATATTGAAAGGTTCTGCAATTAAAGATCTTATTAATAGAGCAATAAACACTGCGATAGAAACAGACTTTAAATTATTAGTAAAATTATTTTTCATAAATTATTACATTAGCAATTGCATAATTAGTTTCATCAGTTAAAGATACTTCGATCGAAATATTCAATTTTTTAATTAATTTTTTTTGAAATTTAAGAGCATTTTTATATAATTTGATTTTTGGTTTACCAAATTTATCATTATAAACTTCAATATCTTTCCAAAATACTCCTCTAGCCAGACCTGTGCCTAAAGCTTTAGCGCAAGCTTCTTTTGCCGCATATCTTTTAGCATACGACTCAACTGATTTAATTCTACTTTCAGATTTTATTATTTCATTATTTGTAAAACATTTTTTTATGAATCTATCACCATATCGATTCAATGTTTTTTTTATTCTTCTAATATCAATTATATCTATTCCATTTTTAAGTATCACTTAATTTATCCTTTTATTCTCTCAAGAGAAGAAACTTCTGAAACCAACCTCAAAGCTGCTAATATATTTTTAAGATGATTTGTATCTCTTACCTCAATATCTATTATTATTTCATAGAAATCAACTTTTCTAATAGAAAAATTTATATTAGAAATATTACCATTATTTTTAGCAATAATTGTTGTAACTTTACCAAGACTGCCTGGCTGATTTTTAAGAACAACATTTAATCTTGCATTTGATATTGAATTTTTGCTAGTAGTATTTTCCCATGAGATATTAAGCCACCTTTCTGGATTATCACTATAGGATGACAATGTTTCACAATCAACAGTATGAACAGCAACGCCTATTCCTGCAGTAACTATACCTACAATAGTGTCTCCTTTGATAGGTGAACAACATCCAGATAAATGATATGACATACCTGGCGTAAGTCCTTTTAATTTAATTGATTTTTCAGTTTCATTTTGGAATTTATTTGATGGTTTATAATTAAACTCCGGGTAGATTTTTTTTAAAACTGAAAAAGCTGTCATATTTCCTGATCCAACTAACTCATACAAATCTTCGATAACTGAAAATTTGAAATCTTTTTTTAATTTTTTTATTGTAGATGTATTAAGTTCATAATTTTCTTTTTCAAAAAATGATTCTAATATTTGTTTGCCAAATAAAATATATTCTTCTCTTTTTTTTGTTCTAAAAAAACGCCTTACTTGAGATTTTACTTTAGATGTCACAGCAAATCTTTGCCATAAAGGTGAAGGTTGCGACTCCTCAGAAGTGATTATTTCTATCTGATCGCCATTTTTTAGGATTGTTTTAAGTGGTTGAAGTTTTCCATTTACTTTTGCACCAACACATTTATCTCCTATTTGTGAATGAATTGAATATGCAAAATCGACAGAAGTTGCATTTTTTGGCAGTTCAATTACATCGCCTTTAGGAGTAAACACATAAATATCATTTTGAAATACATTTATTTTAGCATTTTGAATTAATTCATCTTGATTAATAGAAGAATTCATAAGATCGACAAGCTCATGCATCCATTTATATTCTTTGGAATCATTATCTTTTATTTTTTTTGGATCTTTATATTTCCAATGAGCAGCTACTCCAAAATCTGCAATTTGATCCATTACATTTGATCTAAATTGAATTTCAATTTTTTTGTTTTTAGGCCCCATTACTGAAGTATGAATTGCTCGATATCCATTAGATTTTGGTGCAGAAATAAAATCTTTGAATCTACCTTGAATATATGAAAATTTTCTGTGAATTACACCTAGACATTTATAACATTCTCTAGTTGAATTTGTAATTATTCTAAATGCCATGATATCTGAAAGTTGTTCAAATGATATATTTTTCTTTTTTATTTTATTCCAAATTGAATAAGGTGACTTAATCCTTCCATCTATTTTACAATTTAAATCTTCTGCTAAAAAAATAGAGGTTAATTCATATCTTATTTCATCAATAATATTTTCATCTTTTGATTTTAAATAATCCAACCTGTCTATTATAGAATTCCTGGCTTCAGGATTAATAGATTTAAAAGCTAGATCTTCAAGTTCGTCTTGCCATTCTTTCATTCCAAGTCTTTGTGCCAGGGGAGAAAATACTTCCAATGTTTCCATTGAAGTATTTATTCTTTTATTTTCATCTTTAATAAATTCAATGGTTCTCATATTGTGAAGTCTATCTGCTAGCTTAACTAATATTACCCTTAAGTCTTCAGTTGCAGCTAGAAGTAATTTTCTATAGTTTTCTCCTAATTTTAACTTGTTTGCTTTAAGAGACATTTTATTAATTTTAGTAAGTCCTTGAACCAATTGAGAGATTTGTTCTCCAAAATTATTTTGAATTGACTCATTTGTAATGTCAGTGTCTTCTACTGTGTCATGCAACAAACCTGCAGCAATTGAAGAAGCGTCAAGTTTAATTGAGGTTAGTATTTTTGCTACTTCAATAGGATGAGTAAAGAAAGGATCTCCTGATTGTCTAATTTGATGCTCATGGGCTTTATTACTAAAGTTAATAGCTTTTGATACAACCAACTTATCACGTTCATTCAAATATTGAATTAATTTTTCAAGCTCTTTAATCTTTTCAATAATCATTAGTAAGAGTTAAACTAATTGAAAAAAAAATAGAAAAAGCTTATTTTAGCTTGTTTTATCCGTTTGTATATCACTGATTTCATTGGATATATCATTATCACTTGTTTCTGTAATTATCTCTTTAAATTCTTCTGTTTCCTCTATTTTTATAGTATTTTCAGAAAGTGTCCCAGTCTCAGTCTCATGTTCAGTTTCAATAGCTTCACTATTATTTTCATCAGCTTCACTATTATTTTCATCATTAAATTCGAGAGATAACTCATCATCCTCAATTGGAGAAACTGATTGATATTCTTCAATTAAACTTTGCTTAAACTGATCAGCTGATATTGTTTCTTCAGCAATTTCTCTTAGTGCAATGACTGTATTTTTGTCATTATCTTTTTCAACAGTTGGGGAATCTCCAGAGTGAAGTTTTCTAGCTCTATTAGATGCAACTAACACAAGCTCAAACCTGCTATCAAATTTATCAATACAATCTTCTACCGTGATTCTAGCCATTTATGGCTTATAGATACAAATTATGAAAAAGCAAATAAAAATTAATTATTTTTAAGCAATCTTTGTTTATTTTTATTCCAATCCTTTAGTTTTTGACTTTGTCTTTTGTCATATTTTTTCTTACCTCTTCCTAGACCTATATTAAGTTTAACAAGTCCATTATCATTAAAAAACAAACTAATAGGCACTATTGTAAACCCATCCCTTTTTATAGATCCAATTAATTTATTAAGTTCTTTTTTTGAAATAAGTAATTTTCTCTCTCTTGTTGGATTATTTTCTTTATCACTTGATGAATGATATTTCTTAATAAAACAATTACAGAGCCATAATTCTCCACTTTTTTCTTCAACATATGATTCTTTAATTGAAGATGAGTTATCTCTTAAGGATTTTACTTCAGATCCAGTCAGAACCAAACCAGAATTAATTTTTATTGAAATGTCATAGTCATAATTTGCCCTTTTATTATTGGCTATGATTTTCATTTTAAATTAGATCAAGTTTTTTTAAACAATCAGATACTTTTTTTTTTGTATTTTGACTTATTTCTACTAATGGCAATCTTGTCTCGCTAGTACATAAGCCTAATAAAGAAGCTGCATACTTTACAGGTCCAGGACTAGACTCCAGAAATAATGAATTATGAAGTTTTGCTAATTGTAAATTTATCTTTTGTGCTTTTTCAATATCACGTTCTCTCCAAGCTAATTGCATTTCTGAACATAATTTTGGTGCTACATTCGCTGTTACTGATATACACCCATGACCACCCTGTGAAAGAAATGCTAAAGCTGTTCCATCCTCCCCAGATAAATAACAAAATGTATTTTCCATAAATGCAGATGTAATAAGCGGTCTAAACAAGTCATTTGTGGCGTCTTTAACGCCAATAATATTTTTAATTTTAGACAACTCTATCATTGTCTCAATAGACATATCTACTATTGATCTTCCTGGGATGTTGTAAATAATTATTGGTAAATTTACAGACTCAGCAATTGACTTAAAATGAGCATAAAGTCCCTGCTGTGTAGGTTTATTATAGTATGGAGTTACAATTAGTGCAGCATCAGCCCCAACACTTTCTGCATGCTTTGTATAAACTATAGCTTCTTCGGTATTATTTGAACCAGTGCCAGCTATAATAGGCACTCTTTGATCATTGATTCTTATTGTCTCTTGAATAATTTTTTTATGCTCTTCATGAGATAAAGTTGGTGACTCGCCTGTAGTTCCACATGGAACCAATCCATTAGATCCATTATTTATAAGATGATCAACTATTTTCTCTAAGGAGTTATAATCAACTTGATTATTTAGAAATGGTGTAATTACTGCAGGTATACTTCCAAAAAACATTTTAAAAATTGGCGGAGAGAGAGGGATTCGAACCCTCGGAAAGAGTTACCTCCTTCGCAGGTTTAGCAAACCTGTGGTTTAAGCCACTCACCCATCTCTCCTGTTGTTGGATCATTACAAAAAATACCATATATTACCTGGGTTTTTTTTCCAACTCTTTTATTAGCTTAAATTGAGTGTGTTTAATGTGTACAAAAATTTAAAAATATCTTCAGGTAGATGAGTTGATTAACAAGCCCTTTTTAATTCTTTATTAATTAGTTAAAAAAACAGTACTATTTTATTTATATTTTTTAAAGAAAATCTAAGAAGTAGATTTAATATTGAAAAAATATTAGTATTTAAAATTTATTAATAATTATCTATAGAAAAGATATTCAGCATATCCTTTATGCGCGCCCGTCTTTCTTTTTGCTTCATTTACCTGGTCTTTATCAAATTTAAATTTTAATTCAGTCATATTTTGGATTATTGTTTTATCTTCATCTCTATTTTCATTAATTTCTATTAATACAGATTTTACTAAAGGTGATGAGAGAACTTTCGAAGACTTGGAAATAATTTTTTGCTCTATACCATCTACATCAATTTTTATATAAGATGGAATTGGCAAATTCCAATTGAAACATATTTCATCAAGAGTAGTTGAGAATATACCTTGCTTAAATTTACTTTTAATAGGTTTTAAAGTTGCATGATCTAATGCATCATCACCAACAGTATGATGAGATAATCCTGGTGAAAAAAAATTCATATTAAGATTTGTTAATTCAGTTTTATCACTCAAACCTATTTGAAAAGGTGTTATCTTTTCTCCTAAATTATTTGTAATTATATTTTGCATTAATACTTGAAAATTATTTGACTCAGGTTCAAATGAATAAACTCTGGAAGAGCTTACAAGTGATGCAAATATTGTGTAAATACCAATGTTTGCACCAATATCAAAAAATATAGAGTTTTTTTCAAAACCTCTTATCCACTCAATCGTAATTGGTTCCTTGGTATATAATGTCTGTGCTCGAAAAAGAGTGTGCTTATTTACAACATTAAATTTAATTATATTATTTGTAATTGGATCTTTAATTGTAGCTATAATTGATTCATTTTTTGCTTTTATTTTTCTTTCAAATTCTTCTTTTTTATCCATTTCTAAGATATAATTTATATTATATATATAATTTTACATATATATATTATAACTATGTGGAAATTAATATTTTTTAATTACATTTATGATAAATGAAGTTCTGAATAATTTTAAGAAAGTAAAAATTGATACCAATCCTTTTAGTCATAAAGTAATAAATAATATATTCCCTGAAAATTTTTATACAGAACTAACAGATAACTTACCGAGTATAGATCAATATACTCCAATTATTAAAACTGGAAGAGTGTCATCTAACTACCCTGCAGAAAGATTTGTTTTTGACTTAAATAATGATACGATTGAAAAACTAAATGAAAAACAAAAAGATGTTTTTAATAAAATAATAAAATTATTTACGAACCCGCTGTTTTTTAATGTTATTGCGAATGAATTTAAAGAATCAATCAGTAAAAGAATTAGAGAATTTAGTGAAGATGAAAAAAAAATGTTTGGAACAAGTAATTTCAAATTTAGGATTGCATCATCGCTAGTTAAAGATGTAACGAAATACAAACTTGGAGTTCATACTGATACACCATCAAAATTTTTAACCTTTTTATTCTATATTCCAACAGATAATAATCTAAAAGATTTAGGAACAGCGCTTTATGAACCAAAAGATAAAGAATTTCATAAAAATAATGAGGTTAAAGGACATTATCCTGTAGATGATTTTAATTTAGTAAAAAAAGTTGAATTCTTACCAAATACTCTATTTATTTTTCCAAGAACAAATATTTCTTTTCATGGTGTGCAAACAATAAATATTGATAGCGCTGAAAGAAATTTATTACAACTAAATTATTATTTAAAAAGTATTAATTAATTATTTTTGAAGTAAATATAAATTATTTACGGTAATATAATTGATTAAATTATGTCTAATCACATATTCTGGTTATGTTCTTATCCTAAAAGTGGGAACACATTAATAAGATTGATTATAGCAGCCTTATTTTTTACTAAAGACGGTGTTGTTAATCTAGATTTAATAAAATATATTAGTAATTTTGAAAGTACTAGAAATCTAAATTTTATAAAAGATAAAAATAAAAATGACTTTAACAATTTAAATAAATTAGAAATTTTATCAAAATATTTAATAGAGTCTCAATCAAAAAAAAATTTAGGTTTAAAAGAAGATTTTGGTTTTTTTAAAACACACTCTGCCAATATGAAAATAATCAATTACAATTTCACCAAAGTAGAGAATATAAGAGGATTTATTTATATTGTAAGAGATCCAAGAGATGTAATAATATCTTGGTCACATTATGCCAATATTTCAATTGCTGAGTCAGTTAAATTCATTACAAATAAAGATGCATGTATTAACTGGATTAATAGTGAAAATTCATTTTTAGATAAAAAAATTATACCTCAAGTATTTTTATCAACATGGGATACACATGTTACTTCATGGATTTACCAATTAAAAAAGACACCCAAACTAATAATAAAGTATGAAGAAATTGTTGAGAAAAAAAAAGAAACTATTTTAAAAATTATTGATTTTTTTGAAAACAATTACAAAATAAAATTTATAAATATTGAAAATAAATTAAATAATATCATTAAAACAACTACAATTAAAAATTTACAAAAAGAAGAAAAAAATAAATTAAAAGATCAAAAGCTATCTAATCCTTTTTTTAGAATAGGAAAATCTAAACAATGGAAAAATGTTCTTACAAATGAACAAAATAAATTGATTTGTGAAAAATTTGGAGAAACAATGAAGGTTTTTGATTATATTTAACTTTAAAGAGGTTGTATTAAATTACTTTAAAAATATATAAATAATATTAAAATTTAAAAATGGAAAAAATAATTAATAAATTTTGGAAAGGTGAAATTGCATTA
This sequence comes from Pelagibacterales bacterium SAG-MED31, assembly GCA_014653715.1. GTDB lineage: Bacteria > Pseudomonadota > Alphaproteobacteria > HIMB59 > CACPNW01. The sequence continues at coordinate 15,312 of JACWEB010000015.1, forward strand.
TGGAGATCTTATTGGATAGTTGGCGAATTATTAAATGCGTTATTTATATTAATAATTTTTAATCTTGAAATTTATCTATTTGGAAATAATCAATTTATAAACTCTTTACCTTTTTTAGATTTCAGTAATTTTAGCATATTATCTAAAATTATTTTAGTATTTTGGACTATATTTATAAGTATAGGAATATGGAGATCTGCTGAAAGCTATAAAGGCAGTATTATTTGGATTATAGCTACTTTTATTTTTATATCTTATAGAATTTTTACTTTAAGATTAATTTTTTTTGGATAATTTATTTTTTAAAATATCATTTAAAATTTTTGGATTAGCTTTACCTTTACTTTTCTTCATTGATTGACCTATAAAAAATCCTAATAACTTATCTTTACCAGATAAATACTCCTCAACCATTTTTTTATTATTTAAAAGAACTTCATCAACAATAATTTCAATTTCACTTGTATCTGTTACTTGTTTTAGTCCTTTTTTCTGAATGATAATTTCAGGATCTTCTTTTGAATTAAACATTTCTAATAACACATCTTTAGCAATTTTACCTGAAATCACATTTGCCTTAATTAAATTTACAAGCTTACCTAAATGATTTGGTGAAACTGGAGAATCATATATTTCAATATTATTATCTTTAAGAAGAGAGAATAACTCTGATGTAATCCAATTTACAACTATCTTTGATGAATCTTGCAAAGATTTATCTGATTTGATGACTGTATCAAAATAATCAGACACAGATTTATCTGCAGTTAGTACTGAGGCGTCATAGTTTGACAAACTATAATCTTTTACATATCTTTTTTTTCTATCATCCGGCAATTCAGGTATTGAAATTTTTAATTTATCAATATCTTTTTGATTAATTTCTAAAGGCAATAAATCTGGATCTGGAAAATAACGATAATCATGCGCTTCTTCTTTACTACGCATTGGTCTTGTTTTACCATTAGAAGTATTAAATAAAAGAGTATTCTGATCAATTACACCTCCCTCTTCTAAAGTTTCTATTTGTCTTTTAACTTCGTAATTAATAGCCTGTTTAATAAATTTAATTGAATTTAAATTCTTAATTTCACATCGTGTTCCATAATCATCACCAGGCTTTCTAACAGAAATATTTACATCTGCACGAAGTGAACCTTCTTGCATATTTCCATCACAAGTATCTAAATACATTAGAATAGATCTAATTTTTGAAATATATAAACCTGCCTCATCAGCACTTCTAATATCTGGCTCACTTACAATTTCCATTAAGGCAACTCCGGATCTGTTCAAATCAACATAAGTTTTTGTAGGATTTTGATCATGAAGACTTTTGCCAGCATCTTGCTCTAAGTGAAGTCTAACAATCCTAATGTCTTTTGAACTGCCATCTTTAAAATCGATTGTAACTTTTCCCTCACCTACTATTGGATATTTGTACTGACTAATTTGATATCCTTGAGGAAGATCAGCATAAAAATAGTTTTTTCTATCAAAAACTGAATAATTATTAATTTTAGCTTTTAAGCCAATTCCTGTTTTTACAGCTTGTTCAATACAATATTTATTTATAACAGGGAGCATTCCTGGCATCGCTGCATCAACAAGAGAAACTTGACTATTTGGTTTTGATCCAAAGACTGTAGAAGAATTACTGAATAGTTTAGAATTTGATTTTACTTGAGCATGTATTTCAAGACCAATTACAGTTTCCCATTGATATTTTTTTCCTTTAACTAAATTACTCATAATCTTTTTCTAGTGCAAAAGCGGCATTAAAAATTTCTTGTTCATTATAGTGCTTGCTTAAAAGCTGAATACCCAGAGGTAAACCTTGTTTATCTTTACCATATGGAATTGAAATACCAGGTATACCTGCTAATGAAGCAGGTACTGTAAAAACATCATTAAGATACATTTTAATTGGATCATCTTGTTTTTCATTTAAGGGGAATGCTGCACTTGGAGCTGTTGGAGTTAAGATCAAGTCACAATCTGAGAATGTTTCAACAAAATCATTCGCAATTAACTTTCTTACTTTTTGAGCTTTTAAATAATATGCATCATAATAACCTGCTGATAATACATAGGTTCCAATTAGTATTCTTCTTTTAACTTCTTTTCCAAAACCTTCACTTCTAGTTAATTCATACATATCATCTAAACTTTTTGCATCACTAGCCCTAAACCCGTATTTAACACCATCATATCGAGCTAAATTTGATGAAGCTTCAGCAGGGGCAATTATGTAATAAGTAGGCAAAGCATACTTAGTATGAGGTAATGAAACATATTTTATTTTAGCTCCTTTTTTTTCTAAAGACTTTATAGCCTCTTCCCAAACTCCATTAATTTCATCAGATATTCCGTCAACAGTATATTCTTTAGGTATTCCAACAACCTTACCATCTAAACTAGGATTTAGATTTTTATAAAAACTTGGTACTTGAACATTTGAGCTAGTACTATCTCTTTGATCATAGCCAGCTATTTCTTGTAATAAGATAGATGCATCTTTTACATTCTTTGAAAAAATTCCAGCTTGATCAAGACTTGATGCAAAAGCTGCAATTCCCCATCTAGAACATAAACCATAGGTTGGTTTAATTCCAACAACACCACAAAAACTAGCAGGTTGTCTTATAGATCCTCCTGTATCTGTTCCTGTAGCACCTAAACATAAATCTGCAGCTACAGCTGCAGCTGAACCACCTGATGATCCTCCTGGTGCCAATGGATTATCATTTTTTGATAAAGGATTTATAGTATTTCCAAAATAACTGGTATTGGTAGCAGAACCCATTGCAAATTCATCTAAATTTGTTTTACCCACAAACATTGATCCTTGATTGATTAATTTTTGAGTAACAAATGATTCATAGGTAGGTTTAAAATTTTCTAATATTTTTGATCCAGCAGTAGTAGGCATACTTTTAGTACAAAAAAGATCTTTTACAGCAATAGGGATACCTTTTAAGGTTTTATCATTTGGTAACTTTTCTATTTCTTTTGCTTGGTAATGAATTATATCTTCGTTAAAATAAACAAAAATATTCAATTCCTTTTTTTCATTAATTCGCTTTATGTATGTTTCAGCAATTTCTTTAATAGATATTTTATTTTCATCTAATAATGTTTTTAGTTGAGTTATTGATTTAAATTCCATTATTCTACAACCTTTGGAACTGCAAAATATCCTTCAAGTTTATCGGGGCTATTTTTTAAAATTTCATCAGTTGAGTTTATATCTTGTGCTTCATCTTTTCTTTGAGGTAAAATCGCAGATGAAATGTTTGCCAATGGCTCAACAGCATCAGTATTAACTTCATTAAGTTGCTCTACCCAATCTAAAATTGAATTCATATCCTTAAGTAATTCTTTTGCCTCTTCCTCAGAAAGTCTTATTCTGGCAAGTTTTGCGATTTTATTTATTGTATTTGTGTCTAACTTCAATTTATATGTCTCCAGTGATTGAAAAAACTAATAATTTAATTGAGCAACTTATTACATCACAAATTCTTGTAGGTCTAGATATAGGTTACAAAACAATTGGAATTGCTGTATCTGATAGATCATTTACAATAGCAACTCCGCTCAATACAGTTTCTAGAAAAGGTAATAAAAAAGACTTGCCAAAAATTAAGGAATTCTTGAGTGAATATAATATTGGGGGATTTATTCTTGGATTACCATTTAGTTTAAATGGAAATGAAAATGAACAAACTGGCAAGATAAGAAAGTTTAGTATTGAATTACAATCATTTTTTTTAAAACCGATCGAATTTTGGGATGAAAGATATTCATCCGAT
>JACWEB010000016.1 GCA_014653715.1 Pelagibacterales bacterium SAG-MED31
GATGAAGCTAAGGGACATATAATTGCAGGAATTCTGTAATTTATTAAATCATTAATAATTTTTATCAAACTTAAACCCACAACTATCATTTCATTTGGAAGTTATGCTTCATCTACACCTTTAGTATGTTTTTTATTATTTAAATATTTTTATAAAACAAAACTCTATATTCACGAACAAAATTCAGTAGTAGGTAAAGTAAATAAAAATTTTATAAAATATTCTAATAAAATATTTATGAATTTTGAAAAAGAGTATTCAGGTATTAAAAAATATGACAATAAGATATTAGTTGTAGGATTGCCTCAAAAAAACATTAAGAAAAATATAAATAAAAAAAATATTGATAGCTCTGAATTTAATTTTTTAGTATTTGCTGGAAGTCAAGGCTCTTTAGAAATATTAGTTTTTTTTCAAGAAATAATAAAAAATTTAAAAAAAATACCAAATTTAAAAAAAATATTTTTTTTCATTCAGGCACCTAAATTAAAGCACAAAGAAATTGGTGATTTATTAAACAGTAATAATTATAATTTCACTATAAAAGAATTTTTTAATAATTTTGAATATATTTTGGAAAAAACAGATATTGCCCTTTGTAGATCAGGTGCAGGCACTATAAATGATTTAATAAATTACAGAATTCCTGCAATTATATGTCCCTTAGCTTCATCAAAAGATAATCATCAATATGAAAATGCTAAAATACTAACTGTTAAACATTGTGCGATGATTATAGATAAAAATAAAAAAAATGATGATGAAATCATGTTATTTATAAATAAATTAGTAAGTGATAATAAATTTAAAAAAAAATTAGAAGAAAATTTTAATAAAATTGAAATCAAAAATACTAATGAATTAATGTCAAATTTTATTAAAAATGATAAATAAAAATAAAAAAATAAAAATTCATTTTATTGGTATTGGTGGCATTGGCATGTCAGGAATTGCAGAATTAATGAATAAAATTGGTTATACAGTTGTTGGCAGTGACATTGTTTTAAGTGATAATATTAAAAGATTAAAAGAAATTGGTATTAATATTAAAATAGGTCACAGCAAAAACAATATAGCTGATGTTAACGTAGTTGTTTATTCTTCTGCTGTAAGTCAAAATAATCCTGAAATAAAAATAGCTAAAAAAAATAATATTCCAATTGTAAGCAGAGCCGATATGCTTGGTGAACTAATGAAAAATAAAAAATGTATTGCTGTCGCTGGATCACATGGAAAAACTACAACAACAAGTTTAGTTGGAAATATTTTAGAATCTGGAAATCTTGATCCAACAATTGTTAACGGTGGTATAATAAATTCGATATCTAAAAATAATAAATTTGGAAAAGGTGAGTGGATGGTAGTAGAGGCTGATGAAAGTGACGGCTCATTTCTAAAGCTACCTCATCAAATTTCTATAATAACAAATTTAGATATTGAGCATCTTGATTATTACAAATCTGAAAAAAATTTAAAATTTGCTTTTGAGCAATTTATTATGAACCTTCCTTTTTATGGAATTTCTATAATAAATCAGGATGATAAAAATCTAAAAAAAATTATTCTTAAAAATAATACAAGAAAAATAATTACTTTTTCAAAAAAAAATAAAAATTCAAATGTTTATATTGAAGAAGTAGTCTTTGAAAAGCATTATACTAATTTTAAATTAAAATTTAATATCCCTGTTAATAATATGTTTGGTTCATATTCTTATAAAATTAAAACTATTGGTTTGCACAATATTTATAATGGAGCAGCAAGTATAATTGCAGGTGTTTTGGCTGGTGTAAAAAACAATTATATTAGATCAGCTTTAGCAAATTATATTGGAGTAAAAAGAAGATTTACATATTTGGGTAAAGTTAATAATTCAGAAATTTATGATGATTATGCTCATCACCCCACTGAAATTTTAGCAACCTTATTAGGGGCAAAACAAGTTAATAAAAATATTATTGTAGTTTTTCAACCTCATAGATATTCAAGAACAAAAATTTTATTTAATGAATTTTTAAAAGTATTAAATAAAATAAATATATTATATTTATTAGATACATATTCAGCAGGTGAAAAAATAATTAGAAAATTTGAAACAATAGATATTTATAAAAGATTAAAAAAAATAAAAAAAATGTATTCTATGTGGGAAAAAAAAATCTGAACAAAATTATCACTAAAGAAACATACAAAAAAAATATTATTTTATTTATGGGTGCTGGCTCAATAAGTAAAATAGCAAGTAAGTTTGTAAAAATAAATGAATGATATAATTTACGAAATTCAATCAAAGATTAAAAGTAAAATTTTTTTAGATTATGATATGGGAAAAGCTACATGGTTTAGAACTGGAGGAAAGACTTTGGGATTTGTAACTGTAAATAATTTCAAAGATTTAAAGAAAATTGTTAGTTATAAAAATAAAATAAAATACTATATTGTAGGAGTTGGTTCCAATCTACTAGTTCGAGACTCAGGATATAAAGGATTGATCATAAAACTAGGAAAAACCTTTAATAGCATAAAGATTAAAAAAAATATAATAAGTGTTGGTGCTGCTGTCTTAGATATAAATTTAGCAAAATTTGCTTCAAAAAACTCAATAAAAGATTTTGAATTTTTTATAGGTATACCTGGCACAATTGGTGGAGCTGTAAAAATGAATGCTGGATGTTATGGATCTCAAACATCTGATAATTTAAAAGGAGCCTTAATTTTAAATTCTCAAGGAAAAGTCAAATACATAAATTTACAAGAATTGGATTTAAAATATAGATCTTCAACTATAGAAAAAAATTCAGTTATTTTAAAAGTGGATTTTAATTGTAGTTATTCATCTTATGATGAAATTATTGCAAAGAATAATCAAATAAAATTTAAAAGAGAGAAATCACAGCCTCTAAGAGAAAAAACATCAGGTAGTACTTTTAAAAATCCTCCTGGTAAATTTGCTGCCAAACTTATTGAAAATTCAGGTTGCAAAGGTCTTAAAGTTGGAGGTGCTTCAGTAAGCAAAGTTCATGCTAATTTTATAATAAATGATGGTAATGCCACTGCGAGTGACATTGAGGAACTAGGCAAAACTATAATAAAAAAGGTAAAAGATGTGTTTGGAATTGTTCTTGAATGGGAAATTAAAATATTAGGTGGTTAGATTGAAAAAAATTTTAATATTACAAGGTGGTTATAACGAAGAACATAAAGTTTCAATAAATACAGCAAAAGAAGTTGCTAAAGCTCTTAAAAAATTAAAAATAAATTTCAAAACTTTAACTGTTAATCCTGATACATTTAAAAAGGATATTTTGAGATTTTCAAGTGAATATATATGCTTTAATGCTTTACATGGAACATTTGGTGAAGATGGAAAAATACAAAAAATATTAAAAAATATTAAATTTCGTTATACACACTCAAATCAAATTTCCTCTGCTAATAGTTTTAATAAATTAAAATCAAAAAAAATTGCTAATAAATTTAATATAATAACCCCTTCTTTTAAAATAGTAAAATGTAGAAAAATTAATCAAAAATTATTATTTCAAATTAAAAAAAAATTTAAAAAATTTGTACTTAAACCTGTATCCAGTGGATCTAGTTATGGACTTAAAATAATAAAGTCAAATAATGATTTAAAAATTTTTCTTGAACAATTAAGTGAATTTAAAAAAAAATTTCAAAATGATGAATTATTTATATTAGAAAAATTTATATCAGGAAAAGAATTAACAGTATCAGTTTTAGAAAATAATTTAGTCCCACAATCTTTGCAGGTAACAGAAATTGTGTCCTTAAATAAAACATATGACTATCAAGCAAAATACTCAAAAGGTTTTTCTAATCATTATATTCCAGCAAGAATCTCAAAGCATAATTATACTAAATGTTTAAAATTAGCTTTACAAATTCATAAAATTTTTAAATGTAAAACTCTCTCAAGAATTGATTTTATTTATAATAATAAAAATAATAAAATATATTTTTTAGAAATAAATTCTCAACCCGGAATGACAAAACTCTCATTACTTCCTGAGCAAGCAAATTATCAAAAAATTAAATTTGAAGATATTGTTATAGAATTAATTAATAATGCATAATGAATACTAATTTTAATAAAAAAAAATATATTTTCATATCAAAACCTAAAAAAATTAAATTTTTCATACTTAGTTTAATTCTTTTTATATTTTTATTTTTAATTTATGATGATTTTAAGAATAAAAAAAGGTATCAAAATTTTATTCAAAAATTTTCTGAAAATTATAATTACCAATTAGAATCATATGAAATAAATACTATTATTAGAACGAAAAAAACTTTAATATCTGAAATAATTTATAAATATTTAGGGCAATCAATTTTTCTTATACCATTAAATGATATTTCTGCTGAAATTACTAATTTAAAATGGGTAAAAGCTGTAAATCTAACTACAAATCTAAAAAATATAATTAAAATTGAAATCTTAGAATATGAACCTGTCGGATTATATCTCTTTAATGAACAAATTTATTATTTTGCTAAAGATGGTAAAATTATAGATAAGGTAAATAGAGATTTAGATGAAGAATATATTATTTTCTCTGGAAAAAATTCATTAAAAAATGCTGATAAATTATTAGAAATTATTTCAAAATTACAATACCCAGAGTTAATGAAAATTTCAGAAGCTCATTATATTAAAGATAGAAGATGGAATCTTAAATTTTATAATCAAATTAAAGTATATATATCAGAAAAAAATATTGATTACTCATTAATAAATTATATTAAATTAATTAAAGAATTAAATGAAAGTGAAATTCTATCTATTAAAAGTATAGATTTAAGAAATAATAAAAAAGCAATTATAAATTTTAAATAAATGATTAAAGTTGGTTTAAATATTGGTAATTCTAATATCTCTTGTGCTGTAGTTGAGATAAAGGATAATAAAGATACTAAACTATTATCATGTGAAAGCTATCCATCTAAAATATTAAAAAAAAATATAATTACAAATTTTGAAGAATTGTTAACTGATGTTAAATCATTAATTTATGAGTCTGAAAAAAAATCACAAACTAAAATAAATTCTATAAATCTAAATATTCCAGTAATAGATAGTATTTCAAAATATTATGATTCAGAAATAGAAAATTTAGATCATCAAATAACTGAATTGGATGTTAAGAAAGCAATTAACAATTCTGATTATTTTATTGCAGATGAGAATTATTATGAAATATTTAATAATATTTATGGCTATGTTCTAGATAACAACTTAATCAGTAATTCACCGATTGGTAACTATGCATATAATCTTAAATTATTATTCTATAAAATATTGATTCCTCATAAAATTCTAAAAAGTTATAAAAATCTCATTGATAAAATGAATATTAAAATTGACTCATATGTTCCCACTCCATTATCCTCTTCGTTAGCGGTATTAAGCAATGATGAAAAAATGATTGGTTCAATATGTATTGATTTGGGACATTCTAATACCTCAATCTCAATTTTTGAAAACAATAAGTTTATATATGGTGATAGTATTTTAGTTGGAAGTAACAATATTACTAATGATATTGCTAGAGGTGTATCTACAACTTTAGATAGTGCTGAAAGATTAAAGACACTATATAGTTCATTAATAAGTGCACCCAGTGATGAATATGAAATTATTGAAGTACCTACAATATCAGGTGAAAATGATAAATTTGTTCAAATTAACAGGTTGCAAATTAACTCTATAGTTAAACCTCGTGTTGAAGAAACTTTAGAAATGGTTTGGCAAAAGCTAAAACAAAATAATCTTCATAAAAAGCAAATTAAAAATGTTGTTTTAACAGGGGGAGGTGCGCAATTAGAAGGAATATCTCAATATGCTGAGTTAATATTTTCCAGCAATGTAAGGATTGGTTTACCCAAAGAAGATTTTATTAATTTTAAAAATTCATTAAATTCAGGCTATGCTGATGTTATTGGATGTAGTTTTTATAAGCCTGATATTTTTTTAGACAAAATTATTGAAAAACAAGGAAAAAAACAAAAAAGACAAGGATTTAAAGGTTTTTTTAATTGGCTAGATCAATATATTTGATATACTAAATATAGATAATAGTGATTGACGATTTCGGCAACGAATCGTTAAAAAACAATTAAACGGCGGAGATTATAAATGACAATTAATATTTCATTACAAGATGTGGGTGATAATCTGCATCCAAAAATAACAGTTTTAGGTGTTGGCGGATCAGGTGGAAATGCCGTTAACAATATGATGAATTCAAATTTGGAGGGAGTGGATTTTTTAATAGCAAATACAGATGCACAAGCTTTAAAAATATCCTCATGTCCAAACAAAATACAATTAGGTTTAAATAGTACTAGAGGTCTAGGTGCAGGAATGAGACCAGACATTGGAAAACAAGCAGCAGAAGAGGCAATTCATGAAATTACTGAAAAACTTGATGGCAGTCATATGCTTTTTGTTGCTGCTGGTATGGGAGGTGGCACAGGTACAGGTGCTGCACCTGTCATAGCAAAGCTTGCACGAGAGAGAGGAATTTTAACTGTAGGAGTAGTAACAAAACCTTTTCATTTTGAAGGCTCACAAAGAATGAAGTTAGCTGAAAAGGGAATTGAAGAACTTCAACAATTTGTTGACACTTTATTAACTATTCCAAATCAAAATTTATTTAGAATTGCAAATGAAAACACTACTTTTTCAGATGCTTTTAAGATGGCTGATGATGTTTTATACGCTGGTGTAAGAGGTGTGACTGATTTGATGGTTCAGCCTGGAATGATAAACCTTGATTTCTCTGATATTAAAACAGTTATGTCAGAAATGGGTAAAGCAATGATGGGCACAGGTGAAGCATCAGGAGATGGTAGGGCAGTAGCAGCTGCAGAGGCAGCAATTGCAAATCCACTTATTGACGATGTATCTCTGAAGGGGGCTAAAGGATTAATTATTAACATTACTGGTGGAAAAGATATTACTTTATATGAAGTAGATGAAGCGGCTAACAGAATTAAACAAGAAGTAGATGAAGAGGCAAATATTATTTATGGAACTACTTGTGATGATAGACTAGATGGCCTAGTAAGAGTAAGTATTGTTGCTACTGGTATTGATTCTAATGTTGTGACTAATGCAAAGCCTTTGGATAGTTTTGTGCCAATAAACATAAATAATGATGTCTATAAGCAAGATGATGTAAATCAAGAGAGAATTCAAAAATCAACTTTTGAAAAACAACAAAATCATTTAGAAAAAGATAATCAGCTTGAAATTAGCAATGATAAAGAAAATGAAATTTCTGAAAGTGATTTAGAAAACAGTAATGCTGAAAACATAAAAGAAGAAATTGAGTCTGATAATCAAGCAATTGAATTATCTAAATTTGAGGAAGAATTTAATACCGAAGAAATTAATACTGAAGAAATTAATACTGAAGAAATTAATACTGAAGAAATTAATACTGAAGAAATTAATATCGAAGAAATTGAGGGTATCGAATCTAATAATGCTGATAGTTCAGAAAATCAAATTAGAGAAACTGACTTAATTACAAATGAAATTGAAAAAAATTTTGAAGACAAAGAAGAAGAATCTAATGTAAGTGAAACTTCGGTTAGAAGATTAAGCTTATTTGATAATATTTCTTCAGAAAATTTAGAAGAGACAACAGATAACATAAATAAAACAGAACCGATTATATCAGAAAAAATAGATGATATAACTTTTTCAGAGGAAGAAGATTTTAAACCAACAGGTGAAAAACTAGATCCTGAATTTAGTGCCACTGAAAATGACTCAGATGAAGATTTTAATCAAGAATCTGAAGAAGAATTGCTCGATATTCCAACTTTTCTAAGAAGGCAGGCAAACTAAATTTGTGTAATATTTTGTAATATTCAGTTAGTTGTGGAATCTCAAAAAAAATATAAAAAAGTGTTGGTAACAGCACTTTTTTTTAATGATAGCTATTAATTATAAAAATAATAATAATAATCAACAAACTATTCAAGAGACTATTTGTATTAAAGGAATAGGACTTCATTCTGGTAAAGATGTAGATATGAGGTTAGAGCCAGCTAAAATTGGTAATGGCATAAAATTTATTCGAAAAGATTCAAAAAAAAACCATGTCATAAAAGCAATTTGGTCAAATGTTTCAGAGACCCTTTTGAGTACAACAATTTCAAATGATGATGGATTAAAAGTTTCAACCATTGAACATTTAATGAGTGCTTTATCAGGTTTACATATTGATAATTTAAATATTTATATAAATGGTGCTGAAGTTCCAATTATGGATGGTAGTTCTAAACCTTTTGTTGAGATGATAGAGAAAGTTGGCATCAAACAGCAAAATAAAAAAAGAAAACTTTTAAATGTAAAAAAAATAATAGAAGTATCGAGTAAAAATAGTTCAGTTAAATTAATTCCAAACAATCAATTCTCTATAGATTTTGAAATTGATTTTCCAAGTCAATTTGTTTCAAAACAATCATGTCAATTGCAACTAATTAATGGAAACTATAAATCTGATATAGCTGCGGCAAGAACATTTGGTTTTGAGAAAGATGTAAAATATTTAAGATCTAATGGTTTAGCTCTAGGAGGGTCTCTTGAAAACGCTGTAGTTGTTGGAGAAAATAAAATTTTAAATAAAGATGGGTTAAGATACTCAGATGAGTTTGTTAGGCATAAAATACTAGACTCAATTGGTGATCTTTATTTAGCAGGCTCACCAATTATAGGGTATTTTTATGGTAAGAAATCTGGACACTTTCTTAACAATCAACTTTTAAGAAAATTATTTTCAGATAAATCAAACTACGAATATATTGATTAAATCATTTTTTTAGGATCAACTATTTTAGTAAATTCTTTTTCGCTTACTAGGTTTAATTTAATAGCTGCTTCTTTCAATGTCATATTTTCATCAAAAGCTTTTTTGGCAATTTTTGCAGCATTATCATATCCAATATATTGGTTTAATGCTGTAACAAGCATAAGTGAATTATTAAGATGTTTGTTAATATTTTCTTTATTAATTGTAAGGCCTTTCAGACAATTTTTATTAAAACTATTTATTCCATCAGAAAGAAGATTAATTGAATTTATTATATTAAATATAATTAGCGGCTTAAAAGCATTCAGTTCAAAATGACCGTTTGATCCTCCCTGATTTACTGCTAGACAATTACCCATAACCTGACAACAAATCATACTAAGTGCCTCTATTTGAGTTGGGTTGACTTTTCCTGGCATTATAGATGAGCCAGGTTCGTTAGCTGGAATATTTATTTCACCCAGACCTGACCTTGGTCCGGAAGATAAAAATCTTAAATCATTAAGAAATTTAAATAATGAAATAGCTAATGTGTTCAGAGTATTAGAAAAATTTACTAAAGAATCATGGTTTGCAATAGCTTCAAATTTATTTTTAGATGGTTTATAGTTATTTTTAGTAAAATTATTAAGAAATTTACAAAATAATTTATCAAAATTTTTTGGGGCATTAATACCAGAACCTACGGCTGTACCACCTTGTGCTAAATAATTAAGCTCTTTTTTTGCTAAAATTAATCTATCAAAGTTATTTTGAACTTGTTGAAGGTAGCCAGAAAATTCATTTCCCATAGTCAGTGGTGTGGCATCTTGTGTATGTGTTCTTCCAATTTTGATAATTTTTGAATATATTTTTGTTTTAATTTTTAATTCTTTTATTAAATTTTTTATTGCTGGAATTAATTTTTTATCAGTTAATTCATTAGTTGCTATGTGCATTACAGATGGAAAAGTATCATTAGATGATTGAGATAAATTAACATGATCATTTGGATGAATAGGAGATTTTGATCCCACCTTTCCTTTCAAAATTTTAATCGCAAAATTACTTATAACTTCGTTGGCATTCATATTTGTCTGTGTACCAGAGCCTGTTTGCCAAACTGATAAAGGAAATTCATCAATAAGATTTAAATTTATAATCTGATCACAGGCCTTAATTATTACACTAGATAATTTTTTACTTATCAACCCAAGACTATGATTAGCTAGAACTGCAGCCTTTTTTTGCTGACCTAATGCTACAATAACCTCTTTAGGCATTTTATCATTTGCAATTTTAAAATTTTCTAAGGAGCGCTGTGTTTGTGCTCCCCATAATTTATTAAATTTAATTTTTTTAATTCCTAAGCTATCTGATTCTGTTCTTTTTTTATTTGTCATTCTTTGTTATTAGAGGTTTTATATAACATAAACTAATAACTAAAAAAATATACTATGAACAAACTTATTTTACTTAGGCATGGTCAAAGTCAGTGGAATTTAGAAAATAGATTTACTGGATGGAAAAATGTTCCTTTGACAGAAAAAGGTGAATATGAGGCCAAAAAAGCAGGAGAATTGATAAAAAAACACCAAATAAATATTGATAGAGTATTTAGTAGTGTTTTAGAGAGAGCAAATAGAACGGCTGAAATTGCTATAAAACAGGCTGGATTAAATAATTTATTTGAAAGTAACAAATGGCTAATAGTAAAAAGTGATAAATTAAATGAAAGAGATTATGGTGATTTAGTCGGTTTAAATAAACAAGAAACTGCTGATAAATTTGGAAAAGATCAAGTTCATATCTGGAGACGCTCTTATGATACTCCACCACCAAATGGTGAAAGTTTAAAAGATGTTGTAGAGAGGGTATCGCCGTACTTTAGAGAAAATATTAAACCCTTTATTGAAAAAGGTAAAAATATTTTAATTGCAGCTCATGGCAACTCGTTGAGAGCAATGATGATTGAGCTTGAAATGTATAAACCAGAAGAAATTTCTAGTATTGAGCTTCCTACAGGCACGCCTCTTTGTATAAACTTAAATCAAGGAAGATTGGTTGATTTTAAATATCTTGATTAATTTTTCTTATAATTAGAAAAATTTATAACATTTGAAGAATTCTTCTTTTTCAAAGGTCTTTTTTTCTTATCTATAATTTTTTTTTTATTTTCAAAAACAGTTTTATTAAATGGGTAATTAAGTCCAAAATTTGATGAAGGATCTGCAAATGAAATTATTGAATCAAAAGATATTGATAAGTCACATTTTTTATTATTAAAAGAAAGCCCAATATTAAAATTCCTATTGTTTACTGAAAGATGATAATACTCATGTTGTATTACAATCGTCATTTCATTAGGATATTTTTGTAATAACCAATCTGGAACAGATGTTTTAGAATTATTTGTTGCAAAAGTGATGTATAGATGATTTTTTCCATCTAATCCCTTTCTTTCAACTTCTTTTAATATTTCAATAAAAACATTCAATAAATTTTTATTTAAAATTTTTTGATATCCAATCATTTTTTTTATTTATTATATTTTATTAAAGACTAAAATTATTTAAATCTTTAATAAATATTAGTCTATTAATTGCTATAAATTTCTTTATTAAATATATTAAATAAAATGAATACGATAAATAATACTCCAAAGTCTTGTAAAGTAGTGGTTATAGGAGGAGGAGTAGCCGGTTGTTCTACGGCTTATCATTTAGCTAAATTTGGCTGGAAAGATACGGTTTTACTTGAGAGAGATGTGCTTACATCTGGGACTACTTGGCATGCTGCTGGTCTAATTGGTCAGCTAGGCTCTAGTGCAACAATAACTAAGCTTAGAAACTATTCTTTAAATTTATATAAAAAATTAGAGGAGGAAACAGGACTTTCTACAGGTTTAAAACAAAATGGATCACTTACTGTAGCAACAACACCAGAGAGATTAGAAGAGCTCAAGAGGCAGCTTACTTTTGCACAACGTTTTGAAATTGATGCTAAACAAGTTAGTAATGAAGAAATAAAAGAAATATATCCTCTTATAAATACTAAAGATTTAGTTGGTGGTGTTTTTATCAAAAAAGATGGGCAGGCTGATCCAGTTGGAGTGGCAAACGTTATGGCAAAAGCAGCGAGACAAAATGGTGCTACAATTATTGAAAAATGCCCAGTAAAAAAAATATTAACAAAAAATAACAAGATTGTTGGAGTAGAAACTAATTTTGGAAAAATAGAATGTGAATATGTTGTTTTGGCATCAGGTATGTGGTCAAGGCAAATTGCCAAAGAGATTGATGTTAGTGTACCTCTTTATCCAGATGAACATTTTTACATATTAAGTGAGCCTATTGCAGATATTGATAGATCATTACCAGTTCTAAGAGATTATAATAATTGTTTATATCTAAAAGAGGATGCAGGTAAATTATTAGTAGGTGTTTTTGAACCAAATGCTAAACCTGCTTTTACAAATAATCACAAAGTTCCTGATGATTTTTCTTTTGGTGAACTACCAGAGGATTTTGATCATTTTGAGCCATATTTGATTAACGCAATGAGGCGTGTACCTAGTTTAGAACAATCAGGAATTAGGAAATTTTTTAATGGGCCTGAGTCATTTACTCCAGATACTAACTACTTGTTAGGAGAAACTCCAGAGGTAAAAAATTTGTTTATATGTGGCGGTTTTAATAGTATCGGAATTGTCAGTTCAGGTGGAGCAGGAAAGGTTACAGCTGAATGGATGATGAATGGTGAAATGCAAGAAGATATTTTTTCACTTGATATTTCAAGGTTTGAAAAATTTCACTCAGAATTAGATTTTATAACTGAGAGGGTTACAGAGACACTTGGTAATTTATATGCAATGCATTGGCCTTTTAAACAGCATATTACTTCAAGAAATCAAAAACTTATGCCGTATCATGATCATTTGATAAATAAAGGAGCTTGTTTTGGACAATCAGCAGCATATGAGAGGCCTATGTGGTACGCAATAAATGGAAATGAACCAAAATATAAGTATAGTTATGGTCACCAAAACTGGTACGAGTCTGCTGAGTATGAAACTATCAACGCCAGAAAAAATGTAGCTCTATTTGAATTATCACCTTTTGCTAAATTTGAATTAATAGGAAACAGTAGTCATTCCTCACTGCAATACTTGTGTGCAAACGACATTAAAAATCAGATTGGAGCTATAACCTACACACAAATGCTTAACTCTAAAGGTGGAATTGAATCAGATTTAACTGTCACATGTATTGAAGAAAATAAATTTAGAGTTGTTACAGGATCAGGTGTGCGAACACATGATAAAAAACATATTCTAAAATATTTAGACACATCAGTAAATTTTAAAGACATAACTGATGATTTTGCATGTTTTGGTATTTTTGGACCAAAGAGTAGGGAATTATTAACAGAGCTATTTGGGAATTATTTTTCAAACGATGATTTTAAATTTGGTACAGGTAAGAAAATTATCAAAGATAATATCGAGATGTGGTTTCAGAGAATATCATATGTTGGTGAACTAGGTTGGGAAATATATATACCAACTGAAAATTCAAAAGAGATATATGAACTAATAATTACTTTAGAAAAGGAATTTCAGTTAGTCCATGCTGGTGCACATGCGATGGACATCATGAGAATGGAAAAAGGTTATTTACACTGGGGACATGATATATCACCCGCTGAAAATCCTTATGAAGCCGGTTTAGGATTTGCAATTAAATTAAATAAAAAAGAAGATTTTATTGGTAAAGAGTTTTTAATTAATAATAAAAATATTCAAAAAAAGGAATTGTTAATGTTTATATTAAATGACTCCACTCCAGGCAATCCATTATTGCTCCATGATGAACCTATTTATTATGAAGGAAAAATAGTTGGAGAGACAACATCTGGTAATTATTCTTTTTTATATAACAAAAATTTAGCTTACGGTTATATTGATGCAGAAATAGATGTTGATGTATCTAATTCTGTTTTTGAAATTGAGGTTGCTAAGAAAAAATATAAGGCTTCAGTATTAAATAAAGCTCTGCACGATCCAGAGAATAATTTTATCAGAAATTAAATTAATACAAAAAATTTTTTTTATTAAAATGCTAAATATTTAACTGTTGTTAAATGATAATTACTTTGTAATTTTTTTCCACTCAGTCATACCACCAGTAATATTCTTAACATTTTTAACTCCCATATCTTGCATTGTCTTAGTAGATAAAGTTCCCTGACCACCTACACCACAAAATACTACATATTCTTTGTCTGGATTTTCCTTAAAAAATTTTTTTTCTAAAGGACTACCTTCTGCTAAATAAAATTCAAGGAACGCTCTATCCATATGAATTGCATTTCCAATTGTACCTTTAGAAAAACTTTCTTTATCCCTAACATCAATAAATTGAACATTTGGATCATTTAGTTTATCCTTTGCTTCTGATGCAGAAATATTTTTGATTTCACTTTTAACACTCATTAAATCTTCAAATTTTTTCATTTTATTCTTTCTTTTTTTAATTTGGTACTTTCTTTTTTACAATGCCTTAAGATTTATTTAACAACAACTACAACTTTTATGTTCTTTATTTTTAAGATCATTATTTGTTTTGATCTCTTCAGATTCTTTTTTTTTATCTTCAAAAACTTTTTTTTCTTTTAAAATTTTATCTTCAAAGTAATTATAAAGTGAAGTAAATCCTAATTTAGAGGCTTTTTTTTCCTCATAACTTCTACGACCTTTAAGATTTTCAATTATTTGGTTAATATCTTGATTTTGCATAAGGACTAATTAGTTAAAAACTAAAAAAAATTCAATAATTAATTCTTTATTCATAAATAATGGGGCGTTCTGTTACTCGACCCTGGTTAAATATACGAGCAAAACCAACACTTTTCTAAACCTTACTTCAAAACTTTGAGCAGACTTTTTGACTTTTTGATGATTTCTTGATTTG
>JACWEB010000017.1 GCA_014653715.1 Pelagibacterales bacterium SAG-MED31
TTTCAATTCCAGGCTCAACAATAGATATAATATTAGAATTTAAATTAAATTTTTTTAAAAGAAGTTTTTTAGTCTCACTAGATGTTACTATAAAATGATCGACTTTGTTATAGATCTTTTTGGCTACATTAAAAAAATAATTACTTTTATTTCCCTGAAACTCTAAATATAAAGGATGGTGTATTAAAGCTATTATTTTAAAATTTTCTAAAATATGAGAGGCTTTAGAGAGTCCCTCTAAAACCAATCCATCAAATATAAGAATTTTTTCTGTATTTAAATTATTAACTATATGATTTAAATTTTTTAAATCTTTTCTGTTTGGAAACGGATAATTTGAAGATAATTCCTTAAAAACAATAGGTGTATTCCTTCTTTTTGAATACTCATAAATATTATTTTCATAAATATATCCACCAGTTTTTTGTTTAATGTTACCAGGATATAAAAAAATAAATTTACTAGAATTATTTATCAATTTCTTGCTCAAAAGAAGCCCATGCAACATTTGATTCAGTTAAAGTTATTTTTAGTTTATGCAAAGATTTATAATCGTCACTAAAATCTTTTTTTAAACGAGAACATATTCTTTCATAAATATCTTTAGCAATAAATTCAGTAGAAGTTATAATACCTTTAAATTCACTAACTTCATCGAGATTTTTATAACTATAAAATTTTAGTACTTCAGCTAAAATATTTGTCACTACACCTAAATCCATAATAATATTGTACTCATTGACATTTTCTGAAAAAAACTCAGCATCAACAACATAGGTTGCTCCATGCATATTCTGAGCAGGCCCAAATACCTCTCCAGGAAGAGAATGGGCAATAAGGATGTTATTTCTTACAGTGATTGAGTACATTTAATATTGTATTGCGTGAATTATAATATTTTTATCATTAAGTATAGATATATAATCTTTTTCTAAATTTTCAAATTTACTTGTACTATTTATTATTGACATTACTCTGTTGTCAGCAAGTGCATTTATAGCAATTTTTAATCTAGATTTATAATTATATTTTTTTTGCATATGCAGTGGAATATTTGATACTTGAGAAGAAATAATTCTTAACCTTTTTGAATGAAATTCATTGCCTAATTGTAATTTAACGATTTTTTTTACCATACCAGCTTGCTTCAATTATTTTTCCATCAAGATTAAGTTTAGAAAATGAGTTATTTAGAACATTATAATTAGAAGTTGTATTTACAATACAATCAAGTTTATTAATTTTATTAAAATTAATAAAATTAAGATCTAGTTTTTTTGCTATTCTTTTTTTTATTAAATTAGTGTCAGAAACATACAAATTCTTATAACCTTGTAATTTAAAAAAAAATGCTGTTAATAGTCCGACTGAACCCAATCCGACAACTAGTACTCTATCATTTTTTTTAGCTTGTGTGTCCCAAAATATATTTACAGCTGTTTCCATATTTGCAGTTAACAAATATTTCTTAATATTTTTATCCTTTATAACATTGATATTTTCCGTATTAATTTCAAAAATAGATTGATGTGGAAAAAGTGTGAAGATTATTTTGCCTAAAAATGATTTAGGACCATCTATTATTTCACCAATGTTAATATAGCCATATTTTATTGGGAAGCTAAAGTGGCCATTCTGGAAAGGACATTTCATTTTTTTAAACTGAGTATGATCAACTTTACCATTAGCTACGAGTTTTTCCGTACCTTTACTTATACCTGAATATAAAGTTCTAACTAAAACAGTTTTATTATTTTTTTTGTAATGAATATTTTTAGACAAAATTTTAGGTTTATTTTTTTTTATTAACCACAAAGATTGAGATTTCATAAGAGTAATATAAATGTATAATAGTGCAAATGCTAACAAAGTTTTGGAACAATTTAACAACAGAGGATATTTCTAAATTATCGAGAAATACAATTATAATTGTTCCATTTTCAGCTATTGAGCAACATGGACCTCATCTACCTGTCAGTACTGATAAAATCATTCTTGATAAAATTATAGAAAAATTATGCCAAAAAAATAGTAAAAGTAGAGATTTTGTTGTTTTACCTAATCTATGTATTGGTTCATCCTCAGAACATTCTAGTTTTCAAGGAACTTTGTCTGTAAATTCACTAAACTATATTAGTTTTTGCATTGATTACCTAGAAAGTATTTTTTCTAAGAAGTTCTATAAGTTTGTTTTTTTAAATAGTCATGGTGGCCAAACCAGCCATATAGAAGTTATTTCTAAAGAATTAAAAGCTAAATTTTCAAAATCAAAAATAGTTAAAGCTAATTATTTTTTATTTAGTGGTTACGAAAGAATTATTTCAATCAATGAATTATCTCATGGATACCATGGAGGTGAATTTGAAACATCATTAATGCTGTTCTTAGATAAAGATAATGTCAGACTTAATAAGATAAAAAAAGGTTCTTTATCACCAGACCTAAAAAGTAAAAAAATAATTGGTTATGAAAAAAATGTTAAGTTACAATGGGACACACAAAATATTAGTAAAACTGGAATTATTGGGAATCCTCAAAATGCAAGTTCTTTAAAAGGTGAAAAATTAGTTACAATAACTATTTCAACAATAGAAAAAATTATAAAAGAATTAAAATTGCTTTAAATTTGTATAGTTCTTAACAAGAAAAAATATACTTACTATCAAACCAAGAAAAAAGATGAAAGCATTAAATGTTATTGACTCAATAGAAGTTTCCCCTGGACTGTTAGAAAAAATATATCTTAAAAAATTAATAAATATTAATAATTGAATTAAAAATATTGTAAAAAATATTGGAAACTGTCCTCTTGTTTTATTTCTAATTATAAGAATAAGAGCAATTGCTAATGATAGAAAGATAATACCAATTATTTCACTTAAACCTGCAATTGCGTGATTAAATGACCCTAAATTATTATATGAAAATTCATCAGTAAAAATTAGAAGCTGAATTGAATAATAAATTAAAAAAATAACATTTAATGATATTAAAATTTTATTAGTTTTATTCATTTTGCTTAGTGAATTTCATTAAAATAACGTTATATAACAAATGTTATGATTAAAAATCATATATTTACTTTAGTCATTTCATTATTTACGTTAATTTATACTAATATATCTATGGCATTAGAAGAACCATCTTTTGAAATTATTCAATCTAACGCAGATTATGAAATCAGGCAATATGGTGATCGATTAGCAGTAGAAGTTGAATTTACAAATGAATCCTCTGGTTTTAGATATCTATTTAATTATATTTCTGGTGAAAATACAACTTCAGAAGAATTAAGCATGACTGCACCTGTCACACAATCTGCTAAAATTGATATGACTGTACCAGTTACTCAATTTAGTAAAGATAATAAAATGGTAATGCAATTCTATTTACCATCTAAATTTTCAATTGAAAATGCTCCTATTCCAACAAATAAAAGAGTGAATTTAGTTACTATTGATGGAGGTTATTATGCAGTTCTTAAATATTCTGGAAGAGTATCTGATAAAAATTATATAAAACACTTGTCAAAATTAAAAGGATATCTTGAAAAAGATAAAATTGAAATGATAGATGATGGTACTAAAGCTATTTTTGATGGCCCATTTACCCTGCCAATTCTAAGAAGAAATGAAGCTATGATCAAAATTAAATGGAATTAAGTCATAATTTAATCAAATTTTAAATTTATGTTAAAATATTTTGTTTATATATTTATTATTTTTATATTTGGATGTTCAATGAATTCAAAAAGTAACAAAGTAAATAATATTAATAAAGTAAACAATGTTGAGTTTAAAATTAATAAAACAGTTGGAGTTAAAATAAATGATTAAAATATTGTCTCTGTTATCAATTCTATTAATATATTCTTGTTCTAATACATCTCCTACAAATGTAAAAACAAGTGATGCACAAAAAGTTACTTCAATTGAGTATGGTTTTATTAAATCATCGTCACCAGTAAAAATTAAAGGTGAGTCAAATTGGGTTGGAGCTACGGCTGGAGCTATGATTGGGGGTTTACTGGGTACAGCTGTATGTGGTGAAGAAGAAATCGTTGGCACAAAGTGTCAAGATATTGCAGTTGTTTTTGGCACAATTGGTGGAGCAGCAATTGGCAGTGTAACACAAGCAAAGTTAGGTGATCATGATGGATTTCAGTATATTATTAATATTGATAATAACACAAAAGACTCAGCAATTGTTCAAGGGGATGATAATCCTCTAGAAAATGGGCAGAGAGTTGTGATAATCTATGGTAATGATATAAGAGTAATGCCTTATGAAGAATAATTTATTAGGCATGCCCAACTAATTTTATTTCTTTCAAATTAGATGGAATAAACTGTGTTGCTATTAGTGATAATAAAGCAAAAAAAGCACCTATAAAAAATACAAGAGAGTTAGAATAGATCCATAAAAATCCCAGAAGAACTGGAACAAATATTGCAGCAATATGATTAATTGTGAAAGACACACCAGCTGAACTTGCTATATCTTTTGGATCTGCAATTTTTTGAAAATAAGTATTTATAGCGAGAGCTAAAGCAAAGAACATATGGTCAATGACATATAAAAAAGCTGCTATATAAGCATTAGTTACAATTCCATAGGAAATAAAAACAATTATTAAACCTATATATTCAAATGAGAGAGATTTTTTCTCTCCAAATATATGAATTATCCTCCCTATTCTTTCTGCAAATATCCAATTAAAAAGATAATTAATTAAAAATAGTAACGTTACTTGTGAGGCACTGTATTTAAATTTTTCTACCATTAAAAATGCAGCAAATACAATAAATATTTGTCTTCTTGCACCAGATAAAAATATTAAAATATAATAAAGAATGTATTTTTTTCTTATAACAATATTTTTATGTTGAGAATTTTTAGGTTTAAATAATGGAAAAGTTAATTGTAAATAAATTGCAATTCCAATACATGCAATTCCACAAAATAAAAAAATGTATACATAATCAATGTTAAATATTTCTAAAAAACACCAAATTAATCCATATAAAATCAACGAAGTAATTGAGCCAACAGCAATTAATTTACCAAGAACTTGAGGGGCTTCATCCTTAGATAACCATTGTAAGCTTAAAGAGTTTTTAACTGTTTCAAAATAATGAAAACCTGTACTCATTATTATTGTTGTGAAATACAAACCAAAGGCTGTAGGAAAAAAACCTGTCAACGAAACTCCTAATCCCATTATTGCTAAAGCAATTACAGAAAAAGATTGCTCTTTAATTATTAATAAAATGAAAATTATTGTAAATGCTAAAAAACCAGGAATTTCTCTAATACTTTGCAAAATACCAATTTCTACACCAGTAAAATTTGCTCTTTCTACAACAAAATTATTTAATAATGCTGACCAGCCATTAAAAGCGATTGGAGTAGCTACTGACATTAAAATTAGCATTAAAATAGGTGAATTATAGGAAAAATATTGCTTCATAATTTAATTAAGAGTTTTAATTGATTAACACATAAATAATTAAGACTAAAAAATAAATTATTATATTCATATTATTTTGATAGAGTAATTATTTTTAAAAGGAGATAACATGTCTGTAGCTAGAATAACAACTTTAAACTTCAAATCAAAAGAAGGTGCTGATGAAATTGAACATACTTATAAAACAAATGCACCTAGTGAATTCTCCGAGGCAGAGCAATTATTAGAAGTTCGTGTAGATGATACAACTTTAATGTTTGTTTCATTATATGTAGATAATGATGCAATGGAACGTGCTTCTGCGGCAAGATCAAAAAGAATGGATTTAAATAAAGACCTTATTGAGTCTGTTGTTGGAAAAACAGGTGATGTAATTTTAAATCATAATAATTAAAAAATATCTTAGGCTTTTCACAAAGTCTAAGATTTTTCTAATTCATAAATTATATCTTTAACTTCTTCTTTTCTTGAAACTGAGTATTTTTTGCCAGTATTGATTTTTTTAAAACCAAGTTTTAATATAATTTTTTTTGATTTTTCATTACCTTTCATATGGCCACAATAAATAGTTTTTTCTATACTATTCAAAAAAAAATAAGAAATCAAAGATTGACATGCTTCTAATGCATAACCATTTCCCCAATATTCTTCACCTATCCAATAACCTAATTCATTTACATTCCTGTCTCTTTTATCAATTGAAATTCCTCCAACCAATATGTTGTTTTTGTAAATATTAAGACATAATTCTTCATTATTTGATTTATCTATCCAAAAATTTGCATCATTAATTGTATAAGGGTAAGGAACATTAACTAACCATTTAACAATATTCCAGTTATTCAAGTTTTTAATTAATTGATTTACATCTTTTGTTGAAATTTTTTTGAGAACCAATCTCTTAGAATTAATAATAGACATAGAAAAAAATATTATAATATAAATTATATTTTATAATATTATTTTATTATAAAAATGATATAATTTTGAAAATATATGATATTTTAATATGGAAGAAAAAAATAATACAATAAGCTCAAAAACATACGATTTAATAAAAAAAGATATTATTTTTGGAAAATTAAAACCAGCATCAAAATTAAAATTAGATAATTTGAAAAATAATTACAATGCAAGCCTCTCAACGATAAGAGAAACTTTAAATCGATTATCGAGCGAAGGGTTTGTTAAAGCAGAAGAGCAAAGAGGTTTTTTTGTAAATTCTTTTACAAAAGGTGATTTAATTGAAATTGCGAACTTAAGGATATTATTAGAGTGCCATGCTATTAAATTATCAATTGATAACGGAGATACAAACTGGGAAGGAAATATAGTAGCTGCACGCCATAAACTTCATTTATTAGAAAAAGAAATGCAAAAGGATTATAAAAAATTCA
Source organism: Pelagibacterales bacterium SAG-MED31 (assembly GCA_014653715.1). GTDB lineage: Bacteria > Pseudomonadota > Alphaproteobacteria > HIMB59 > CACPNW01. The sequence continues at coordinate 6,868 of JACWEB010000017.1, forward strand.
AAGAAGAATGGAAAAAGTATGATTTGGAGTTCCATTTAGCATTAGTATCAAATTGCAGATCATCAAATTTATTAGATCTTCACACAATATTATATGATAAATATATACGTTATCAAATGGCAGTTAAAGAATATAGAGGTAAAGAGTCAGAAGAAGAGCACAAAAAAATTTTTGAAGCAGCATTAAATAGAAATTCTAAAGAAGCTTCTGAAACACTTGAAACTCATATTTTAAAAGAATTAGAGCATACACTCAAGATTTTTAATAATTAGTTAATATATTTATAATTATTTCCTAAATCTTCTAATTTATCTGAAGTAAAATATATATCGCTTTTATTTTTTCTAAGAATTTTAAGAATTGCCTTTGCTACAGTTTTAGCATGTATAGCCTTAAAAGATTTAAGTTTGCCAGTAAAAACAAATGAAAGGTTCTTAAAAATAAATTGAGCTATTTTTTCACCTAATCTAAATTCTATTCTATTCCCTAATAAAAGTGAAGGTTGAATGATAGCAGTGAAATTAAATCCTAGATTAATTATATGGTTTTCTGCTTTACCTTTATTTTGCAAATAAAGATTTTTACTTTTAGCGTTAGCTCCACCTGATGAAATATAAATAAAAGATTTAATATTATTTTCTTTTGTTATATTTGAAACTTTAATTGGCAAGTTTAATTCAATATCTGTATAATTTTGTTTATTAGGTGTTTGTTTTCTTGTTGTGCCTATACAAAAGAAACAATCATCTCCAATCATTTTATTTTTTTCACTATCTAGTTCATTAAAATTAATATTATAAATCTCAAGTTTAGGATGTTTGATTTTAATTTCTGTTCTTGTAAAAATTTTGATTTTCTCATAATCATTATTATTTATTAGCAATTCTAATAAATTAGAACCTATTAAGCCAGTAGATCCAAATAAAATTGCAGTTTTCATAATTAATTTTCCTTATCAGCTATTATTATTCCTCCAGAAGCCCAGTCATTTTTATCAACCTCTGTTATTAATATTTTAATTGAATCTTTGTTTCCACCGCACGTTTTAACAAAGGCTTCTGTTAATTCTTTAATTAAATATCGTTTCTGTTCTTGCGTTCTTTTGAACATTTCAACTCTTATAACTGGCATATTTTATCCTTTTATTATTTGTTATTTATAAAAGCATTTGGATCACATAATCTACAAATCATTTTACCTCCACCACCTTTAGTATCAAATGCTTGATAGAAAATATCTGAAGAAATTATGCTTTTATTTACTAATTCTTTTTCAATTTCCCAATAATATAAATCGCATTTTGAACATTTAGCTGCATTATCAAGGTGTACAGGTTTGTAATAAGATTTCCAAATCTTTTTATTATCTTCAATATTGGTATTTTTATCAATAACAAAAATATTAGAAGGTATATCCATAAAACATTTGGCGCATTGAATTTCTTCTGTAACGTCTGTGTATGCATCATTTTTATTTTTATTATTTACCTTAAATTTAAATCTAATAGTTTTTGATTCACATTCCGGACATTGATAATTTTCTATATTTTCATTACTCATATTAAACATTATAATTTATGAATATAAAATTACTATTTAAATTTTTATTATTATCATTATAAGAAAATATTGTGAGAAAACTTTTATTTAAATTAAATTCATCAAGAATTTTTCAATTCTCTGTCATATCTATTATTATTCTTAATGCAGTTACGTTAGGTATTAGTACTTATGAATTAAATTCATTATTAAAGTATACGATTCAAATATTAGACTATGCAATAACAATTTTTTTTGTTATTGAAATATTAATACGTTTTATAAGTGAGCCAAAAAAATCAGATTTTTTTAAAAGTGGATGGAATATATTCGACACCTTAATAGTTTTGATTTCATTAATACCAATACCAAATAATTCAAGTTTTTTATTATTAAGACTCTTACGTGTTTTTAGAGTATTACGTTTAATTTCAGTAATTCCAGAATTAAAAAAAATCATAGAGGCCTTAATTAATTCAATTAGAAGAGTTTTTTATGTAAGTTTATTACTTTTTATCATTCTTTATATTTATGCTACAATAGGATCTATTTTATTTGGAGAAATAATTCCCTATAGATGGAATGACGTAGGCGTTTCATTAATTACTTTATTTCAAGTGTTAACATTATCTAGCTGGGAAACAGTTATGCTGCCTCTTCAAGAAATATTTTGGTGGGCATGGATTTATTTTTTTAGTTTTATTATTATTTGTGCAATTACAATGATGAATTTATTAATTGCTGTAATAGTTGATGTTATTTTAAGTCAAAAAAAATTATAATTATTTAAAATATTTCATTACAATATATATACTTATAGAGACAGTAGGTCCAATTCCAAAAGCAAATAATAAAGTTCCTAATCCTACAATACCACCTAAATAAAAACCTATAATTACTGCAGATACTTCAAGAATTGTTCTTATTAAAGCTATTGGTTGATTAGTTAAATTCTGTAAACCAGTCATTAATCCATCTCTAGGTCCCGGACCTAAATTAGCAGTTAAATAAAATCCACTGCCAAGACCTACAATAAAAACAGCAATTATTGACTGTAGTATTTGATAAAAGTAAGTTTTTGGATATGGAAGAATAGGCAAAGATAAATCTATTACAACTGAAATTAGAATCACATTTAATATAGTTCCTAATCCTGGTTTTTGCTTAAGTGGATACCAAAATAATAAAACAATTATGCTTATAATAAAAGTTGAAATACCTATTGAGAAATTAAACTGGAAAGAAATACCTTGAGCCAGTACAGTCCAAGGACTAACACCTTGATTAGCAGTAATAAGTAATGTTTCACCGATAGCAAATAAAGAAAGTCCTATTATGAGATAAATAAGAGTAATTAATTTTGGTTTAAAATTAAGAGGATTTTTAGAGCTCCAAGAAAGATCAGGAATTTTTTTTATTTTTAAAATATTAAAGAATAAGCTCATAATTTAAAGCAAGTAATAATGATTACTTGCTTTAAAGATATATTTTATTTGGGCATATTAGTAGCGCCAGTTTCAAGAGAAATGATTTGGCCATCTTGAAACTTAAAAACAGCCATTACTGCCTGAGTATTACCATCACTAAAAGTCACAAAAGAATGTTCTACCCCTATTTCATCGTTTTCATAGACTATTCTTACTTTGTCCCTATCTATATCATCACTTAATGCCCATTTAATAACATCTTGCTTTGATAAAACATTGCCAGAGGCATGCATTGTAAATTTATAATCATCATGCAGTACTTCATTCATCGCAACTTCATCTTTGTTCATGAATGCATCACTGTATTTTTGTAGAATTGACATATTTCTCCTTAAAATATTAATAATTTTATTTAATTAACTATATATATATTAAATGTTAAATTTTTTTCCATTCTTATTTGTTTTTTTTTGGAGCTCAGCTTTTGTCAGTGGTCAAATAATTGTGCAATCAGCCAGTCCTTTTGCTTCACTTTCTTTTAGATTTTTTATCGTTGCATTTGGTTTTTTAATATTTGCATATTTTTTTAAAGAAAAGATTTTTGTTAATAGATCATTGATTTTTCAATCTGCCGTTACCGGTATATTCTTTCATGGATTTTACCTTGGAGGGGTATTTTTCTCTTATAGTATCGGTTTATCTGCAACACTTTCAGCATTAATAGTTGGTTTGCAACCTGTATTAACAAATATTTTAAGTGGACCAATTTTAAAAGAAAAAGTTACTAATACTCAGTGGTTAGGGATATTATTAGGATTAATAGGAACAATATTAGTTATAGGATTAGATATTGGTAAATCAATTCCCATATTAGGTATTATTGCATGCATTGTAGCATTAATTGGAGCTACCACAGCAACTATATGGCAAAAAAAATTTACTAGTGAATTATCATTAACGGTAAATAATTTTTATCAAGCAATAGCAGCTGCTATTTTTCTTTTTATTACTTCTATGTTTTTTGAAAATGCATATATTAATTTTACAACTTCATTTATTTTGTCAATGTCCTGGCAGATAATTATGGTTTCTTTCGGCGCATTCACAATACTAATGTATTTAATTAAAATTGGTTCTGCATCAAAAACATCAAATTTATTCTTTCTTGTACCTCCAACTACTGCAATTATGGCTTGGATGGTTTTAGGTGAAGATCTATTAAGAAACGATTTAATAGGATTATTTATTGCAGCTGTTGGTGTTTATATAGCTACTAGAAAATAATTATAAATATTTTACAATTTTAGAATCTCCAGGAACTAATGTAAAATTTAATAAATTTTTTTTAAGTTCCCATTTCATATCTTCATGTTCAGATAGGACAATCTCTTGATCAATTGTTTCGCATAAGAAATAATGAATTTCTACACTTATTTTTTCATCTCTATATTTTTCTGATGCTATTTTATTATTTATTTTAATATCTATTGATAATTCTTCAAGTATTTCTCTTTTAAGCGCATTCTCAAAAGTTTCATTTTTATCTACTTTACCTCCTGGAAATTCCCAATGAAATGCAAAATGTTTATCTCTATTCCGTTGAGCAATTAGATATTTATTATCTTTTTTTATTACTGCTGCAACAACATCAATCATAATAAAAACTATTTAGTTAATGACAAATTAAATAATTCTCCAAAACCAGATATATTATCATTCACGCCTGCTCTTCTAAGACAGCTCCACATTTGAGCTTGATTACTTGTTATAACTGGTTTGCCAATTTTCTGCTCAATTTTATCTATAACTTCTGTAGATCTAATTCCACCACAACTAAGAAATATAGCATCTGCATCTTTTTCATTAATTTCTTCTGCAAATTTTATCCAATACTCTGGTGTAACTCTTCCAAATTCAATTCCTTTAGATAAATTTAATCCTTGAATATTTATAATTGAAAAACCTTTTTTATATAAAAATTCAGCTTCTTTAGTATTTATTTCATCTAAATAAGGAGTTCCTACTACTAAATTTTTTATTTTTAATTCTTTTAACGCATCGATAACACCTGTAACTAGCGTCATTGGGATTGCATATGGTGCACCTTTTTTAATTTCTTCTTTAATTTTTTCTTCCCCAATTACTATTGAGCCTGATGTACAACTATAACTGATAACATTAGGCTTTGTATCTGGCTGTATTCTTGAAGCAGCATCAGCCATAAATTCTATATGTCGAGATAAAGTTTCATTAGTTGTATAGTCATCTGTTTTTAATCTAGTTACATGAACTGCTACATCATATGGGGCTATATCAAAAAAATCACTCTCTGCTGCAAGATCTGTAGACATTAGTATAAATCCAAGTTTAGCTCTTGGGTGTCTACCTTTATTAATTTCAGGATTTCTAGGTTTTGATTTAATACTTTGTCCAAGTTGATACATTTAAAAGTATTACATATTAGAAAATAATTATTTTGAATAGTTTATTCGTATCGGAGAGCATCTATAGGATTTAAACTAGCAGCTTTTCTTGCAGGGTAAAAACCAAAAATAACACCAATAGAAGAAGAGAAAACAAATGATAAAACTAATGACATATAATCAAGACTCATTTTCCAATTAAAATATTCACTTACTCCAAATATTACTCCTAGCCCAAGAGCTATACCAAGACAACCCCCAATTAAAGATATCATTAAAGACTCAATTAAAAATTGAAGCAATACATCTCTTTTTTTAGCTCCTACTGACATGCAAACACCTATTTCTTTTGTACGCTCAGTAACAGTCACTAACATAATATTCATTATTCCTATTCCGCCTACTATCAATGAAATACCAGCAACAGTAGCTAAAAGAATTGACATAACTCTTGAAGATTCTTGCCTTGCATTTAGAAATTGTGCATAATTTCTAATTACAAAATCAGGATTGCCATTTGCAGAGATTTTATGAAGCTTCCTCATTACTGTATCTATGTCTTTTTCAGTTTTAAATAATAATTCTGATGAAGAAACATTAATAGTCATACTTCTAATTTGATCCCCTGGAAATTTTTTAGCAACTAAACGTTGTTTAGCAGTTTTTAAAGGCACAATAATTGTATCGTCTAAATCAGCCCAGGCCGTTCCTCCTTTTGCATCTAGTAACCCTATAACAGTAAAAGGAACTTTATTGATTCTTATTACCTCGTCAACCGGACTATCTGTTCCAAATAAATTTTTTTGAACAGTTTTACCAATTATGGCAACTCTTGAACCAGAATTAATTTCATCTTCCGTAAATTCTTCTCCAATTTCAAATTTCCAATTTCCAAGTTTAAAATAATCATTAGTAGAACCAGTAACTGTAGCTAACCAATTGTTACCATTAGCAATTATTTGAGTACTTAAGCTTACTCTAGGAGCAATAGCAGATATAGCAGGTAACTCATTCTTAAGAGCCTCCATATCTTTTAAAGTTAGGCTATTAACTGAGTTATTACCCATAGAGACGCCTCTGTTATTTGAACTTTGAGATCTTAAAATTAAATTATTAGAACCAAATCTTTCTATTTGTTGCTCAACTTCTAATCTAGCACCTGTTCCAATAGAAATCATAGTGATAACAGAACTAACTCCAATAATAATTCCAAGTGAAGTTAATACACTTCTTAAAATATTAGACCTTAAACTTTTTTGAGAAAGATAAATGAGGTCAGTTAGGGACATTATTTTTATCCTCTATTATTTTTCCATCTTTCATTTTAATAATACGTGAACCATAATCAGCTATATCATCTTCATGAGTAACTAAAACGATAGTAATTCCATTTGAATTTAAGTCATTTAAAATTTTCATAATTTCTAAACTAGTATTACTATCTAGTGCGCCCGTCGGTTCATCTGCCAAAATTAATTTAGGTTTACCAGCAATAGCTCTTGCAATTGACACTCTCTGTTGTTGGCCGCCTGATAACTGATTAGGTCTATGATGAGTTCGATCATTTAATCCTACATTGTTTAAAGCTTCTAGAGCAAGCTTTGTTCTTTCTTTAGAACTTTTTCCTGAATAAAGAAGTGGTAAAATGACATTTTCCAAAGCATTTAATCTTGGTAACAAGTTAAAATTTTGAAAAATAAATCCTATATCTTTATTTCTTAATTCGGCGAGCATATTCGAATTGTAACTAGATATATTATTATCTCTAAAAAAATATTCGCCACTTGATGGAACATCTAAACATCCAATAATATTCATCAGAGTAGATTTTCCTGAACCAGAAGAGCCCATTATAGAAACAAATTCACCTTCTTTGATAGATATATCAACTGAATTAAGAGCTAAAAGTTTATTATCTCCCATAATATATTCTTTA
>JACWEB010000018.1 GCA_014653715.1 Pelagibacterales bacterium SAG-MED31
AAGTGTTTGAAGCCATGCAGACTTAGTTTGATGTATTAATGCTTTTCTCTCTTCTCTTCCAATATCTCCTGCAGTTAAATATAATTGACTTAGAATTTGTTGAGCAACGAGTTTAGCATCACCACAAATTCCTACTGAAATTTTTTTTGCTAAACCTATTCTATCAGAGTTTATATCAACTTGAATAATCTTTGCTTCTTTGGGCCAGTAGTCGATTCCATAACCTGGTAAGGTAGAGAAAGGGTTTAGTCTGGTTCCTAAAGCAAGAACAACATCAGCTTTTGAAATTATTTCCATAGCAGCTTTGGAACCATTATACCCAAGAGGGCCAACAGCAAGTGGGTGTTTACCTGGAAAACTATCATTGTGCTGATAGCCACATGCAACAGGAGCATCTAGTTTTTCTGCAATGTTTATACAGTCTTCAATTGCATCAGCTAGTACTACGCCTGCACCTGATAATATTACTGGAAATTTTGCATTGGATAAAAGATCTGCAGCTTCACTTATAGCAGTTGAGCCACCAGCAGGTCTTTCAAACTCAATTATCGATGGCAATTCAATATCAACAACCTGTGTCCAAAAATCTCTTGGTACATTTATTTGAGCAGGAGCTGATCCTCTTTTTGCCTTTAATATTACCCTGTTTAAAACTTCAGCCATTCTGGATGCATCACGAACTTCTTCTTGGTAACAAACCATATCTTTAAATAAATTCATCTGCTCTACTTCTTGAAAGCCGCCTTGACCCATTGTTTTATTTGCTGCCTGAGGAGTTACTAAGAGCATTGGAGTGTGATTCCAATAGGCGGTCTTAATAGGTGTAACTAAACCTGTAATACCTGGACCATTTTGTGCAATACACATAGCAATTTTACCAGTTGATCTTGTATAACCATCGGCAATCAAACCGCCATTTGACTCATGAGCAACATCCCAAAAAGTAATACCAGCCTTAGGAAAAAGATCAGATATTGGCATAAAAGCAGACCCAATTATTCCAAAAGAATGTTGAATTCCGTGCATTTGTAAAACTTTTACGAAAGCTTCCTCAGTAGTCATTTTAGCCATCTTCAAATCTCCAATTATTATATTATATTATTTATTTAGACTAATTTTATAAAATTCAATTTTTGGAGTATAATAATTTTACATCATAATCTAGAAAATTAATAAGATAATGGAAAAAAAGAGATGAAAGAAAGTGAAGATCTCAAAAATATTCAGGCTAGTCTTAAAGGTAATGAAATCATTAAATTCATAGCCAAAACACTCCCACATCAACCAGGAGTCTACCAAATGGAAAATGATGAGGGTCAAATTCTTTATATAGGAAAAGCAAAAAATCTTGCAAAGAGAGTAATTAATTACACAAATTTAAATAACCTAACGCGCCGATTACAAAGAATGGTTAGTCTTACAAAAAAAATGAACTTTTTTGTTACTAATACCGAAATTGAAGCATTACTTCTTGAGTGTAATTTAATTAAACGACACAAACCACGTTTTAATATTATTCTTAGAGATGATAAATCATTTCCATATATTCTTATTAATAAAGAACATAAATACCCTCGCCTTCAAAAATATCGAGGTAGAAAAATAATTAAAGGGGATTATTTTGGTCCATTTGTCTCTCCAGCTGTTGCAGACTATACATTAATTGCTCTGCAAAAAGCTTTTTTATTAAGAAGTTGCACAGAGGGAACATTTAGTAATAGATCAAGACCTTGTCTTTTATACGATATCAAAAGATGTAGCGGGCCATGTGTTGATAATATTAATGAAAAAAAAATACGATGAAAGCATTGATGATGCAAAAAAATTTCTAAAAGGTAATACAAAAAAAATTGAAAAAAAACTAACTTCAAAAATGAAGTTTGCAAGCAAAAACCAAATGTTCGAAGAAGCTGCAAGATTAAGAGATAGAATAAAATCAGTTAATCAAATCCAAAAGTATCAATCTGTTTATATTAAAGACATGCGTAATATTGATATTTTTGCAATAAAACTTTTAGGAAACAAAAGTTGTATTCATGGTAAATTTTATAGAAATGGAAGTAATTATGGTAACAAATCATTTTTTCCTTCCCATGATGATACAAGTGAAGATATAGAAATTTTTGAGTCTTTTCTTTACCAATTTTATGCTAACAAAGATGTTCCACCAAAAATATTAGTCAATATTAATCAAAATCTTTTGAGAGAAGTTGAAATAACTCTTAATAAAAAAAATAAATCAAAAACAAAAATACTAAAACCTAAATCTGGTGAAAAATTACAACATATTTTACTAGCTGAAAAAAATGCACTTGAAAGTATAAAACTTAAAAAATCAAGCTTAGAAAATCATAATTTAGCATTAAACTCATTGTCTCGTTTGTTAAATAGAAAAGTTGAAATAAAAAGAGTGGAAGCATATGATAATAGTCACACTTTTGGTAAAAATTCTGTTGGAGTGATGGTAGTTGCAGATAAAGAGGGTTTGAGCCCAAAACATTATAGGAAATTTAATATTCGTTATAATTTAAAAAATAGAGATATTTCTAAAGTTGATGATTACTATATGATGGAAGAAGTGCTTAGCAGAAGATTAAGTAAAATTGATAAAAAAGATAATTCTTTATTTCCTGATGTAATAATAATTGATGGTGGAAGAGGGCAATTTAATAGCGTCTCAAAAATTTTAAATAAATATAAATTAAATGAGATTGATTTGTTAAGTGTTTCAAAGGGGCCTGAAAGAAATGCGGGTAGAGAAATAATTCATCTTGAAAATAAAAATTTGAATCTAAAACCTAATGATAACTTACTTAATTTCATCCAGAGATTAAGAGATGAGTCACACAGGTTTGCTATTACTGCCCATAGATCAAAAAGGTCAAAGAACTTAATAAAATCAATATTTGATGAAATAAAAGGGATAGGGCCTAAAAGAAAAAGAGATTTACTTTTACACTTTGGCACAATTGAAAAGATTAAATCAGCCTCACTTAAGGAGTTAAAACAAATTAAAACGATTCCTTTAAAAAAACTTGAAGAATTATATGAATTTTTTAATGGCTAATGGATTAAACTTAATCTAAAAAAAAATTATGAAATTAAATATTTCAAATATCCTTACCATCACAAGAATTATTATAATTCCTATAATAGTCTTATGTATATATCTGAAAGATCCTTTTTATGGATGGGTAGCCTTCGTACTTTTCTGTTTAGCAAGTATAACTGACTATTTTGATGGTTATATTGCTCGTATAAGAAACGAAGTTACAAACTTTGGTACTTTTCTAGATCCAATTGCAGATAAGTTACTTGTAGCAGCAGTAATTTTAATTTTAACATCTAAAGAAATCATTGCAGATTGGGAGACAATTCCTGCTTTGATAATTTTACTTAGAGAAATAGCTGTATCAGGTTTAAGGGAATATCTTGCAAAAATTAAAGTGAGTGTTCCAGTTTCAAGAATAGCTAAAATTAAAACAGCAACTCAATTAATTGCTCTGGCATTTCTAATATTAAGTGAGAGTGGAATTACTATAGTCCCAATAATTTTTATTGGCAAATTAGCATTATGGACTGCAGGCATTTTAACATTATATACCGGTTATGATTATCTTAAATCTGGACTAAGGCATTTTTAAATGAAAATAAAATACTTTGCTTGGGTTAAAGATATTACTAATCATGAAGAGGAAAATATAAACTCAATACAAATTAAAAATTTAGATGAATTAAAAGTGTTTATTATAGAAAAATATCCTACTTTAAAAAAACATATGGAAAAAAAAATATTAAGATTTGCAGTTAATCAAGAATACATAATGAAAAACATTACCTTAAAGGACAATGATGAAATTGCTATTTTTCCTCCAGTAAGTGGAGGATAATGATTAAAATTCAAAAAAAGGATTTTAATTCAGAAGAAGAAATTAATAAAATTAAAAATCTACATTCTAATGTGGGTGCTGTAACTTCGTTTATTGGGTATGTTAGAGAAGAAAATGATTATAAGAAAGTCAGGTCTATAAATTTAGAAGTTTACAAAGAAATGGCTTATAAACAATTTGAAAAAATAATAAGTAAAGCTAATTTAAATTGGAAACTTGTAGATAGCTTAATTATCCACAGATATGGAAAACTGAATGTTAACAGTAAAATAGTGCTTGTTGCTTGCTTTTCTTCTCATAGAAAAGATAGTTTTGAGTCATGCAATTTTATTATGGATTATCTTAAAAAAGATGCGCCTTTTTGGAAAAATGAATTTTATAATAATAAAAATGAATGGCTTACTAATTCTAATTAGAACTTTTAACTAACTCAGTAAAATCGCCCATAAATTTGAAAGTAGTTGAGTTGTCACCTGTGTTAAAATTAATATTATCAATAGATTTTATAGGTGTAATTTCTGCAGCTGTTCCAGTAAGAAAGGCCTCATCATATTGATTTATTTCTTTTGGTAATATGTGCCTTTCAATAATCTTATATCCTTGGTCTGTAACCATTTTAATAACTGATTGCCGAGTAATACCATTTAAAAAACAATCTGGTATGGGTGTATGTATATCTTTATTTTTAATGAAAAATATATTAGCACCAGTTCCCTCAGCTACATACCCTCTATAGTCTAACATTAGCGCATCATGATAACCTTTATTTTCTGCAAATTCTTTTGACATTGTGCATATAATATATGGGCCAGAAGCTTTTGCTTCATATGGCGCTGTATCAGGTGCTGGTCTTTTCCAAGGAGATGTAATTAATTTTAATCCAGCTTTTCTATCTTCAATTTTAAAATAAGAAGCCCAGTCATCCCACACTGCTATTGCAACATTTATATTTGAATTAGTTGTAGAAATACCCATTTGCTCTCCACCTCTCCAGGCAAGTGGTCTTACATAACAATTTTTATAATTCATTTTATCAATGAGTTTTTTCTTAGCCACATTTATTTCCTCTTGAGTAAAAGGAATTTCAATACCAATTATTTTTGCAGAATTAAAAAATCGACTAGTATGTTCTTCAGATTTAAAAATTTTACCATTATATGCTCTTTCTCCCTCAAACACAGCACTTGCATAGTGTAAACCTTGAGAAATAATATGGGATGTTGCATTTTTCCATGGAATAAACTCACCATTCATCCAAATCCAACCTTCTCTATTTTCAAATGATTTACTCATAAATTTCTTCAATTCTTTTTTTTAATGACAATTGACTATCAGTGATGCATAATTAAGTCAATATGGCTGACCTAAATAATTTAATATCACCATTCTTTTTAAATGATAAAGAAGTAAGAAAAGTTATAGAACTTATATTTTTTTCTTATAGAGATTTTACTTCAGGACCAGATAAAATACTTGAAAAATTAAGTTTTGGTAGAGCACATCATAGAGTAATTTATTTTGTAGGAAAAAAAAATAATATTACTATCAAAGAGCTACTAAGCGTTTTACAAATAACTAAACAAAGTCTTTCGAGGGTTCTCAATCAATTAGTAAAAGAAAAGTTTATAATTGTTTCTACCGGAGTTGATAAGAGAACAAAGAAATTATCTCTTACTGAAAAAGGCAAAAATCTTGAAAGTGAGCTATCAACTATTCAAATCAAAAAAATTAGAGGAGTTATTAATAAATTTAATGAAGATAATATTAATGGTTTCAAAAAAATTTTATATGAAATGACCGAAGATAATAGTAAAAAAATATTTCAACAAATTAATGATTAAAGATGAACAGAACAATTCTTTTAGTTGATGATGATGAAAGATTAAGAGATTTATTAAAAGATTATTTAAGTGATAAAAACTTAAACATATTTACTTGTCAAGACTTTGAAGAAGCAAAAGAAGTATTAAATTTTTTTATTTTTGATTTAGTAATTTTAGATAGAATGATGCCAAGTGGTGATGGTGTTAATTTAGTAACATTTATAAAAAAGAAATCAAATATACCTGTCATAATATTAACTGCTATGGGTGAAGATGATAATAAAATTCATGGTCTTAAAACGGGTTCTGACGATTATGTGACAAAACCTTTTGAACCTGAAGAATTATATCTTCGTATTATAAAGCTTTTAAAACTATATGAGAATATTAATCAATCTGAATTACGTATTGAGTTTGGAGATTATATTTTTGATATCAAATCTCAAGATCTTAAAAAAAATAATAGTGAAGTTTATTTAACTGAAGGTGAAAACAACCTTTTAATTAAATTAATAAATAAAAGAAATAATCTTGTTTCCAGAGAAGAATTAGCAGACAAAGAATTTGATGAAAGTGAGCTTAGAAAAGTAGATGTAGGAATAACTAGATTACGTCAGAAAATTGAAAAAATTCCAAAGAAACCTCAATTCATTAAGACTATAAGGGGTAAAGGTTATATGCTAGTTTGTAGAGAAATATGATTTTAAAAAAAATTATACCACTCTCATTGTTAGGCAGATCAATAATAATTATTTTTGTTCCAATAATTGTTTTAGTAATAATCACTTCCATTATTTTTTATCAAACTTCTTGGAATATAATTTCAAAAAGACTTACACAATCAGTAGTTGCAGATATAAGCGTGCTAGTAAAATTAATTGATAAAGAACTAGAATTTGAAGCAATACAAATAGCTAGAGAAGATTTTAAAATGAAAATAAAAATTCAAGATAATGGAGATTTAAATAATAAGAATTCAATAAATAATAGAGGTATTTTAGCGAATAGATTAATGCAATCACTTGTTGATTTAAATATTCCTTTTTTTTATGATTTAAGTAACATTGATGATGGCGTTGAAATAATTTTACAAATTAATGAAAAGAAATATTTATTAATTAATGTAGATAAAGATAGACTTTATAGTGAAACAGCTTTTGTTTTTTTATTGTGGATGCTTTTTGCATCAATTCTTCTTTTATTGTTTTCTTATTTTTTTATGAATAAACAAATTAGACCTCTAAAAAGACTGGCAATTATTGCTGAAACATTTGGGAGAGGATTAGATGCTCCAGAATTAAATGCAACTGGAGCTTCAGAAATTAAACAAACTGCAAATGCATTTAATCAAATGAGAACTAGGATAAAAAGATTTTTAAAACAAAGGACCGATATGCTTGCAGGTGTTAGTCATGATCTTCGTACGCCTTTAACAAGAATGAAACTTCAGTTGTCACTCCTGAAAGATGAAAAAGCTAAAAAGGAGTTAGAATTAGATATCAATGAAATGACTGCAATGCTTGATAGTTACGTTAGTTTTGTTAGATCTGAGGCACCCGAGCCAATTGAGAATATTAATATAAATAGATTGTTAAGAGATATAATAAAAAATATTGATTTAAAAAAATATAAAATTAATTTTTTTGAAAAAAATATAATTAAAACATCAGGAAGACCTATACAATTAAAAAGAGCTATACAAAATATTATTGATAATTCTCTCAGATATGCTGATAAATTAAATATTGAAATTTTTTTAAGTGATGATGGTTGTATAATAATAATAGAGGATAATGGGCCAGGAATCCCTATCAAAAATTATGAAGATGTATTTAAGCCATTTTTTTCATTAGATCCTTCTCGAAATAAACTAAAAGGAGAAAGTGGACTAGGTTTATCTATCACAAGAGATATTGTAAGATCACATGGTGGTGAAATAAAATTATCAAAATCCACTTTTGGAGGGTTAAAATCACTAATTCAATTGCCTATTTAAAAAAGCTTACCCCCATTAGGTATAATATTGTTTGGCTCCAAGAGTATTGGCTCATTTTGAATATCTGGAAAACTTAATACGAGCACTTCAGAAATTAAGTTGCCTATTTGTTTTGGTTGAAAATTTACTACTGCAGCAATTTGTTTGTTAATTAGTTCATTTGATTTATAATTTGCAGTTAACTGAGCTGAACTTTTTTTAATACCAATTTTTTTTCCAAAATCTATTTCCAAAATAATAGATGGTTTTTTGAGTTTAAAATTTTCATGCGCTGAGATAATAGTGCCAACTCTTATGTCAACTGTTTCAAATTCCTTATATGAAATTACTTCTTTCACTTGAGATATTTATTAAATTTTTCAGCTTGATCTAAATTATTATCAAGTGCATTCATAGTTTTTTCTAAAGAAGTAGTAGTATCATTTGCCCAAGAATTAAATGTTAAGAAATAAACAAAAAAAAGTCCTTTTAATCTAATTGAACCTTTTAAACCATTTACATTCAATTTAGCTAATTCTGCTGTTACTATCATGCTCTCTAAAAAAGAGGGAAATAATGCTAAAATTTTTTTTGGTGACTTTTTAAATTTTTTAAAAATCTTAATAAATGATACTCTGTTTTCTTGCAAAATATCAAATCTTGCCATTAAAACCTCAAATAACATGTCTTTAGAAGAAGAACTTTCAATATTTTTTGATCTTTCTATTAATTTATCATCTACGTACCTATTTATGTTTTTCAATAAATCAATTTTAGTCTTAATAAATTTATTTGTTTTGATACTTTTATTAAGCACATCATCTAAAGTTAATCTATCCCAAGATTTATTTTGAAGTTTTTTAAGAGTAATTTCAGCAATTTTTTTTTCTGAATCAATCATTAATTTTTCTTACCAAGCGTTTTTGCTCTTTTAAATGCAGAAATATAAGTTTTATAAATTATTTTATCGATATTATTATTTTTTAAATATTTTACACCAACCTCAGTTGTTCCACCTTTAACGGCAATTAATTTTTCTAATTCATCTGGATTTTTTTTTGTTTCCTTCATTAGGTAAACTGACCCTAAGATAGTTGTTAAAACTAATTCTCTAGATTGTTTTTTTGAAAAACCAAGTTTTTGCGCAGCCTTTTCAAAAGAATTTATTAAAGTAAAAATATAACCTGGTCCACTACCCGAAACTGCCGTTGCTTTATCAATCTGATTTTCATTTTTTAACCATATTGTTTTGCCAACTTTCAAAAAAAGATCATTAATTTTTTTTTTACTATTGCTACTTAGATTATTACTAGAGACAATACATGAAATACCTTTTCTAATTAAGGCAGGCATATTTGGCATTATTCTCACATACTGATAAGCAGTTTTAATTCTTTTTGTAAAAAAATTTATTTTTTTTCCAGCAATTATACTACAAATTATAATATTTTTTTTAAATTTAAAATTTTTATATTCAGATAAAACTTCATCAACTACTTGTGGCTTAACTGCAAGAGATATTGGAAGAGAAGAGAGAAAAGCATTAATACATCAAACTAAGTCTGCATGGCTTCAAACACTTACAAGTCTTGATCATGAAGATGATGATGAAGGGACTACTTGGAATAAAGACTCAAGGGAGAGAGATCCAGATAGAATGTCTCCGCGCATGGCTTGGAGAGCTATTCAAGCAGGCTTGCCCGATGATGCTATAATTTCAAGTGATATTGGAAATAACTGTGCAATTGGTAATGCTTATCCTACTTTTGAACAAGGAAGAAAATACTTAGCTCCAGGTTTATTTGGACCCTGCGGGTATGGTTTTCCATCTGTTTTAGGTGCAAAAATAGGTTGTCCTAATACACCAGTTGTGGGTTTTTCTGGTGATGGTGCTTTTGGAATTAGTATGAGTGAGATGACTTCATGTAGTCGAGAAGAGTGGCCAAATATTACAATGGTTATATTTCGAAATTATCAATGGGGTGCAGAAAAAAGAAATACAACGCTTTGGTATGATAATAATTTTATTGGTACAGAGCTTGATCCAAAATTAAGTTATGCAAAAATTGCAGAGGCATGTGGATTTAAGGGCGTTAAAGTTACCACTCAATCAGATTTAACAGATGCTCTAAAGACATCATGTGTTGATCAGATGAATGGTGTGACAACTTTTATTGAGGTTATTTTAAATCAAGAATTAGGAGAGCCATTTAGAAGGGACGCTATGAAAGCACCGGTTGAAGTTGCGGGTATTAATAGTCAGGATACTGTCGTTCAATAAACTTATTGATTTGCAATAATCATTGATTAATCTTTGCTTATATCTTTTTTTATAAAATAAATTAATAAGTACATGTGAATTTAATATTTTTGTTTATAGGTTTAGGCCTGCTTGTTTTTGGAGCTGAGCTAATCATTAGAGGTTCGATTAGCTTTGGCAAAAAATTAAAAGTTTCACTATTTGCTATAGGTGTAGTTATTATTGCTGGAGGAACATCTTTACCAGAATTAGCAAGCAGTATTAATGCTGTAGTTACAAATCATGCCGATTTAGCTGTTGGTGCAGTTATTGGAAGTAACATTGCTAATTTAATACTTGTAATGGCCGCAACATCTTTTTTAATTCCTATTAGTAATATTAACCAAAATCAAATTAATCAAGCTTGGATAAATATTTTCTTAGCTTTAGTTTTAATAGCTATGAGCTTTTTAATCTTACCTTTTAATTTTCTTTTTGGTATTTTATCTATTGGCCTGTTATTTTGTATTATGTACATGCAAGTGAAACAGGGTTCACTTGATGTTTCTGATGTTGAGGAAAAAGGAGATTATTCTCTTATTATATCAATAATATTTATTTTAGTTGGAATAGTATTGCTTATTTTTGGATCAGATCTTTTTGTTAAATCAGCAATTAAAATCGCAAACGAATTAAATATTCCTGAAGCTATAATAGGCGTATCATTAGTTGCATTTGGCACTTCACTTCCTGAACTAGTAGTTGGAATTTTATCAGCAATTAGACGTAAAGTTGATTTTGCTCTTGGTAATGTTTTAGGATCAAATATTTACAATATCTTGGGCGTATTAGGTGTTTCCTCTTTTTTTGGAAATTTTAGCATACCAGCAGTAATTGGTTCTGAGGATCTACTCTTTATGTTATTTGTAACTGTAATGATCTTAGGATTTATGTTTTTTTTAAAAAGGATTGGCAGAACTTATGGATCTATAGGTTTTCTATTATACATTAGTTATATTTTTTATATTTATAGCTAAAAATCAATTTAAAGATTTTTTTCTCCAAACACTTTTTTTGCCACTCTAAAACACTCTAGTGCCTGAGGTACACCACAGTATATTCCAATAACGTGAATGATTGCTCTAATTTCGTCTTTCGATACTCCATTAGTTATTGCTCCTTTACAATGAATTTCCCATTCATTCATTTTTCCTAAGGCCCCAATCATTGATAGGTTCATCATTGATCGAGTTTTCATATCGATTACTTCATCTCCCCAACCAAAGCCCCAACACCATTCAGTCATAGCCTTTTGAAAAGGCAGTGTAAAATCATCAGCTTGTTCTAAATTTTTTTCTACATATTCTTTGCCTAAAGTAGCTTTTCTTTTTTCTAAACCTTTTTTAAATAATTCATCATCCATATCTTCCTCTGTTTTTGTTTATAAGTATAATGTATATTATTATACTATGAATTTTAATACAAAAAATATCAATAGAAAAATTGGTCCGAAGTTTGGGGAAAAAGATTCAATTATAAACAACAGATTCAAACCAAAACTTTATGAAGATAAAATTAATTTTGATCGTATGCGAATGTATCGATTAAATAGATTAAGAGATCAATTACAACAAAATGAGATAGGGGCATGTATTTTATTTGATCCAATAAATATTCGTTATGCTACCGATACAAGAAATATGGCAGTATTTTCCTTTCACCTTATGACGCGATACGTTTTTATTCCCGCAAGTGGACCAGTAATATTATTTGAATACCCAAATTGTGAACATATTTACCAAAATAATTGTACCATCGATGAAGTAAGAGAAGTGATCAGTTGGGATCATTTTACGTGGGGAAATAACGTTTATGATAAAGCTCTTGAATGGTCAAAGGTTATAGATGACCTAATGAAGCAATATAGTTCTGAAAATAAAAAACTTATTATCGATGTTTGTGATCCAGCTGGTATCAATGCTTTGAATAATAATTATGAATACGAAATAATTAACGCTCAAAAATTTATGGAAATTGCAAGATCGATAAAGTCCCAAGATGAAATTATATGTATGAAAGCTTCAATTAAAACAGCCGAGAAAGGCATCTTACTCATGCACGAAAATTTAAAAGCAGGCATGACAGAAGAAGAATTGTGGTCAATTTTACATAAAACAAACATTGAAAATGGAGGTGAATGGTTTGAAACAAGATTATTAAATTCAGGCCCTAAAACTAATCCCTGGTTTCAAGAATGTAGTAATAGAATTATCCAAGAAAGTGAACTCGTTGCTTTTGATACCGATATGGTTGGGCCTTATGGATATTGTGCTGATATTTCAAGAACATTTGTAGAAGGAAAAAAATTAAGCAATTATCAAAATAAAATTCACAGTTTGGCATATGAAAATGTAAAATATAATGAACAATTAATTAAGCCTGGAGTATCTTTCAGAGAATTTGCAGAAAAAGCATGGCAACTTCCAGATAATTGTTTTGATAATCACTATCCATGTCAAATACATGGTGTTGGAATGAGTGATGAATGGCCGTATATTGGCTATCCCAATGAAGATTATAGCAATGGGGATTATAGTGGTACCTTTCAAGAAAATATGGTGGTGTGTGTTGAAAGCTATATTGGAGAGGTCAGTTCAAATGAAGGGGCAAAGTTAGAAGATCAGTATTTAGTTACTGACAAGGGTTTGGAGTTATTATCTTCAATACCTCTTGATTTGGTTTAATTGTATTTATAAGTTTATTACTAATCTTAGAGCATCATAAATAGCTGCATGGATATTTCTAGAAGAAACAGCATCTCCTATTCTATATAGACTAAATTTGTTATTTTTATTTTTAATAATATTTTGTGTCTCCCCTTTTATAAAGTTAGTGTAGTTCACTTCACCTTCATTTTTGGATAAAGATACAAGATTAAAATATAATTCGTCTAAAGGTTTTACTCCGTAGTTTAAAAAAACTTGATCATAAGTAGAGTTATGTTTAAAATGTTCATCATAATCAGAACCAATTATGGCATTTAATTTGTTTCCTTTTATTGATACATCTATTAATCTTTTAGCAATGGAATATGTTATTTTTTTATTTTGAAGATTTTTTAAATAAGGAGTTAAGTTCATTCCCATTATTTCGGAAGATATTAATCTATCTGGTGTCATAAATTCAACAACTGAACCTTTTTTAATAGCTATTTCTGCAGATTGCATAGCTGTATGATCACCCACTTCATCATAGATTAATATATTTTCAGCTAACTTGACGTCCCCTGAAATTATATCCCAACTTGTAAAAACATTTTCTAAATCTTTTTTTGTTTCAAAAAGTTCAAGGTTTGGCATACCTCCTGTCGCAATGATTATAGTATCAGGGTTTTCATTAATCACATCTTTAGTTTCAGCAATAATATTAAAATTAAATTTAACATTTTTATTTATGCATTGCTGCATTCGCCAATCAATAATACCCATCATATCTTTTCTTCTTGCAGATTTTGCGCATAATCTAATTTGGCCTCCAGGATCAGGTGCTGCTTCAAAAACTATAACCTCATGACCTCTTTCTGCTGCAATTCTTGCTGCTTCAAGTCCTCCAGGCCCAGCACCAACTACAACAACTTTCTTTTTTATTTTTGATTTACTAATAATATTTGGAAATTGTAACTCTCTTCCTGTTGCAGCATTATGAATACAAAGAGCCTCCTCACCTTGATAAATTCTGTCCAAGCAATAAGTAGCTCCAACACAAGGTCTAATATCATCTTCTCTCTTTTCTTTAATTTTTGTTACAATATGTGGATCTGCTAAATGACCTCTTGTCATTCCAATCATATCAACCAACCCATTTGAAACAGCATATCTTGCCGTTGCCACATCAGAAATTTTAGAAGCATGAAATATAGGTATGCTCACTTCTTTTTTTATTTCTCCCGCAAATTCTAAATGTGGAGCACTTTTCATTCCCTGAATTGGTATATGTTTAGTTAGTATTGGATCAGTATGTATTCTTCCCCTGTTGACGTTTAAATAATCCACTAAACCTGAGTCAGATAAAATTTTTGCAATTTTATAACCTTCAGATTTGCTAATACCTCCTATTTCTACTTCATCAAAAACACAACGTATTCCTAAAATAAAATTTTGACCAACTTTTTTTCTAATTTCAGTGAGTACATCAAGTGCAAAACGTAATCTATTTTCAAAACTGCCACCATACTCTGTTTCTAAT
>JACWEB010000019.1 GCA_014653715.1 Pelagibacterales bacterium SAG-MED31
ACCTTTAAGTAGAGAATAACTTTTGTTATTAAGCAGTGTGTTTAAAAGATTGTTTTCAAAAGATATAAATATACCAACCTTAAGATTAACGGGGGTAATTGGGCAGGCTGGAATTGCTCGCTCTGGATTGAGTATTAACGGAATCGAAAAGTTAATTGATAAATTATTTGCCGATAAAAAATCCCCAGCAGTATCAATAATTATTAATTCACCAGGTGGTTCTCCAACTCAATCATCGTTAATTGCTGAAAAAATTATTAATTTAGCTAAAGAAAAAAATAAAAAAGTATATGCCTTCGTTGAAGATGTTGCTGCTTCTGGAGGATATTGGCTTGCATGTGCTGCAGATGAAATTTATTTAGACTTAAACTCAATTATTGGATCAATAGGTGTTATCTCTCCAGGATTTGGATTTGTAGATCTTATAAAAAAAATTGGGGTTGAAAGAAGAGTTTACACATCTGGAAAAAGCAAAAGTTTTCTTGATCCTTTTAAAGAAGAAAAAAAAGAAGATATTGATAGGTTAAAAACTATCCAGGAACAAATTCATGAAAATTTCATAGAGTATGTAAAAAATAGAAGGGGTTCAAAATTATTGAGTTCTGAAGAGGATGAAATATTTTCAGGGTTATTTTGGGTAGGTAAAAAAGGTGTTGATTTAGGATTAGCTGATGGAATTGGATCAATTAATCAAATAATAAGTGAAAAATATGGCAGTAAAGCAAAAATAAAAATTATTAATCAAAAAAAATCTTTTTTACAAAAACGACTTTCTTCTTCTATAAATAATTATGATTTATTCAATAGACTGGAAGAAATGATAATGTGGTCCAGATATGGGTTATAATGAAATTTATTGTCTTAATATTAGCTATACTGTTTATTCTTTTATTTTTCAAAATACTTTCAAGCAGAAATAGTCGATCGAATATTCACAGAAATAAAGAAACAACTATCGATTTAGAAATAGATCCAAAAACAAAAGAATATAAACCAAAGGAATAAATGACAGCAAACTCAATGGAGGAATTAGTCTCTTTATGTAAAAGAAGGGGCTTTGTTTTTCAATCAAATGATATTTATGGTGGTATAAAAGGTCTTTATGATTATGGACCTATGGGGGTTGAATTAAAAAATAATCTAAAGCAGGCTTGGTGGAAGTCAATGATTTATGAGAGAGATGATATTGAAGGTTTAGATGCTTCTATTTTAAGTGCTCCAGTCGTACTTCAACAATCAGGTCATGAAGACACATTTACTGATCCATTGGTTGATTGTAAAAATTGTAAATCTAGATGGCGTGCAGATCAACTTATAAATAAGAATTGCCCTGAATGCAAATCAGATAGTTTAACTGAGTCCAGGCCATTTAATTTAATGTTTAAAACAGCAATTGGCCCTATTGATGATGGATCTTCGTTTGCTTATTTAAGACCAGAGACCTGCCAACAAATTTTTACTAATTTTAAAAATATAATTGACTCAACAAATAAAGTTGTTCCTTTTGGTATTGCTCAAATAGGAAAAGCTTTTAGAAATGAGATTACACCACGAAACTTCATATTTAGAGTAAGAGAATTTGAACAAATGGAGTTAGAGTTTTTTGTTAAGCCTGGATCAGATGAAGAATGGCATAAATACTGGATAGAAAAAAGAATTAAATGGTGGGAATCACAAGGAGTGAATAAAGAAAATTTGCATATTGTTGATGTAGATAAAAACGAACTCTCGCATTATTCAAAAGCTACAGTAGA
Source organism: Pelagibacterales bacterium SAG-MED31 (assembly GCA_014653715.1). Lineage (GTDB taxonomy): Bacteria > Pseudomonadota > Alphaproteobacteria > HIMB59 > CACPNW01. Next base: position 1,755 of record JACWEB010000019.1, read on the forward strand.
TATTATGTATGAGTTTCCTCATGGTAGAGAAGAGCTTGAAGGTATAGCAAATAGAACTGATTTTGATTTAGGATCTCATACAAAAAATCAAAATGATTATGATATTACCGCCAATGTTAAAAAGAATGAACATTCAACTACAAAATTAGGAGTTCAAAATTTAGAAGAAAAAACTACATTTATTCCATTTGTAATAGAGCCATCCGCAGGAGTTGATCGAGGGTTGTTAGCTATACTAAATGAAGCTTTCAACAATGAAGAAATTACAAATGGTAATTCTAGAATAGTTCTAAAATTAAAACCTCATTTATCTCCCATCAAAGCAGCTGTAATTCCACTTAAAAAAAATAATGATCAAATAGTTGAAAAAGCTAAAGCTATTAAGAATCAATTGCAAAATATTGGACTTGGAAGGATTATACTCGAGAATTCAGGAAATATTGGAAAAAATTATAGACGACATGATGAAATTGGAACACCAATATGTATTACTGTAGATTTCGAGACTTTAGAAGATGACTCTGTTACTATTAGAGATCGAGATACCATGACGCAGGAAAGAGTTCTGATCAAAGAACTTAATAAATTTTATCAAAAATATTTTCTTTAAATATACAAAATTAAATGAAATTAATTAATGATGTAATGGCAACAAGGCTTTTGTTTTTTATTATGGCTTTTTATGTAGGTCTATGGACAATAAGAATACCTACAATTAAAGATCAAATTAATACAGATTATTTTGGTATTGGGTTAATAATGGCAATATTTGCAATTGGATCAATTATTGCAATGATATTTGCAAATAAAATAATTAAATTAACTTCTTGTAAAGTGGTAATATTATACACAAGTATTTTACAAGCTTTGCTATGGTTGCCAGCACCATTTGTCCCTTCATTGCAAATTTTTATGATTTTGGCATTTTTTTTTGGTCTTAGTTATGGAAGTTTTGAAATTAGTTATAACTTATATGCATCTAATCTTGAAAAAAGAAAAAAAAAATCAATGATGTCTGGTTTCCATGCTTTTTGGAGTTTAGGAGTTTTGCTTGGATCAATTGCTACTAGTTTGTTCTTAGAATGGAATATAAGTCTTTTAAATAATGTAATTGTTTATGTAATAATATTACTACCATTAAATATTTTTATTGTTTTAAAATTAGAAAATGATCAACTGGAAAATAAAAACAACAAAACTAATATTTTTTTTATATGGCCATTAATAATTTTTGTTTTATCTTTTATAGCTATGATGCATGCTCTTACTGAAGGTAGTGTAGATGCTTGGGGCGCACTTTACATGAGGGATTTTATCAAAGTTGAAGGTTTTTTAATTGGATTAGCTACCGTTAGTTTTAATATCTTTATGGTAATAGGTAGGTTGAGTGGCGACTGGTTTAGGGATAAAATTGGAGTCTATAATTTATTGACTATACTTTTTCTATTATCAATTTTAAGTCTATATGTATTGTTTTCCTATGACAATATCATTGCCGCACTAATTGGTTTTGCTTTACTTGGTATTGGCAGTTCTGCAGTTGTACCTATAGCTTATAGTTTAGCAGGTAAAGTTGAAGGTATTGATAGCGGTGCTGCAATAGCAATCGTTTCAATTGCAGTTTATGGAACATTTATGGGAGCTCCTGCATCATTAGGTATAATTGCTAACATCTACGGTGTTAATTCAATATTTTTACCAATATTAATAATTTTTTTAATCGTTTTACCAATATTATTTGCCTCAAAAAAAAATTTTAAATAACAAAATCTAAAACTAAACCATCATCAGTTTCTATATTTTTTTTTAATTTGATTTTATTCAAAGCAAATTCTATTTTTATCATTGCTAACATAGATTTATTTTTTACATTAATAATTTTTCCTACATCTTTTCCATTCTCCTTGATAATTTGTTGATTTTTAGGAAATCCAGACTTCGCATAAAGAGAAAATACTCTTTTCTTTAATAAAGCTCTATATTTCATTCTAGCGGTTATTTCTTGTCCAATATAACAACCTTTATCCCAAGATATTGAATTTAGATTTTCGAAATTATTCTCCAAAAGTAATGATTTATTTTCATCAAGATCATACTGCGAAAAAGGAACTAAATTTTTAATTAATATTTCATGATATTTATCTTCATTAATCTTATAGAAATTATTTAGGAGTTGAGGATTTGCAGATTCATGAATAAATTTATAGCCAATATTTTGATTTCTGGGATCAGCACATTTTATTATTGTTTTTTTATCTTTTGATACATTTCCAAAAAGTATGAAAGAGTGTATTTGTTGTATTTTATTTATAATTATTTTTGATCTTAATTTATAAATGTTTAATTTTTTTATTAATTTTTCATAAAATAATATATGAGTTTCAAGAATAAATTTTTTATCCATTTTAAATATAAAAAAATCAGATAAAAATTTCCCCTGCGGGGTAAGTAGACATGCATATATTAAGTTATCTTTTTTGCACTTATTTATATCATTAGTTATAAGATTTTGCAGAAATTCTGAACTATCCTCCCCATCTATTGATAAAAATCTAGAATTACTGTTTTTATAAAAGTATGGCATACTCATATTATTAGATATATATGCTTAATGTAAAAAAGTAATGCAATTCCTGTGAAAATTTTATTTATTTGCTCAAACTTAATAGGGGATACTGTTCTTTCAACTGGCGTTATAAAGCATTTTGGTGTCAAATATAAGAATGCAAAAATTTCTTTAGTTATTGGTCCTACAGCCGCTCCCTTATTCAAAAATTATCAAAATATTGAAAATGTTATAATATTTAAAAAAAAAAAATTTAATCTTCATTGGTTCGACATATTTAAGAAAACTTATAAGACTAAATGGGACATTATTGTTGATTTTAGGTCCTCTATTCTTTCATATTTTTTACAAAATAAAAATAAATATATTTTTAAGAAACAAAAAAACTTACATCATATAGAGCAATTAAATTCAAGTTTTGGCTTTAATTGCTCAAACCTGTTTGTCCCAACCAGTTTGGATGAAGAAAATCAAGTTGATAAAACTCTAGAAGATTCATTTAAGTACATTGTTGTTTTTCCTGGGGGTAATTGGATACCTAAATTATGGCCATTAGAAAATTTTAATAAAGTAATGAAATCTCTTTTAAAAAAAGATTATAAAATTAAATTTATTTTAGTAGGTTCTTATAAAGAAAAAAATAAATTTTATACGCAGTTAGTCAATGGTATAGATAAAAAATTTATAATTGATCTCTTTGGTTTTAATTTAACTTTAACATCAGCTTTTATGAAGAGAAGTGATTTATTTATTGGTAATGACTCAGGACTAATGCATTTAGCTGTATCAAATCAACTTAAAATAATATCTTTATTTGGTCCGACAGATGATAAAGTTTATAGACCTTATGGAAATGAAAATATTGTGATCAGAACAAAAGAGTCATTAAAATATTTTAAAACAATTAATATTGATCAAAATAAATCTTATATGAATTCAATTAAATCAGATATAGTAATTCGAACTCTTGAAAGCTCACTAAAATGACTAATCATATTAAAATTATTCAACCAGATGATTGGCATGTGCATTTTAGAGAAGGTGATATGCTTAGTGTAGTGACAAAATACTCATCAAGAGTTAACAGAAGATGTATTGCAATGCCAAATACTTTAATTCCAATTACAACTTCTGCTGAAGCTTTAAATTATAAAAAATTAATTGAAATGAATGCAATAAAAAAAAATTTTGAAGCTCTTATTCCATGTTATCTTACAGATAATTTAAATATTAGTGATTTTGAATATGCTCTTCAAAAAAATATTTTTATTGGAGCGAAACTATACCCAAATAATGCAACAACTAATTCCCATTTTGGAGTTAATAATATTAAAAATATATATAATATTTTTGAAATTTTAGAAAAAAATAATAAAATTCTATTGATACATGGAGAACTCAATAGAAGTGATATTGATATTTTTGATAGGGAAAAATATTTTATTGATGAAGAATTAAATCATATAAGAAGTTCATTTAAGGATTTGAAAATAGTGCTAGAGCATGTATCAAGTGATTATGGTGTAGATTTTGTTAAAACTAATAGCAATATTTCAGGCACAATAACTCCTCACCATATGTTGCTTACAAAAAAAGATGTCTTTGAAAAAGATAAAATAAATCCACATCATTATTGTATGCCAGTAGTCAAAAATGAAAAGGATCTTATCTCACTAAGAAAAGCTGCATGTTTTGATAACACAAAATTTTTTTTAGGCACAGACTCAGCCCCTCATCATGTGAATGATAAAAACCAAAATAATCCCTTGAAAGCAGGTATTTTTTCTTCTCCAAGTTCTATTGAACTTTATGCTTCAATTTTTGAAGAAGAAAATGCTCTTGAAAACTTAGAAATATTTTCTTCAATTAATGGGCCAAAATTTTATAATCTTGAAATTAATAGAGATTATTTAATATTAGAGAAAACAAATTTTAATATTCCAGAATATACTCAAGAGGAAAATATTAAGATAAAAAATTTTTATGGAAATCAAAATATCAATTGGAAAGCCCTTTAATAAGAAGTATAGACTAATTATGAGTTTTGGAACTAAATTATATACTTGGTTATATGGTAAATTAGTTGGAGTTGATAAAGATGGCAACAAATACTATTCTAATAGTAATGACCATTCAGATTTAAACGCTAAAAGATGGGTTATATTTGAAGGTGAAATAGAGGCTTCTAAAGTACCTTCACATTGGCACGCATGGTTACATAAATCAATAGATGTAGCTCCAATTCATTATTCTCATAAATATTCTTGGCAAAAAGATCACAAACAAAATATGACAGGAACTAAAAATGCTCATTATCCACCATCTAATCCTTTATCTAAAACCTATAATCCAGATCAAATTAAGACCGATTATGAATCTTGGTCTCCTTAAAGCATTTTTATTATTATTATTATTATTTTCTTCTTCGCAATCTTTTTCAATTCCTTTGCAAATGAAGTACGCAAAGTTTAAACTTTTAGATAAAATCTCAAATAAACTAACTGAAAAAATTATTTTAGTTGATAACTCTGATAATGTTGAAACATTGAACGTTAAAGTTTATGCATGTTTTAAAGAGCCGCCAGATGAAATTTCTGAGGATTATGTACTAATTGATGTAAAAGATAATTTTCAAGATAAAAAAAATTCAATTTATAAGGGTTGGATGATTTCTTCTTCTCCAGAGGTTACCCCTCTAGAACATCCTATTTATGATTTATGGCTATTAGGTTGTATTAATGATAAAACTTCATGAAAATCATCAATAAAAGCAAAATTTTTTTTTTCATTAAGAGTATTTTTTAGTTTCCTTAAGTACTCGTCATTATTTAATTCATAGGCTCCAAATTGAGTCAAGTGATCATTATAAAATTGAGAGTCAAGAATAGAAAACAAGTTTTTTTTAAGAATAGCTATTAAATATAACAAACAAAACTTACTTGTATTTGAAACTATACTAAACATACTTTCGCCAAAAAAAGATCCACCAATATGAACCCCATACAAACCTGCAATTAATTTATTTTCATCGTAACATTCAATGCTATGGCACATTTTGTAGTGATATAAATTTATATAAGAATTTAAAATTATATCATTAATCCAGGTGCCATTATCCCTTCTATTTGCTAGTTGGCATTGAGATATAACATGCTCAAAATTATTATTTAATCTATAAGTATAATTGCTTTTTTTAAATAATTTAAACAATTTTTTTGGTACATGAAAGGTATTAATTGGAATTAAAAATCTTTTTTTTGGTCGGTAAAGATTTACATTATTGCTAGATAGGTTTTCAGCCATTGGAAATAAACCTTGTTTATAAAAATTTATTAAAATTTGAGGTGAGATTATTTTACTCAATTAAATTTTGACATAAAGTTAATATCGTAATCTCCAGATTGAAAATCCTCACTCATTATAATTTTTTGGTGAAGTTGGATATTAGTATTAATACCCATAATTATATATTCTTCCAGAGCTCTATTCATTCTTGCTATGCATTCTTTTCGATTATCTGCGTAGGTAATAAGTTTGCCAATCATGCTGTCATAGTGAGGAGGAACAGAATATCCTTGATAAACAGCTGAGTCAACTCTAACACCAAGACCACCTGGTTGATGATATTGAGTAATTTTTCCTGGTGAAGGAATAAAACTTTCAGGATGTTCTGCATTAATCCTACATTCAATCGAGTGACCTTTAATTTGAACTTCATTTTGTGAAATTGTTAGTTTTTCTCCTGAAGCTACTAAAATCTGTTCTTTAACTAAGTCTATTCCTGTAACCATTTCAGTTATCGGATGTTCCACTTGTAATCTAGTGTTCATTTCCATAAAATAAAAATTTTCATTTTCATAAAGAAATTCTAGAGTGCCAACTCCCTCATACCCAATTGATGCAACTGCTTTTTTACATAGATCACTTATTTTTTCTCTTTTTTTAGTTGATAAAAGATCACTTGGACTCTCCTCTATAAGTTTTTGATGTTTTCTTTGAATTGAACAATCTCTCTCACCCAATGTAACCACATTTCCATGCGCATCAGCAAGTATCTGAATTTCAATATGTTTTGGTGTTGATAAAAACTTTTCTAAATACACTTTATCATCATTAAAAGATTTTTTAGCTTCAGCTTTAGCTGATATAATTGCATTTTTAATTTCATCAGATTTTGTAATAACTCGCATACCTTTACCCCCACCACCACTGGCAGCCTTGACTATTATTGGAAATTCAACATCTTTAATAAACTTTTCAATATTTTTGTGATTTGAAATATCATTTAAGCCTGGAACTGTAGGTACATTATTTTCATCCATTATTTTTTTTGCATCAATTTTATTACCCATTATTTTGATATGATTAGAGTGTGGACCTATAAACTTGATATTATGCTCTTCAATAATTTCTGCAAATCTCTGATTTTCGCTTAAAAAACCATATCCTGGATGTATCCCATCTACATTAGTGAGAGTAGCTGCAGTAATTATAGCAGGAATATTTAGGTAACTAGACTGAGCTGATGCTGGGCCAACACAAATGCTCTCATCTGCCATTCTGACATGCATGGCACTTTCATCAGCATCTGAATGAATAGCTACAGTTTTAATTCCTAACTCTCTACAGGCTCTAAGTACTCTTAATGCAATCTCACCTCTGTTGGCGATTAAAATTTTTTTGAACATTATTCAAAAATTATTAGATGATCTCCGAACTCTACCGGCTGACTGTTTAAAGCAACTATTTTTTTTATAACTCCAGATTTAGGAGCTTTTATTTCGTTAAATGTCTTCATTGCTTCAATTAATAAAAGTATATCACCAGCTTTAACATGTTGACCTATTTTCACATATGGTGACGAGTCTGGATCAGCTGAAAGATAAGCAACGCCAACCATTGGTGACTTTACAATATTCTCTTGATTTATATTATCAGTCTCAGTAAATTCTTCAGAATTTTTTTTATTTACTTGTGGTTTAACATCAGGAATAGTAATTGCATTATTAAGGTGTTGAGATGATATCTCAATTTCATAATCACCTTTTTTTATTCTAAATTTTGAAACATTGTCTATTTTTGTTTCCTTTATTAATTGATTAATATTTTCAATATCTGTCTTATCAATTTTTGTCATTATTATTTATTATAGATTAATTTTTTCATTGCTTCAATTGCTAGAAGGTAACCATTTGCACCAAAACCACAGATTATGCCATTTACAGCTTCTGACGTTATACTTTTTCTTCTATAATCTTCCCTTGAATAAATATTTGAAATATGGACTTCAATTTTAGGTTTAGAAGTTGCTCTTAAGGCATCAAGTAAAGCAATAGATGTGTGAGTATATGCGGCAGGATTAATTATAATTCCATCATATATATTTTCAACTGAATGAATTTTTTCTATCAGCTCACCTTCATGATTACTTTGAAAAAACTCCATCTCAATTTCATTTTTAATGCATTCTTTAACACATAAAGATTTTATTTTTTCCAATGTTGTATCTCCATAGAAAGTTTTCTCTCTATTACCTAACAAGTTAAGATTTGGTCCGTTTATTATTAGTATCTTTTTCATATTTTTAAATAAAATGCTTACTTAATGTAAGATTCTGATTCTGGTAATTAGAATTTATTTTTTTACCATATAACATAGATGATGGTTTATTCAATTTTTCATATTGGATTCGAGCTATAGTTTGCCCATCTTCAATAATAAAATTAACTTCATGAGTCTTTACTTCCAAAACAGCAAATGCTCCCTTTGAATATCCAAAGCCAGGATCAAAAAATCCTGCATAATGAACTCTAAAATCACCTATACCAGTATCGTAAGGAATCATTTCACCTGCTAAATTGGGTGGAATACAAATCTTTTCCTTTGATTTTAAAATATAAAAACTATTTTTTTCAATAATTAAGGCTTTATTTTGTGGTCTCATGGGTTTCCAATAACTTTGATATTTGTGAAATTTAGTTTTTGAAAAATTAACTATTGGAGAGTTAGTTTTTGATTTGTATGCACATATATTTTCATCATTAGATAAATCAATTGTTAATTTGAGACCATTTTCAAAAATATTTTTTCTTTTTGAAAAACATAATTTTGAGGTGCTATTTATTTTTTTAAGTTGGTTGTCACGCACATATAAGCTTTTATTAAATACTAATCTCATTTGATTTAATGCATCACCTTCATGAAATTTAATATTAAATGATTTACAGGTAATTTCGATAAACATTTCCCCCTTGTATTTTAATGGTATTTTCTCATATTCATTTGATTTATCCAAAATAGTTCTACAAAATATATCTAATCTGCCTGTACTACTTTTTGGATTGCATTTACCTTTTATTGATGAAACTAAATTTAATTTTTCATTTAATCTAACAAGATAGGTGCAATTTTTTTTGAATACTAAGCCATTTGATAAATTATATTTTTTTACTGAAAGTTTGTTTAATTTATTTCTAATTTTATCTTTTGGACTTAAAAAGCTGTATTTTAATTCATAACATTCACTGCTTAATGTAAGATCCATACTTGCAGGCTGAATTTTATTATTATCATTAATATTTGATATTATCTCTCTATTTTTTATAAGTTTTTTGTAATCTTTAAAGGTTAGGGATCCATTCATAATTTTATATACTTATTTATTATTTTTTTAAGTTCTTTGTCATTAGTTTTTTTTGAAAGTTTAACCAATTTATTATTAAATTGCTTAATTTTTTTATAATCTTTTTGATTAATAATATTAAAAAAATTGATCCAGTTAATCTTATTTAAATTAATAGCTATTTCTTTTAGTTTACTGATAATATATTTATTATTAGGGAAAAGAATTAGTAAATCTGTATTATTTTTGAAAAAATTATTTTTATCTTTGTTTTTAAATTTTTTTAAATTTGTATCTAAAAATATTTTATATTTAATGTAATAATTATCAGGGAAATTATTTAAAACTATTTGGTAAAATCTAGAAGACTCATTCAAATAACCATGTGATCTAAGAATATCACCTTTAGTTTCTAAAAAAAAAATGTTTTCAGGAAATTTATTAATTAGAAAATTGATTTTTTTTAGTGATTGTTCTAAATCTCCTGATCTAGAATTATTTATTGATTGATAATATATTTTTTGATCATTATTGAGCATTTCAGTATTTAAGTTGTTGTTATACGCCATAAACTTTGCTTTTATAAAATCAAATTCATGTTGAATATTTTCGTCAAAAGTAGATAGCTTTTCTTTAGAATTATATTCTACAATTTCATATCTTTCTTTAAATATAGGATGCGTTGAAAATTTTTGATACTCTTCATCAAATCCTTTGTTAACAGCATTTTTTTCTAAAATTCTTAAAAGTTCTTTTATTGAGTTTGATGGCAAGTTTAATTTTTCTATAGTCTTTATTGAGTATATGTCTGCTTCTCTTTCTTGCTCTCTACTGAAACTAAAATAAAAATTATTTATATTAGCTTGACTTGCGATAGTTCCACCCAAAACCTGAGGTTCATCTGATAATATGCTTCCAGAAATTAGAGCTAAATTACTAAGAAGGTTTATTTTTGCAAACTTTTCTAGCGTATCCTTCCTTTTTTCTAAATGATAATATTCAAGATGCCCAACTTCATGAGCTAATACGGCAAGTAAGGCTACATAGTCTGGTGATTCCTCTAAGAGTCCTGAAGATATAATTAGTTTATTATTTGCAACAACAAAGGCATTTGGATTTGTATCTTTAATTATATGAATTTTTATATCTTTATTAAATTTGTTAACAGTCTTTATATTTAGAAGTAACCTATCTAAGAATACTTCAGTTTCATAATCAAATATTTGATTTGAATTAGAAGTATTTGAGAAAAAAGCAAAGCATAGAAAAATTAAAAAAATAATTTTTTTTAAGACCACCACCCAGTTTTTTCTTCAGAATGTATAGTATCATTTTTTCCTTCTACCTCATTATCTTGCAAACTTTTATTAACAGCATTTTCACTATTAAAATCTTTTTCTTTTTTTGATTCTTTTTTCTTTTTAATTATAGTTTTTTTAGTTTTTGTATTACTTTTATCATTTTTAACTTTACTCTTTATTGCCTTTTTTTTAGTAACAGTCCTATTTTTTTTATTAGCACTTCTATCATCACTATTATTATTATTTAATATTTCAATAATTGGTTCATGCAGTGTAAACTCATCTTTGAATTCAAAAGATATGTTAGATTTATAATTATTTTCGAGCATATGAAGCTCTTGTTTCTTTTGATTAATCAAATCTTCAGCCAAAGAACTGTTACACTTGACTAGAATATTTATATTACTTTTTAAAATTAATTTTTCTTTTATTACATTTATTATTTGCTCACTTATAGATTTTGAATTTAAAATTAAGCCTGAACCCTTGCAAAAATTACATTTGTCAAATGATTTTTCAATTAAACTTGATCTTAGTCTTTGTCTTGATAATTCTAAAAGGCCAAACATACTTATTCTACCTACCTGAATTCTTGCTCTATCCCTGTATAATGCAGATTTCATTGCTTTTTCTACTTTAAAATTATTTCTATAATCATCCATGTCAATAAAATCTATAACAACTAAACCGCCCAAATCCCTTAGTCTTAACTGTCTTGATATTTCTCTGGCTGCCTCTAAATTAGTTTTTAAAGCTGTATTTTCTATATTTCTTTCTGAAGTATTTTTTCCAGAATTTACGTCAATAGCTACTAATGCCTCTGTGGTGTTTATTACTATAGATCCTCCAGATAATAATTTTACATTCAAACTATAAAGCTCATTAATTTGAAATTCTAAATTTTGTTCAGCAAATAATGAACTTTCTTTTGATTTAAATAATTTAATTTTTTTTGATTGATTAGGTAATATACTTTTGGAGATTTTTTTTATTTTTTCATATCCATCTTTTCCATCAATTAAAACTTCCTCAATTTCTTCAGTTAACATGTCTCTAATTGCTCTTTTAAGTATGCTTCCCTCTTCATATATTAAATTAGGTGCTTCAGATTTAAGCGTTAATGCTCTAATTTTATTCCACTGAGTTATAAGAAAAGTTAAATCTTTAGAAATTTCTTTTTTACTTTTTCCAATTCCAGCCGTTCTTACTATTACAGACATTTTTTTAGGTATATTTACTGAAGCTAGAATTTGTTTTAACTTCTTTCGTTCTTCAATATCTCCTATTTTTCTTGAAATACCATCATTATTCATACTATTGGGCATTAAAACACAATAACGACCTGCAAATGATAAAAAAGTAGTAAGGGCCGCACCTTTAAGGCCTCTTTCCTCTTTATTAATCTGGACTAAAATT
>JACWEB010000002.1 GCA_014653715.1 Pelagibacterales bacterium SAG-MED31
AAAATTCTAAGTTTTTTTTTTCAGATATTATTGCATTAAATTCTTTATTTGTTGTTGAATAATATTTTGCAATTAAAACTTTTTTATTTGACAAGAATAATTTTATACAGTTTATATTAAAAGAATTTGAAATTAATTCATATTTGATTATTTTTTTGTCATTTAATAAAGTGGAAATATGATTTATGTTATTTATATTTATCATTAAATGTACAAAAATTTTAATTTGCAATTCTTCATTTCATATTTTGGGTTAATTCCATATTTAATTATCATAATAGATAAATTTTTTTTAAATCAAATTGATATAAATATTTTACATAGCTTTAGTGTATTTTATTCTATTATTATTTTAGTATTTATTGGATCAATTAATTGGAATTTTGAAAAGCAAATCCCAAAAATTCTTATATTATATGGTTTTTCTCCTAGTTTATTTTCAGTTTTTTTTATCATGCTTTACTTATATGATTATAATGTCTTCAATTTGTTAATTTCATTTTTTTTAATTCAGTTATTATTAGATTATTTTTTGATTTATAAAAATGGAAATTATTTAAGAGTTTTTTTCTTAGTAAGAGCCCCTTTAACAACCCTAATTGTATTTAGCTTAATAATTATTCAATAATTGTTTCTATATTTCCCACTTTAATATTAGCATGATTATATAGCATAAATTTATTATAAATTTTAAATTCATGAATTTCGTTTTTATTTAGCAAGTTAAATTTTTTACAAAGACTGTAAATAGCTGATGGGAGTGCTCTTTCATTGCCATCTGAAACTTTTAAAATTCCAAAAATTCCTTTTTTTATATGTAAAAATAAAAAAACTCCTTCCGCACCACCTTTACAAAATATTTTACCATTGGAAATTTTCATTAGATTGCTATCTAGATTCTTAGTCCCACCTATAAATAAAGGATTCTTCAGAATAGAGTCAATCATAATTTTGATGTTTAATGAATATTCAAATTTTAAATAATAACTTTTATAGAGATTGGATAGAGCTTTACCCAGTTGAATTATTTTAAAAGAATACTGAGGTGCACTACATCCATCAACACTAAAATTTTTTGTTAAAACTTTCGCTTCAGTAAATTTAGAAAAAATAGATCTTATGTTTACTTGGTGAGGATGATCAAATTCCAAATAATCATTGATAGAAAATTTATTTAGTTTGCAGGCGGTTAACATAGCAAGGTGTTTACCAGCACAATTGTTAAAAAGTTCATCAGGCTTATTTCCTGAAAGAAATAGTTTCTCTTCTGATTTGCTGTCTAACGGCTTGTGAATTCCACATTTTAAATTAGATAATTTTATTTTAGTTTTGCTTATCCATTTTTTTAATTCTCTAATATGAAAATTTTCGCCACAGTGTGATGAACAAGAAAGTGCAATTTGTTTTTTATTTAAGTTAAATTTATGAAATGCATTAGAGTTAGCAAAGGGAATAGCTTGAAAAATTTTTATAGAAGATCTTGGATAAATATAATCATTTTCGTTTTTGGTTGAAAATATTTCTTTACCATCTACTGATCCGATGTAGCATTTTATATTATGGTAACTTTCGACTAGATTTCCTCTATAAAATGAAGTCGTAATTTTGCTCATGGTTTATTATAGAGCAAATTTAAAAAATTACTTAAAAAATGATTTTACAAAGGTAACTAAATTTAACAATGATGCAAACTTTCCAAAAAAAACTACCTCATTTTCAGTTATAGATAGACAAATGCAACCGTCTTTATCACAAGCTGTCGGGTGGTGCTTAATTCTTTGATCATTAATCTGTAAATCACCTTTTTTATATTCACCATGTTCGTCATAAAAACTTCCATCAACTACCAGAATGTATTCTTTTCCATTGTGAGAATGTAGTGGTACAGATGTTCCTGGATCCATCTTAATTAATTTAATAGTATCATCATCGTTTAAAGGTAAGGTGAATTCCTTAAAGCCCTTAAAAACTGACTTCCAGTTAATCTTATCAAAACTACCAATAATATTTGTTAAGGGGTTTATCTCGCTATTTGTTAAAGTGGAGGACTCCTTTATTGAAGCTTTGGTTGTATAAAAGCAATCTTTAAAGTTAATTTTTTTTGGAGCAACATCTTTTATATTAGCAAAGTTTTCAGCAAGTATGTTATTGAAAATTGAAGCTTTTTTTGATGCAAAGGTATTTAGATACAGATAGGTTGAGACGAGTAAAGATTTAGCCTCACCGAGTGATCCACTTGAATAACCAAATATTAATTCATTTTTTTGAGATGATGTATTCATGATAAGAATTTTTGCATTTTATTAAGAGTTGATCTTATTCTAGACTTAACTGTACCTATTGGAATTTCAAGCTCTTGAGCTATAATTTTATGACTTTTTTGCTCAAAAAAACTCATTTTTATCAATTTTTGCTGATTTTCATCCAATTCTTGTTTAATTTTGTCTATTGATGACTGCACTTCATAATCAGTAATTTTATTATTTTGATATAGATAAAGTCTAACATCTTCATCTTCAGCCTTTCTATTTTTATTTTTTCTATGAAGATCTATTTTTTTATTACGAGCTATTGTAAAAACCCAAGTAATAAACTTTGATCTTTGAGGGTTAAATAAATCTGCTTTTGTCCAAATGACACTCAGAACTTCCTGAGTTAGCTCTTCAGATTGCTCAAAACTTAAGTTATTTTTTAAATAATATGCATTAATTTTGGGTGCAAAAAAATCAAATAAATCAGAAAATGCACCCTCATCTCTGTTTTTAGAAACTTTTTTTGCGAGATCAACTAACTTTTCATTTTCCATAATAATTTTTATTCATCTTAAACTTTAATACTATTCTAGAATGGTATAATAACAAAATTATAGATTAATACATGAAAATAACAGCATTAATATCGGTGGTAATTTTAGTAATTTTTTTTACTAAACAAAACTTTTCAATGGAGAAAGGAAAGTGGTCTTTTATTAAAGATGATAATTACTGTTACATTGGCTCATATCCTGTAAAGTCTGATTTACCAGAAACAAAAAAACGTGGAAATAATTATATTCTTGTCTATAAAATTATTGGAAGTGATGAAAACATAATTCAAATTGAGGCTGGTTATAAATATAATCTTCAATCAAAAATAAATGTTAAGATTGATAATACAAATTTTATTTTTTACTCTACTGAAGACTCTTCAGAGACTGCCTGGACTGATGACGATAACAAAGTTATTTACGCAATGAAAAAAGGTCTTGAGCTGACTCTTACTGGTGAGTCAACAAGAGGCACAATAACAAATGATGTTTATACTCTAAAAGGATTTACAAGTGCAATAAATCAATTGAATGAAGACTGTAAGTAAAATGCCAAAGAAAATTGTGTTAGCTTATTCGGGTGGGCTAGACACAAGTGTAATTCTAAAATGGCTTCAAGAAAAATATCAGTGCTCTGTTGTTACATTTACCGCTGATCTAGGTCAAGGTGATGAGCTTGAACCAGTTAAGAGTAAGGCACAGTCGCTGGGAGTAGAAGAGATTTTTATAGAGGACCTGAAAGAGGAATTTGTAAAAAATTACGTATTTCCTATGTTTCGTGCAAATGCTCTTTATGAGGGATCTTATTTTTTAGGAACTGCAATTGCAAGACCTTTAATTGCAAAAAAACAAATTGAAATTGCTAAAGAAGTTGGTGCAGACTCAGTTGCACACGGGGCAACAGGAAAGGGAAATGATCAGGTTCGATTTGAGCTGGGTTATTATGCAAATAATCCAAAGATTGATGTCATATCACCTTGGAGAGAATGGGAAATTAACTCAAGAACAGAACTAATTAACTTTGCAGAAAAACATCAAATAATTATCCCAAAAGACAAACGTGGAGAAGCACCATTTAGTACTGATGCAAATTTACTTCATACTTCATCAGAAGGTAAAATTCTAGAAGATCCATGGGTAGATGCACCTGAATATGTATATTCAAGAACAAAGTCTTTAAAAGATGCAAACTCAACTCCAGAAGAAATAATAATATCATTTGAGCAAGGTGATCCATTAGCAATAAATCAAGAAAAATTAAAACCCCATGATTTATTATTTAAGCTAAATAAATACGGTTTTAATCATGGTATTGGAAGGGAGGATATTGTTGAAAATCGATTTGTTGGTATGAAGTCAAGAGGTGTATATGAAACACCAGGTGGAACAATCTTAGCTAAAGCTCACAGGGCTATTGAAAGCATTACGTTAGATAGAGGTGAGGCCCATTTAAAGGATGAGATTATGCCAAAATACGCTGAGACTATTTATAATGGTTTATGGTTTTCCTCTGAAAGGTTGAGCATGCAAAGTTTAATAGACTCTACTCAAAGTAAAGTTACTGGAGATGTCAGGTTACAACTTTATAAGGGAAATGTAATTGTAAAAGGAAGAAGATCTCCTTTCAGTAAATATAATTTATCACTAGTATCATTTGATGAAGTAGGTGACTATAACCAAAGAGATGCAGAAGGTTTTATAAAAATTAATTCATTAAGATTAAAATATTGATTTAAGTTATGGGCCTCGGTGATGACCTAATGATAGTTTCCTTTGCTGAACAAGAGAAAAAAAAACACCCAAATAAACAAATTGTAATTGGCAATTTAGATCTAAAAAAAATTTATGATTCACTAATTTATGAAAATAATCCAAATATAACACCTATAAATAAAATTGATGTTAAAAAACCTATTCACTTTATCAATTATCATAAAAAAAATAGACCTTACATAGATTATAAAAATAGTAATAATAATAAATATCATTGGAATATGGCATTTACTCCAACTCCTGGAAAATTATATTTTACTAAAGATGAAAAAATAAAAGCAAAAAAAATATTAAAGTTGGCAAATAATCATTGGAATAAAAATAATCACTTCAAGTATAAGGGGGTTATTTTTTTTGAGTCAACATCAACAAAAATTGACCATAATTATTATTACAATAAAATGAAGAATAAAGATTGGGGAGAGTCTAACTGGCAAGAATTAATTTTAAGACTTAAACACGAATATTTAATAATTCAATCTAAGCATAAAAAATCTAAAAAATATAAGGGGGTATTTTATTCTTCAATTGATTTTGATTTCAGAACAGCCTGTGCAATTATAAACGAGTGCGATCTTTTTTTAGGCCCTGAAGGAGGATTTGGTCACGTAGCTGCTGCACTAAACAAAAAAGCTGTTATATATTTCGGCGGTTGGATACATCCAAAAGTTACAGGTTATCATTTTCATCAAAACATATACTTCAATCATCCTAATTCACCTTGTGGAGCATTAGGCTATATTTGTAATCATTGTGAGGATGCAAGAAAGTCAATAACTGTAGATGGTGTTTATAGTAAAGTCAATTTGGCTTTTAAATAATCAAGTTAGTTGTGAGTTTTTAAATGCAATTGTTGTATTTCTTAGTAAGCAAGCAATTGTCATAGGTCCTACTCCACCTGGAACAGGGGTTATTGCTAATGCATTTCTTTCTGCTTCTAAAAAATCAACATCACCAACAAGTTTAATTTTATTTTCACCATTTACATTAATCTCTACTCTGTTAATACCTACATCTATAACTATAGCGCCTTTTTTTATCCAATTTCCTTTTATCATTTCTGGCCTTCCAACTGCAGCAACAACTATATCTGCGTTTTTACAAACCTCTTGTAAATTTTTTGTTTTAGAATGTGCAATAGTAACAGTGCACGATTCTTTTAACAATAACTGAGCCATTGGTTTGCCAACAATATTTGATCTTCCTACAACCACAGCATTCATTCCACTAAGGTTTATACCCAATCCTTTTAACATTATAAGACAACCATAAGGAGTGCATGGTATTAATAAGTTTTCATCATTGTGACTTGCTATAGATAATTTTCCAACATTTAGAGGATGAAATCCATCAGCATCTTTTTTTGGATTGATAGAATCTAAGATAATTTGTTCATTTATGTGATTAGGAAGTGGAAGCTGTACCAATATTCCATTTACATTTTCCTGATTATTAAGTTTCATAATTAATCGTAACAAATCACTTTCAGAAATTTCTTCTCCAAGATGGTGATCAATTATTTCAATGCCAACTTCTTTTGCACTTTTAGTTTTTGCTTTAACATATACGCTACTAGCAGCAACGTTGCCGACTTGAACAACTGCGAGGCCAGGCACTTTCCCAAATTTAGATTTTAAATTATTAATTTCTTTTTTTAGTTCATTTCTCAAATTTTGCGCAATTTCTTTTCCGTTAATCAATTTTGTCATATTACCTCGGCCAATATTCAATTAGTAAGTTTTTAATAAACAATAATCCCAAATACACAATTATTGGAGATATATCTATACTTCCAAAGTTTGGTATATATTTTCTGACCAAGCTCAGGCTTGGTTCACACAAACGATACATAGCTTCCATTACTTTGTATACAAATCGGTTAGATGAATTAATAATATTGAAGTTAAGGAGCCAAGTAGCTATTATATAAATTAATAATATAAATTGATAGAGATTTATTATCTGAATTATTAAACCTAGAAGAGAATTCATTTTTCTTAATTAGATATTTTATCATCATATTGCAAAGGAAAATATTCTCTTTTGCTTTTATTTAAATAATTTAAAAAATTATTTTTGGAATTCAAAAAAAATACTAAATGATTTTAATAAAAAAGAAAATTTAGATAAAATTTGGTTTATTTGTAAATTTTTTTTAATGGATTGCGGTTTCAAAACCAGATTAAGTAATCTTAATTTACAAAAATATACGTTTCAAGAGGTTCCTACACTGGGAGGAAAGGATAATTAAGCGGTTAAAAGAACATTTTAACCGCTTAGCTTAAAAATTTACATAGAAATATCTCTACCAAACCATTTCTTTGTGATTTCAGCAGTTGTGCCATCAGCTGACATTGCAGCTATAGCTTCATTCCACATTTCTAAAATATCAGTGTCTTCTTTTCTAACAGCTCCGCCTACTCCATCTCCAAAAACACCACCTGAAAATGTTGGACCTGTAAATGCTACATTTACACCTCCACCAGACTCCATGAAGTCAATTATTGAACCTACGTCAGCAAGTACAGCATCACATCTACCAGCCCTTAAATCTAAATTATGATCATCTACACTTTGATATAATTTAACTTTAACAGCGCCAGACATATGTTTTTCAAGAAAATTTTGATGAATAGTCGAAGATTGAACACAAACAGTCGCTCCGTCCATAGCAGCAATTAATTGACCAATAGCTGCCTGCTCTTTTCCACCAGCATTATTTAAGTTAACTTTATTAACTCCACCTGTAAATTTAGCAACAGACAAACCCTCTAAGCCACTTCCTTTAAGTACAGCAAAACGAGCACCATCGGTCATATATCCGTTAGTAAAATTTACTTTTTCTTTTCTTTCTTCTGTAATTGACATACCAGCAATAATTATGTCGTACTTACCTTGTAGTAAGGCTGGTATAATACCATCCCAATCTTGAGTTACCCATTCACATTCTACACCCATTCTTTCACATGCTTCATTACCAAAATCAATTTCAGCACCTTCAAGTTCGCCTGCAGAATTTAAATTATTCCATGGTGGGTATGCACCTTCAGTACCTATTTTTATCGATTTTGCATTAGTTATTGTTGTTAAGCCTAGTAAACTTAAAGAAAATAAGACTAATAAAATTTTTTTCACAATTCCTCCTTGTGTATTACTTTAAGAAAGTAATTTGATATATTTATAATGAAGTCATATATCCTAAATCAAAAAAAACAAATTAAATAAATATTAAGATTAATTATTTTTTAACTTTTTGATAAAAAAACCAATTGAAAATACTAATAATATAAAAGGAAAAAGCCATAAAAATAGATTTTTTGTATTAAAATATGGCTTGAACAAAATATATTCTCCATACCTTTCAGTTAAAAAATGCTTAATTTCTTTTTGATTTAGACCTTCTTGAAATTTGTCTTTAACTACATTTTTTATATCTTTTGCAAAATCTGAGTCTGAGTCGTAAACACTTTGATTTTGACAGGTCATACATCTTAATTCAAGTGTTAATTCTTTTACTTTAAAATCTACTTTATCATTTGATAGCACAGACTCAGAAGAAAGTATAAAATAAAAACAAAATATATATTTAAAAAAATATTGAAATTTCATTATCTATAATTTTTTTAGTTAAAGGCCCCAAATGTTTAAATACTATTTTTCCATCATTATTAACAATAAAAGTTTCAGGTAAGCCAAAAACACCAAATTCAAGTGCAATTTTTCCATCTTCATCAAGCCCAACAAAAGAGTAAGGGTTACCCTCTTCATCTAAGTATTTTTTTGAGTCTACCGGATTATCTTTGTGAGCTATGCCTAGAATAAACACATTTGGATAATCATTTGCAATTTCAAAAAATAATTTATGTTCAGCTCTACATGGAGTACACCAAGAGGCAAAAAAATTTATAAGAGTATATTTTTCTTCTGTATTATTTTCAGAACCAGATACATTAAAATTTGATGATAATTTTACATTTCTTTTAATATTGTCAGATGATAATTTTACATATTCATTATACAAACTAATAGTTTTAAACTCAGGTATATCTTTATTTAATAATGCGCTAGGTGGATTACTCGGATCTTTTTCATATAAAATAAATAAAAGAAAAAAAACACAAACCAGAGTTAATAAGATTAAGGGGACATATTTGATTATATTTGTCATTTTTTAAAAATTGCTATCACTCCAGAAAATATCATTATAAATACTCCAATCCAAATAAAACTTACTAGAGGATTTATATAAACACTTATACTCCAAATATTATTGTCTTCGCTACCTAGGGTTATATAAAAATCCTTCAGCCAATCATGATAAATCCCTGCCTCAGTAGTAATCATTTTTGAGACTGGATAATAGTTTTTTCCTGGCATTATATAATTAATTAATTTATCTTCTTTTGTTAGTCTAAATAAAGCTCTTAATGACTGATAGTTTTTTTCTTCTGTTAGGTATAATTTTTCGAATTTTAAAATATTTTCATTTATTTTTACTTCTTCTCCTTCTGAAATATTAAAATTATACTCTTTTTGATAAACACTTGAAAAGGTGATACCTATAATCATTATTCCAACACCTATATGAGCGATAAAACTATTTATGGATTTTATATAATTAAATGAAATTACAAACTTATATCTTAGGACTATTGATATTGTAGATGACAGAATGATCCATGAGCCTAATATTAAACCAATAAATCCCCAAGTATTAAAAACTGTTAAATAAGAATGCAAAAAAACAACAAAACTTAAAATTAAAAAAAATACAACATAAACTTTAAATTTTTTTATTTTATTTGATTGCCAAGAAAGCACTGGTGCGATGCTCATTAGTAAAAAACCAGGTAAAAGCACTGGTAAGACAGTAGAATTAAAGTAAGGTCCTCCTACAGAAATTCGAGTATTTGTCATAACTTCAATAATAATTGGATAAATAGTGCCTAAAAGTATTGTAAGCATAGCTATTATCATAAGAATATTATTAATAATTAAAGCTGATGTTTTATTAATTAAAAGTAAATTTAAATTATTATTATTCTTAGGTGGCTTAATTAGAAAAATTAAAAATCCAAAACCAGTCGTTAAAAAGAAAATTAGTAATATAAATAGACCTCTTGAGGCATCAGATGCAAAAGAATGAACACTTGTCAAAATTCCTGATCTAACTAAAAATGTTCCTAAAATACTTAAAGAAAAACAAAGTATCGATAAAAAAACAATCCATCTTTCAATTATTTGTTCACCCCTGATCATTATTAGCGAATGTACTAATGCTAGACCAACTATCCATGGCATTAATGAAATATTTTCAACAGGATCCCAAAACCACCATCCTCCCCAACCAAGCTCATAATACGCCCAGTAAGATCCAAGAGCTATTCCAGCAGTTAGAAACGTCCAACTTACAATTGACCATTTTTTTGTTTCATAGATCCAATTTTTATCTTCTTTTTTATTAAATAAACTTGCTATTGCTAAACTAAATACTAATGAAAAACCTACATAACCTAAATAAAGTGTTGGTGGGTGAATTGCCAAAGCTGGATCTTGTAAAATTGGATTTAATCCAAGACCTTCGTTAACTAAGATAGAATTTACCAAGAAAGGATTTGACGTAAAAATTATAAAAAAAGCAAATATTATAAATAGAGTACTTTGAATTTTTAATACATTAATTTTAAAATCATCTAATGAATTACTGCTTAAAGAAAATAAAAATCCATAAATTGAAATCATACAAAGCCATAATAAAATAGATCCTTCATGATTTCCCCAAGCTCCAGAAATTTTATAAATAAATGGTTTTTCTGAATGTGAATTTTGAAAAACATTAAAATTTGAAAAATCAGAATTAATATATGCTAATACTAATGATAAAAACGAAATACAAACTAAAATAGTTGAAAATCTAAAAATTAATAAAAAAAATTTAATATTTATTTTTAATATTGAATTAGGTATCAGCAAAGCAAGTGAAAAGATAATGGATAAACATAGTGAAGAAAAACCTATAAGTGAAATCATTTATATTTTTTCTTCCATTGACTATTTTTTTCTAATTCTTTCTTAATTGAGGCAGGCATATAGTTTTCATCATGTTTTGCATAAATTTTAGAAGCAATGATATTATTTTTATTATTTAAAAAACCTTCAATTACAGTCCCTTGACCTTCTCTAAATAAATCAGGCAATATACCTTCATAAAAAACTAAAAAGTCATTATTATTATCAGTAATTTTAAACTGATATTTATTAAGAGATATTTTTTTAAAGGAAGACTCTTTTACATATCCACCTATTCTTAACTTGTTGTTTATAGAAATTTTTTTTTCTATAAGTTCTGAAGGGGTATAAAAAAAAACTATATTTTGTTTTGTGTTAAAAAGTATTAAGATAGAAGCTGTCCCTAGCATAGCCAATGTAATTAATATTAATACTAGCCTTTGAAACCTTAAACTCATAATTATCTGTACTTTTTAAATTTTAGGTAAGACTGAAGAAGTAAACCGAAAACTAATAAAAATGCAGAAAAATATGTAATAAATACAAACCAAAAATACATAATTACTTTTATATATTTAATAACAGATAAAGTGGTGACTAAAGGTCACAAATAGCTAAAGATAGTTTTTTCTTGTTAAAATCTCTACTTTTATTCTTAAAATCGCAATTATTAGGCCAACTAGGCTAAAAGCAACAGTCATCACTAAAAGAGGTTGAAGCATTGATATATCTATTGAGGGAGAAGATAATTTGCTCACACTTGCAGGTTGATGCAAAGTATTCCACCAATCAACAGAAAATTTTATAATTGGAAGGTTAATGGAGCCAATTAAAATGAATATTGCTATTGTTTTTTCTCTTACTTCTCTATTTTCAAATGTTTGATTCAAAAAAATAATTATTACATAAATTATTAATAAAATAGCAACTGATGTTAATCTTGCATCCCATACCCACCAAGTTCCCCACATTGGTTTTCCCCACAATGATCCTGATAAAAGGCATAAAACGGTAAATACTGTTCCTATGGGTGCAATTGCTTTATTAATTATAAAACCAAATGGTATTTTAAAAGCTAGACTAATTATACTATATATAGTCATTATGGCGTAAGTTAAGAGAGCTAACCAAGCTGAAGGGACATGGATATACATAATTTTAACAGTCAAGCCTTGCTGATAATCTAATGGAGAACGATAAACTAATATTAATCCAGTCACTAAAATTATAGATGTAATTGCAACAAGTGGTTTAAATATAGTATCTGAAAATTTATTGAAACTATTTGGATTTAAAAGAAATTTAAACATCATTTATTTTTTAAAGCTAACTTTATAAAAGCACCACTTGACCAAGGGGAAATTCCTAAAAAAATTAGAGCTATACCTAAAAGTAAATTAAATAAAGAGTAAAAATTATTTTCATATTCATTTATTCCAACTGAGAATATAATTAACGGAATACTAAATAGTAGAACAAGTATACTCCCAATTGAAAAATTAGTTTTGTTTAATAGATTCATTGATGCTGAAATAGAGCCTAAACAAGATAAAATCAATGAGCCAATAATAAATGTTAAAATTAAATTATAAACCTCAATAATTGGAAGATTAAAGAAAATACTTGCTATAGGTAAAGAAATTAAAAAAGGCATTTGTACAAATAAAAAATGAGATATTATTTTTAAAAAAGCGATAAATTCGTAACTAATCCCACTCATATGAAATATAATAAGAACACCATTATTAAAATCATCTTCATAAAATTTTCTTAAACTTAAAGTAGAGCTAAAAAGTAATAAACTCCAAATTATACCAAGGCCTATTGATCTTAAAAGCTGTTCATCAGTTCCTAATGCAAATACAAAAACAAAAATAGATAAGAAAAAAAATATAATATTTGATAAAAGATCAACAATATTATTATGAAATAGCTTAGACTCTCTTTTAAAAAATAAAAATATTTTTTTTACAAAAAGCATTTTAATTAAAATCAATAACTCTTAAATTTTCAATTGATGGATTAAAATGAGATGCAAATAGAATAATTCCATCTTTATTAATATGATCAATGAAAGTTTGATTTAAAATTTCGATAGATAAATCATCAAGATGATTGTAGGGCTCATCCAGAATCCATAATTTTTTTTTCTCCAAAATTAGTCTTAAAAGTTCTAATTTTTTAACTTCGCCAGTTGATAGATACATAACTTTAGTATCTTTATATTTTTTTAAATTAAATGTTTCTAATAATAAATTAATATCATAATCATTTAACTTTGATGAGGATAGCCCTCGCCAAAAATTAATATTATCAAACACTGTTAGTTTTCTAGATGATGTATTCTGATCCATTATAAAAGTTGTTTCATTATAAAAATTAAATATATTTTTTTTTATATTTTTTCCTTCCCAAAATATTTCTCCAATTTTAGAGTCTAAAATATTTAAAATTACCTTTAGAAAAGTTGTTTTACCAGATCCATTTTTTCCTCTAATCTGAGTTATTTGACCATTGCCTATAGATAAATTTAAATCTTCAAAAATTAAAATATCATTTCTGTAGAAAGATAAATTATTTACAAGAAGCATTTTTAAAGATTAAGATTATTTTAAATAATAAACAATAAAAAAAACGGGGATAACCCCGTTTTTTGTAATTTTAGAAAAATTAAGAAAAAGAAAAAAAATTGATTTTTTTCTCTACTTAAAAAAAATAGACTATCTTCTTCTTTTCTTAGCAGCCTTTTTCTTTTTCTTAGGAGCAGCTTTTTTCTTCTTAGGAGCTGCTTTCTTTTTCTTCTTAGGAGCAGCTTTTTTCTTCTTAGGAGCTGCTTTCTTTTTCTTCTTAGGAGCAGCTTTTTTCTTCTTAGGTGCTGCTTTCTTTCTCTTTGGTGCAGCTTTCTTCTTCTTAGGTGCTGCTTTCTTTTTCTTCTTTGCCATTTAATGCTCCTTGTATTGGGTTATAGTGGAGGAACCCCCCTCCATCATCACTTAAAATAAGTGACAAACACAAAAGGCTTTCTTTTTTTCCCAAAACTTACGGACAAAGTCAACAATATAAGAAAATCAATTATTAGTGAAATTTTGTTAGTATTATTTTTTTTAAATTTTTATTTATTTATATTCGTATTTTTCCCAGAATTCTAATTAAAATTTACAAAACAGGTATACAAAATTTTTTTTAGTATTATGAAGGTAAAAAGTTATTACGTAACTAAAAAATTTTTTATTTTTAATCAATTATAAGTTATGTTTAATTATTTTTTATAAAAAACTATTTATTTAATATGCAATCTCTAAATTCATTCAATGCTTGTAGAAATATAGCAATCGATAAAAATAAATATAAGTATTTTGACTTGAATATACTTGCAAATATCTATGATTTTGATCTACTAAAAGTTCCTAATTCAATCAAAATTATTCTTGAAAATTTGATTAGAAATGAGGACGGAGAGTCAGTTACAAAAGAAATGATCTCTAGTTTATGCAGGAAAATATTTGAATCTAAAGATAATTTTGAAATATCTTTTTCACCTACTCGTGTTCTTATGCAAGATTTTACAGGCGTTCCAGCAGTAGCTGATTTAGCTGCAATGCGCGATGCATTAAAAAAGAAAGGTATCGATCCTAATAAAATTAATCCATTATCAAGAGTTGATCTTGTAATAGATCACTCTGTTATGGTCGATCATTTTGGAAATGATAAAGCATATGAAGAAAATGTAAAAAAAGAGTTTGAACGTAATAAAGAAAGGTACGAATTTTTAAAATGGGGCCAACATGCTTTTGATAATTTTTATCTTGCTCCTCCTGGAGGAGGAATATGTCATCAAGTAAATCTTGAAAATATTGCGACAACTATTTGGTTAGGTAAAATTGGTAAGCATAACTATCTTTATCCAGACTCAGTAGTTGGAACTGATAGTCACACAACAATGGTGAATGCCCTTTCAGTTTTAGGTTGGGGAGTTGGTGGTATAGAAGCTGAAGCTGCAATGTTAGGTCAGCCAATATCCATGAATGTTCCAAAAGTAGTTGGTTTCAAGTTAGATGGTAAGTTACAAGAGGGTATTACAGCAACAGATCTGGTTTTGACCATAACTAAAATATTAAGAGAACATGGAGTAGTTGGAAAGTTTGTGGAGTTTTATGGTGAAGGCTTAAATAATTTGTCTCTTTCTGACAGATCAACCATTTCAAATATGGCACCAGAATATGGAGCAACAAGTGGTTTTTTTTCAACAGATCAAGAAACAATTAAGTATTTAGAATTATCTGGAAAAGACGAACATCAAATTCAAATTGTCAAAAAATATACATCAATGCAAAAGCTTTGGATTGATGACAAATACGATCCATACTTTGATGAAAAATTAAACTTAGATTTGACTAAAATAGAGCCATCAGTTGCAGGTCCAAAAAGACCACAGGATAAAATACTTGTAAGAAATATTCCTGAAGTATTTAAAACTATAGACGGTAGTAGTTACGATAAATCAATTAATAATAAGAAACTTCAATCTGGAGATGTTGTTATTGCGGCTATAACAAGTTGTACAAATACTTCGAACCCCAATGTCATGATTGCTGCGGGTTTAGTTGCTAAAAAAGCAGTTGAGTTTGGGATAACTGTTAAACCATGGGTAAAAACAAGTTTAGCACCTGGAAGTAAAGTTGTTAGTGATTATTTAGATAAAGCTAATTTATCTCAATATCTTGACCAAATTGGTTTTAATTTGGTTGGTTATGGCTGTACGACTTGTATAGGTAACTCAGGACCCCTTAAGGAATGGGTATCAAATGAAATAAAAAATAATAAATTAACAGTTTGCTCAGTATTGTCAGGTAATAGAAATTTTGAGGGCAGAGTTCATCAAGAAGTAAAGGCTAATTTTTTAGCCTCACCTCCTCTTGTAGTTGCTTTTGCTATTGCAGGTAATATGAATGTTGATGTATTCAATGAACCTATAGGAGTTAGCAAATTAGGGAAAGAAATATATTTAAAGGATTTATGGCCATCATCATCTGAAATAAATAAAATTGTTGATAATTCAATATCTATTGAAATGTTTAAGAAAAGATATGAAGAAATTTACATCGGTGATCAAAATTGGCAATCAATTGTTAGTATTCCAGAAAAGACTTATTCTTGGAACAATTCAAGCACATACATAAAACATCCACCTTTTTTTACTGATGAAAAAAATCATGTGAAAGATATAATAAGCGCAAGAATTCTTGCTATGCTTGGTGATAGTGTTACGACAGATCATATTTCACCAGCGGGAGCAATAAAGTTAGATAGCCCTGCTGGTAAATATTTAAATGAAAGACAAATAAGTAGAAAAGATTTCAACTCATATGGTTCTAGAAGAGGCAATCATGAAATTATGATGAGGGGTACTTTTGCTAATATTCGTATTAAAAATGAAATTGTTCCTGAGACAGAAGGCGGAATCACAAAATTTTTTGATCAAGACGAGCAAATGTCAATTTATGATGCTGCTATCAAATATCAAAAAAAAGATATTCCCCTCGTTGTTTTTGCGGGAAAAGAATACGGGACCGGATCTTCAAGAGACTGGGCTGCAAAAGGGACTAAGTTACTAGGTATAAAAGCTGTTATCGCTGAAAGTTTTGAGAGAATACATCGATCAAATTTAATTGGTATGGGGGTTTTACCTTTACAGTTTATAGGAAAACAAAACAAAAAATCACTTAAACTTAATGGAAGTGAAATTATTTCAATAAAAGGCTTGGCAAATATTAGTCCAAACTCAGAAATTGATTGTGAAATTTTATCAGATAAAAAAATAGATATAAAACTTTTATGTAGAATAGACACGATTAAAGAACTGGATTATTATAGTCAAGGTGGTATTCTTCAATACGTGTTAAATTCAATAATTAAAAAAGCATCATAAAATTAGTGAGTGAAGTTGACGGCAACTTAGTAGCCATATTAGGTCCTACTAATACTGGAAAAACCTATCTAGCATTTGATAGACTTATGTCATATCAGTCAGGTATATTTGGTTTTCCACTGCGTTTATTAGCTCGTGAGAATTATGATAAGGCTGTAAAAAGGATTGGAATTAATAATGTTGCATTAATAACAGGCGAAGAAAAATTTATTCCAAAAGAAGCTAAATATTTCTTTTGTACCGTAGAGTCTATTCCTAAAAATCTTAGTGTAGAATGTGTTGCTATTGATGAAATCCAATTAGCATCAGATTATGAAAGAGGACATGTATTTACTGAACATCTTTTAAATACTAGGGGAGAATTTGAGACTATTTTTTTAGGATCTTTAACAATTAAATCATTATTATTAAAAATATTTTCAAATATTAAATTTGAGTTTAGAGAAAGATTTTCTGAACTTACATTTACTTCAAATAGAAGTTTTTCAAAACTTAAACCTCGCTCAGCAGTAATTGCCTTCAATATAAATAATGTTTATGAAATTGCTGAAAATCTAAAATCTCATAGAGGTGGTGCAGCAGTTGTGCTTGGCTCATTAAGTCCTCGAACTAGGAATGCACAAGTTGAGATGTATGAGGAAAAAAAAGTTGATTATCTTGTTGCAACAGATGCAATTGGAATGGGACTAAACCTGAATATTGACCACATTGCTTTTTCTTCAGTAGAAAAATACGACGGAAGATTTAAAAGAAATTTATTCCCCAATGAAATTGGACAAATTGCTGGAAGAGCTGGCAGATATGAAAAAAATGGAACTTTTTCATTGTTGAAAGATGCTGGTGAGTTGGACACAAAAACTATAAAAGATATTGAAGACAGTAATTTTTTTTCAATTAATAAAATATATTGGAGAAATACATCTCTTGATTTTTCCAATATTGAGAGTTTTCTTGCAAGTTTAAAAGAGTTTCCTGTTCATAATTTCTTTATTCATAAAAAAAATGCAACTGACGAATTAAACTTTAGACATTTAATTGAAGATCAAAACATAAAGAAGTTATTGACAGAAAAAGAAAGAATAAAATTACTTTGGGATGTTTGTAGAATTCCAGATTTTCAAAAATTATTTAATGATACTTATCTTCAATTTCTCAAAACAATTTTTTTACTTTTAATTAAAAATGAAAAAATACCTAAATTATGGCTTGAAAAAAATATTTTAGGACTCCAAAATTATAATGGCGGCATAGAAGAACTTTCATCAAAAATTTCTCAGGTAAGAACATGGACATATATATCAAATCATCCAAATTGGATTAATAATGAAAAATATTGGCAGGAAATTACTCAAAAAATTGAAAATGATTTATCTGATAATTTGCATGAAAGATTAACTAATAGATTTGTTGACTTAAACTCTAAATATTTCATAAAATCCAATGAAAAACATTTAAACCAAGATTTAAAAGTAATAAATGATAAAATAATAACAATTAATGGTAAAAAATACGCCGCATTTTTAGGTTTTGATTTAAAATTGGATAAAAATGCAATTTCTCATTCTCTTTTTTCTCTAACTCATGTAAAAAAATTAGCAAGAATAATGATTGAAGAAAAAATTAAA
Source organism: Pelagibacterales bacterium SAG-MED31 (assembly GCA_014653715.1). GTDB lineage: Bacteria > Pseudomonadota > Alphaproteobacteria > HIMB59 > CACPNW01. The sequence goes on from JACWEB010000002.1 coordinate 18,143, forward strand.
ATTTTTTTAAATGCTCCTAATGAGTCAATAAATTTTGGCAATATTTATGACATAGATTTTAATCAAAATATTAAAATTTACTGGGGAGAGGAATTGGTGGGATATCTTATAAAGGGCTCAAATATATCATCTCCTGTTGCAGAGGCTTTAAACACTGAATACATAACCAGTGAAAATAGATTATTAATTGCTGCAAAACTTCAAAAATGGATTGATGAATTAATTAAAATATTATTGTGGCCAATAAAAGAAAATGATGATGAAAATATTCCTGCTAATATCAGGGCTATTAAATTTAATGTATTTGAAAATTTTGGAACAATTGCTATTGAGCAATTCAGTAGTACTCTAAAAAATATATCTCTTGAAGAAAAAAACATAATATCAAAGTTAGGTATTCGCATGGGTGCTAAGTATTTTTTTGTTCCTAATTTTTTAAAAAAAGCACCAATGGAAACAGCTGCTCTTTTATGGTGTATTTATAATGATTATAAATTTGAAGGCCCTATCTCATTGCCAAAAGATGGCAGAGTATCTTTTGAGATTAAAAATGAAATGAAAAGAGATTATTGGCCAGCAATTGGCTACATAAAATTGAATAATTTTGCATTAAGGGTTGATGTTTTCGAAAGAATTTTTTTTATAGCAAGGCAAAAAATTAAAAATGGTCCTTTTATTGACTCATCAGATTTAATGAATCCAGTCGGTTGTGATAGAGATCAATTAAGAGATATTTTAAAATTTTGTGGCTTTAGTGTATTAAAATTAAATAATGAAAGAGATTTATATTATAATGAACTAAAAAAATATTCCAAAAAATTAACAAAAGATAAATCAAAAAAAATAAATATTAAAAAAAATAACAAAATAACTAAAAATTTAAATAAAAATAAAAAGCTAGTAGATCCAAATTCTCCTTTTGCAGTTTTGGAAAAACTACTTTAAAGAAATTTAAATATAAAAAATTAAAAGGTATAAAGTTGCTACAATCTCTAAAAAATATATTTTCAAATAATAACAATCAAAATCAATCAAATGATAATCATAATGATATCGATATTTTAGCCGGTTTGTTAATTGAGGCAGCAAATACTGATGGCAAAGTATCACCTGATGAAGTAAATAAAATTTCGTTAAGTTTAATAAATATTTTTAAGGAAAATCCTAAGGATGTGGATATTGCACTTTCAAGAGCAATTGATGACAAAGATAACTCACACTCTTTGTTTTTTTATACTTCTAAACTAAATAAATCTTTTTCACCTGAAAAGAAAATATTATTAATCGAAGTACTATGGGAGGTTATCTTATCTGATAATGAAATTCATGATTTTGAGTCAAATCTTTTAAGAAGATTAGCTGGATTACTATATGTTTCAGATATTGAATGTGGTAAAGCAAAAAAAAGAGCCGAGAATAAAGTAAATAAAATATGACCTATGTAGTTGATGAGAGCTGTATTAAATGTAAACATATGGATTGTGTCGATGTATGTCCCGTTGATTGTTTTTATGAAGGTGAAAATATGTTAGTTATTCATCCAGATGAATGTATAGACTGTGGAGTATGTGAACCTGAGTGCCCTATTGATGCAATACATTCCGATACTGAGGAGGGAATGGAAAGATGGGCGGAAATAAATCGTAAGTATTCTGAGTTATGGCCTGTAATAACTGAAAAAAAAGAACCACCAATTGATGCTAAAGAATGGGAAGGTATTGAGAATAAATTTCAAGATCACTTTAGTGAAAAACCAGGAAGTTAAAAATGGCAAAAAAGAACTCTCAATTTAAATCAGGGGAAATAGTTGTATATCCTAAACACGGTGTTGGCGAAGTTGTAAAAATTGAAACTATGGAGATAGCAAGCATTAAAACAAATTTTTATGTTGTTAAAATGGAACAATCAAAGTTAACAATAAGAGTTCCTACTGATAAGTTAGAACAAGTGGGTTTAAGAAAAATTTCTTCAAAAAAAATAATAGAAGAAGTATTTGATATTTTAAAGTTAAAACCAAAAATCAGAAGAATTATGTGGAGTAGAAGAGCTCAAGAATATGATGCAAAAATTTTCTCTGGAGATCCAATCAAAATAGCTGAAGTAGTTAGAGACCTGTTTAGAAAAACTAGTCAAGCTGAGCAATCATATAGTGAGAGACAAATGTTTCAAGTTGCAATAGAGAGATTAGCTAGAGAAGTTGCGGCTGTCGAAAAAACAGATTATTTTCAATCAACTGAAAAAATTGAAACAATCTTAAGAAATAAGTAGTTGGACAATACAACCAATTTTTCTGAATTAGTAGATGTAAATAAGATTTGGGCAATTGGATCTATACATTCGAGCATAGAGGCATTTCAATCTATTAAAAAATATATCCTTTCAAATTTTGAGGTAGGTGATAAAATAATTTTTTTAGGGAACATTATAGGCTTTAGAAAACGATCTAAAGAAATAATTACAGAGGTTCTTAGATTAAGATTTGAACTTATGGCTAAATTTAAATTAAGTAGTAACAACATTGTTTTTCTTAGAGGTGCGCAAGAAGAGATGTTTAGTAAACTTCTTCAATTACAAATCGCTCCAAATCCAAAAGAAATTTTAGACTGGATATTTAGTCATGGTGTTGATCAAACAATAATTTCATACGACTTTGATCCTAATGAGTTTAAAAAAACTGCATCACAGGGAACAATTCAAATAAATAAATTAACTACAAAACTTAACAGTAAGATAATTTCTACTCCAGGTCATAAAGAGTTTTTCTCAAATTTAAAACACGCAGCATATACTGATACAAAAAATGTTTTATTCGTAAATAGAGGTGTTGATATTTCAAGACCTTTATCAGCACAAAATGATTGTTTTTGGTGGGGGTATCAAAGTTTCTCTGAAATTAATAAACCTTACTTTTCATTCAAAAGAATTGTAAGAGGTTATCAATCTAATAAATACAATGATATAGAAAGATCAAAAAACAAGGTTTTATGTACATTATTTAAACAACCACTCACGAACAATAAAATTTTAGGGGGTATTTTTTCTAAAAATGGAGATATTTTAGATTTATTTGAATCAAAATGATCTAAAGTTAATATTATGCGTATAACTATATATATGTCCATAAAAGCTTTGATTGCAAACAATCTTGTTGATTTTTCTAAGAAATCTAAAATCCTCGAAAAAAAAGAAGAATTCTTCCATATAGACAATTGGAAAAATAATAGAAATGCAAAATCACTTCAAGTTATTTTAAACTCTTATTTAAGATTAGCTGTTTCTTACGCAAGAAAGTATAAAAGTTATGGCCTACCTCTTGATGATCTAATTCACGAGGGTGTTCTCGGCATAATGCACGCTCTTGAAAAGTTTGATATCTCAAAAGATTTTAGGCTATCAACTTACGCATCATGGTGGATTAGAGCCTCAATTCAAGATTACATTTTAAAAAATTGGTCTGTAGTAAAGACCGGTTCAACTGCATCACAAAAAGCTCTTTTTTTTAATTTAAGAAAAATTAAACAACAGATATCTGATGCATCTTCTGATTTCATGGGACAAAAAGAGATTAATAAAGTAACTGAAATGTTAAATGTTAAAAGCTTTGAAGTACAAAATATGGAGTCAAGATTAAGTGGTGGTGATGTTTTTCTTAACCAAAAAATTGATAATGATTCTGAAAATGACTTAATGAGTTTATTACAAGACGACAGAGAAAATCCTGAAGAATCTTATCAAAATTTTAATGATGGTAAAATAAAAAAAGACTTTTTAGAAAAAGCCATTCTAACCCTTAACGAAAGAGAAAGAATGATTATTAAGCTTAGAAAGTTAAGAGAAAAAAGTATTACTCTGGATGAGTTAGGACAAATGCTTAAAATTAGCAAAGAAAGAGTTAGGCAGATTGAAACAAAAGCACTTGAAAAACTTAAAGAAACTATTCTTGATATTTCTCAACAAAATAAAGAATTTTTTATTTGATACTTTTGATCTAATAAAATAGAGTTAACGCATGTTTCGACTCATTTTATTATCACTAATAATATTATTAAAATCCCCATTAATTTTTGCTCAAGGTTATGATGTATTTGGTGTAGGTATATATGATGTCAAGTTCGATGGAACTTCTTCTAACTATGCAACTGATATTAGATTTGAAAGACGTTTTGATAAAACATTGATCAATATTGGTCCAAAAGAAGATAATTTTTTTTATCTAAAACCTTTTACTGGAATAGAAGTTACAACTGAATCTGCATTCTATTTTTTAGGGGGTATTTACCTGGAGGACAATTTAGGAAAATTATTAATTGGAAATGAAAATGAATGGAATTTTACCCCAAGTTTTGGTTTAGGTTACTATGATGATGGTAATGGTAAAAAATTAGGAAATAAACTTGAATTTAGAACTACTTTTGAAATAAGTTATCAATTAAAAAATGAAAATAGAATTGGTTTTTCTTTAGGTCATATATCAAATGCAAATATAGGAAATAAAAATCCAGGAGTAGAAATAATTAGCTTCACTTTTCAAAAACCTTTTTAATTTATTAATACTTTCTTTTCTTTTACAAAATTAAGGAATATTTTCTCAAGTATTTCAAAATTATGCTTTTGCATTTGTGAGTGAATATCAATTTTAAATTTTTTACCCTCAGGAACACCAAAAAAAATATTCAGTAAAGGGCTTAGTAATCTATATATGGAATCCTTACCTAATTTAGGTCTTATAAAATTAAAGTAATCTTTAATAGTGTTTTCAGAAATTATATAATTATTTTTTTGATTATAGAACATGCTGTCGACATTTTTAAGACAAAAAGGATTATTTTGTATTAATCTTCCTAACATTACTCCATCATAAACTTTAGATAATTGAAGTGCCGTTTCCATACTATTAATTCCACCATTTAAAATAAAATTAATATTTGGGTATCTGGACTTAATTTTCGATACAAAATCATAATTTAATGGTGGTATATTTCTATTTCCCTTTGGGCTTACTCCAGTCAAAATTGCATTTCTAGCATGAACATAAACTATTTTAATTCCACTTTTTAAAATCTCGTCAATAAATTCTTCAAAAAAATCAAAATTAAATTCTTTTCCAATCCCTATTCTGCATTTAATTGAAACTTCTATCTCTTTATTAATTTGCATTGCATCAAGACAATTTTTAACAAGTACTTTATCTTTCATCAGACAAGCACCAAAACTTCCTTTTTGAACAGCTTTGCTCGGACATCCAACATTTAAATTTATTTCGTCATAATTCAAATCATAAGCAATTTTTGAACTTAATTTAAGTTCATCAAATTCAGATCCTCCCACTTGAAGAGCAATAGGGTTTTGAAATTCATTTGCAATTATTGAGTTGACTGACTTAGAATAAATAAGTGTTTTTGTAGCAATCATTTCAGAAAATAAAAAAGTTTTTTTTGATAAGATTCTATAGAGATTTCTTGCGTATGGAGTTGTATAACCCATCATTGGCGCAACACAAAATTTTCTATCAATAATTTTTTTCATTAATAAACCTTATTTTAAAAATATAATATGTAAATAAACCTGTAATTCCTTGCCTACAATAACTAGTTAATATAAATTAAAAAAAAGTGCTTTATGATTAACCAACTTGCCCCGCTTCCAGAGTTTTTAGTTAAAAAATATAACAATTGGAAATCAACTTCGTATCTAAAAAATCAAAATCATTTTAGAAACTTAGCATCTTTTGGTCAGAATCCATCTTCAATGATAATATCTTGTTGCGACTCCAGGGTTCATGCAACCTCAATTTTTGGCGTTGATGCTGGAGAGTTTTTTATTCATAGAAACATTGCAAACCTAGTCCCGCCATATTCTCCTGATGGTGAAAATCATGGGACATCTTCCGCTATAGAATACGCAATAAAAGAGCTAAAAATACAACACTTAATTATCTTAGGACATACTGATTGTGGAGGAATTAAAAGTGGACATAGTTTACACTCAAAAAATTTAAATCCTGATTATGAATTTATTAATAAATGGTTAAGTATACTTTTGCCTGCTTTTAATAATATTGAAAAAAATATTACCAAAAAAAAACAAATAGAACAACTCGAGGAGGAGAGTATTAAAATTTCCATTATTAATTTATTTAGCTTTCCATATATTAAAAAAGCAGTTGAGAATAAAGATCTATCAGTTCATGGATTAATCCACGATATTGGTTCTGGCGAAATAAAGTTTTTAAATCCAACTACAAAAAATTTTGAAAAACTATAAAAATTAGTAAGAGTGTTTTTTTGATGGATAAGTTTTGTTTTTCACTTCTCTAATAAAAGTATTGACTGCTCTAGTTATATTTTTTTCTATATTTGTATAACTTTTTATAAATTTTGGTTTTTTTGAAATTGAATTTAGATTTAAAATATCATCGATTACCAAAACTTGTCCATCACAATATTTAGAAGAACCTATTCCGATTGTTGGAATTGATAAATTAGAAGTAATTTTTCTAGATACATCTGTATTTATACACTCAAGAACTATCATTTTAGAGCCCGCATTTTCGAGTTCTTTTGCCAGGATTATTAAATTATTTTCATCTTTAATCTTTTTTCCAACACTTTTGATTTTACTAAAATCTGAAAATTTTTGAGGTGTTATTCCAATATGAGATATAACTTTAACCCTATTTTTTGTTAAATGTTTAACTACATTAACATTTTTCTTGTCCGTTTCAATTTTGATAAAATCAGCTTTTGTAAAAGCTAGAATTTCTCTTGCATTTTTTAATGCTTCGTTTTTATTGCGATAAGTTTTGTAAGGCATATCAACAATTGTCATAGAAAATTTACTATTCATCACAACAGCTTTTCCATGATTTTTCATCATTTCAACTGTAACACCTCTAGTGTTATCCATTCCATATATAGTTGTTCCTAGAGAGTCTCCTATTAATATTAAGTCAACCTTTCCGTCTAATATTTTTGCTATCGGTTTTGAGTAGGCTGTTAAGCAAGTAATAGGTTCTTTATTTTTCTTCATTAATAGTTTTTTATAATTAATTTTTAACATTTTTAATAATTCTAGACAGAACGAGTTATTCCGCCATCCACTCGAATATTTTGGCCAGTTATGTAAGCCCCCCCATCTGAAGCTAACATTTCGATGACAGCTGAAATTTCGCTAACTTTTCCATAACGTTTTAAAGGTATTCGATTTAAAAATTCATCTTTAAGTGGTAAGCTATCAATAAAGCCAGGAAGTATATTGTTCATCCTTATATTATCTTTTGCATATTTATCAGAATAAATTTTTGTAAATGCTGCTAAGCCAGATCTAAATATGCTTGATGTAGGAAAACTTGATTCTGGTTCAAATATAGCAAAAGTGGAAATATTTATTATAGATCCATTATTTTGGTTTTGCATAATTGGTGTTATTATTCTTAAAGCTCTTACTACATTTAAAAAATAAATTTCCATTCCTTTGATCCACTCTTCATCACTTATTTCTAAAATTTCTCCTTTAGGGCCATGCCCTGCACTGTTAATTAAAACATCAATTTTTCCATATTTAAACAAAACTTTTTCAAAAAAATCTTTAATATTGTTAATTTCTAAGTTTGAGCCAGTGTAACCTAATCCACCCAAATCTTTTGCTAACTTTTCTCCTTTTCCAGATGAGGACATAATTGCTATATCGTAACCCTTAGATGAAAGATGTTTAGCTGCATCTGCGCCCATTCCAGTGCCAGAGGCAATAAATACTGCTGTTTTTTTCATTAACAAATCATATCATATTAAATATTAAATTATCTACTAATAAAATATAATAAAATTTTAAGCAGAAATTAATTTTCTTTCTGATAATGGTGTTTCCTTTACAGGTAAATGAATTAGTGCAGAAAAAGCACCTACCCCAATACCTACCCACCATACTATGTCATAACTCCCATACATATCGTAAAACAATCCACCTAACCATACGCCAACAAAAGAGCCAATTTGATGAGATAAAAAAACTATTCCATATAAAGTACCCATAAATTTTAATCCATAAATATAACCAATTATTCCTGAAGTTAGAGGAACAGTAGCAAGCCACAATGAACCCATCACAATTGAAAATACTACAACAGACACGGGTGTGATTGGTAACATTATAAATGCAATTGCTGCAATTGTTCTGCCTGTATATATTATCGATAGTAAATATTTTTTTGTAAAATGTTTACCCATTGCGCCTGCGGCAATTGAACCAATGATATTAAAAAGTCCTATTAAGGCAATTGATAATGCCCCTAAAGAGGCAACAGAATTACAAACAATACTTATTAAACTTCCTTGAATAATTGGACTACTTGCCTCAGCAATAAAGGCAGGAAAATGTGCTGTGATAAAAGCTAACTGAAAACCACAAGAAAAAAATCCTAAAAAAAGCATACTGTAAGTTGGATCCTTAAATGCATCTTTTAGAGCATCACTTAGATTTACTTCTACTTCTTTTTTTGAAATATTTGGTTTAGATTTTAAAAGAGGAACAAATACTATTGTTAAAATACTAATTATTGAAAAAACAATGAAAACTGAAGACCACGGCATTATTTCAAGAAGTTCAGCAGCAAATGGTGGCCCAACTACTTGTCCTGCAGATCCTGCTGCTGTTGTAATACCTAAAGCTAAAGATCTTTTATCTGGGGAAGCAGTTCTTCCAACCACTGCTAGTATTGGACCAAAACCACTTCCAGCAATTCCAAAACCAATTAGTATATTAAGAAACTGATGTGCTTCAGGAGACACTGCTGAACTACTAATAAAAACACCGATTGAATATAAAACTAATCCTAAAGTAATTGCTTTTCTATCTCCAAATTTTTCTGCAAAAGCACTAAAAATAGGAGTGCCTATTCCCCAGGCTAAATTTTGAATCGCTATTGCCATTGAAAACTCTGACCTAGCCCACATAAACTCTTCGGCTATTGGTATTTGAAAAAGGCCAAAAGTTGAGCGTATAGCAAAACTAATTAATAAAATTAAACTCCCACCAATAAGTACAGGTGTGAAAATATTTACATTATTTTTTTGGTCCATAAAATTAATTTAATGAACGTAACAGTTTAAAAAAAACTAATCTATTAAAAATTAAATTCTTTGAATGATTTGTTGTTTTTCTGAATCTTCCTTTTCAGGAATTACATATGCTACAGCACAATGATTTATGCAATATGGTTTATCTTCAAATCTTTCCTTGCCACAAAATTTGAAATCAGACTCATCAGGGTGACCTTCAGGCCATTCACATCCTCTTTTGATATTTTTAGAAAACAAATTTTGAACAACAGGTTTAAATGTTTGGTGCTGAAGTGGTTTTTCTTTAACTTCATCTTTTGCAACTTCGAAATTTAATTTAGGAATAATTGGTGATCTTGCTTTTTTTCTATCTGGCTTAACAGCAGTTCGTCTTATTGGAGAAGGCCGTCTCTCAAGACCTATTCTGTGAGCTTTACCAACAACAGCATTTTTTGTAAAACCGAGTAGCTTGCCAATTTGAGCAGTTGGAAGACCTTGATCCCATAACTCTCTTAATTTAGATACATTACTATCATCCCAGGGCATAACTTATCCTTTTGTTTTATCTACATATAGTAGTGTTTGGTAATACTATTATACTAAATGTATAACTGCTCAAAGAATAAACTGGGATTTTTTATAAAAAACCAATGAATAACATGTATTTTTAATATAATTTATTATTAATAATGAAAAATCTTAGTAATTATAAAATAAATCATAAAAAAGTATTATTTAGAGCTGATTTGAATGTTCCTGTTGTTGATGGAAAAATAACTGATTTATCAAGAATTTTGGTAATCAAATCATCAATTGAAAAATTAATAGAAAACAAAAATAAGATTTTTATTATAGCTCATTTTGGTAGACCTAAAGGCGAAGTTACAAAAAAGTATTCTTTAAAATTTATTTTATCGTCTCTTGCTGATATTCTAAAAGTTCAGAAGGTTCATTTTTTAGAAAATCTAAATAAAGAAAATATTAGTAATAAAATTGATGAAATGGAACAAGGTGAAATTTGTTTAGTTGAAAATATTAGATTTGAAAAAAGTGAAGAAAAAATAGATTTAGTTTTTGCAAAAAATATAAGTCGACTCTTTGATGTTTATGTAAATGATGCTTTCTCAGCTTCTCACAGAAATCATACATCTATTATAGGTTTTGCAAAGTATATCCCAGCTGTTGCAGGAAATCATTTGATCAATGAAATACACAATATTAACACTTTTTTGGAAAAATCAAAAAAACCAAATTTAGCAATTGTTGGTGGCTCAAAAATATCTACAAAAATTAATTTATTAAATAATTTAATACAGCAGTTTAGTTGTATTGTGATTGGTGGAGCCATGGCAAATACATTTTTGTTATCAAATAATATAAAAGTAAGAAAGTCACTAGTTGAAAAAGATTTAGTTAATCAAGCAAAAAATATTCAAAAAAAAGCTATTCAGTTAAATTGTAGATTAATACTTCCAAAGGATGTTATTTGTGGCAAAAATATAGAAGATAAAAATCCTAGTGAGTTTAATATTAATGAAATTCCATCAAGTTATATGATTTTAGATATAGGAAGTAAAACAACTGCATTAATCAATAAAGAAGTAAACAATTCAAAAACGGTTTTGTGGAATGGTCCTTTAGGGGCATTTGAGTATAAGCCGTATGATAAAGCAACAAATAAAATTGCACTTAACATTAGAAAAAATGCAAAAAAATTAAGTATTAATACTCTTGCTGGAGGAGGGGATACTATTTCTTCAATTAAGAATGCAAATGCCGAAGATGGTTTTGATTATATATCTAATGCTGGAGGTGCTTTTTTAGAATGGTTAGAAGGTAATCAATCACCAGGGGTTATTGCGATAGAAAAAAATAATTTAAGTTAATCATCAACTTGATATTTTTTTATTAATGGAAATTGAGTCATGGTAAAAATAAAAGTTATGGGCAAAATTCCAAAAACTTTAAAATTTACCCATATATCTGTTGATTGTGTTCTCCAAACAATTTCATTTAAGATTGCAAGTGCAATAAAAAAACCTATCCAACGGTAAGTTAGTATTCTCCATCCTTCTTCCTCAAGCTTTAAAGCTGCACCAAGTAATATTTTAAGTAAGGGTTTTCTTATAAGCATACCGCCATAAAGAATTGCTGCAAAAAGAAAATTAATAATGGTAGGTTTCATTTTAAAAAAAACTTCATTATCAAAGTAAATTGTTAGTCCTCCAAAAATTAAAACAATTCCTGCACCAACGGTTGGCATAATAGGTATTTTTTTTTCTAAGATGTATGAAAATATTACTGCAATAACAGTTGCGATCATAAAAGGCAGAATTGATGCCTGTAAACCACTTTTACTATAAAATATAAAAAATACAGCTAATGGCCCTATATCTATTAAAAGTTTATAGATTGATTTCATATTATGCTTCCAAATTTAATATAGATCTAGCAAAGTTTTTAGCACTAAAGTCCGTTAAGTCTTCAGGCTTTTCTCCAAGACCGATATAACTTATAGGTATTTCACAATTATTTGCAATTGAAATTAAGGCACCACCTTTGGCAGTACCATCAAGTTTTGTAATAATTATACTTGAAACATCTAATTCTTTACCAAATATATCAACTTGCTTAATCATATTGGATCCATTAGCACCATCTAACACTAGAATCGTCTCAATTTTTATTTTAGGATTTATTTTTGAGACAACATTTTTTAACTTAACTAATTGATTTACCAAATTTGTATTATTAGATAATCTTCCTGCTGTATCAATAATTAGATAATCATAATTTTCTTTATTAAATTTTTCTGTTGCTTGAAAAGCAACACTGGCAGGATCTTGATTAGCATTTCCAGAAAAAAAATCATTTTGATTTTTATGGGCCCAATCTTTTAATTGTTCAATTGCAGCTGCTCTAAATGTATCACAAGCTGCAATTAAAACTTTTTTTTCTTTAGGAATTTGTTTTGCTATTTTACCTATAGTTGTTGTTTTACCACTTCCATTAACGCCTACAAAAATTAAAATTTTTTGATTATTATCGTTTTCATCTAATAAGCCCCCCTCTCTTGGCTGAAGTATATTTTCTATTTCTTTAGATAAAGTTTCTGACACTATTTTGGTAATATCTTGATCTGATGTTTTAATTTTACGAACTGAATTTATTAATTTTTCTACTACATCTAAACTTATATCAGCAGAAATCAAAACAGACTCTAATTCTTCTAAAGTCTCACTATCAACTTTTTTGTTTTGAAAAGAACTAAGTATATTTGATGATAAAAAATTAGATGTTTTTTGAAGATTGTTTTTAAATTTAGAGAATAGACTCATATTTTTTTGGCCATTAACATATTATTATTAACTCCTGTATAAACACATGTTACAATATCTCCTTCTTTAATTTTTTCATTTATAATAACGTTAAAGAAATTTTGATCCTTACCTATAGAATTTTCATTTTGGATTTTTTCAATTAAAATTGAATCTTTTTTACCAACTTTTTTTGATATACGTTGTTTTAGTTTTTCCATTCCCATCTTACGCAAAGTATTTGCTCTTTCTTTAATTATAGACTTATCAATTTGTGGCATACGTGCAGCAGGAGTGTTTGTGCGAGGAGAATAAGGAAAGACATGAAGGTGTGTTAAATGACACTGATCTACTAAATCTAGAGTATCTCTAAACATTTCATCACTTTCTGTCGGAAAGCCTGCAATAAAATCTGCGCCAAAAGTTGCTTCCTTTCTTTTAGATAAAACTTTATTACAAAAATCGATTGCCATTTCTCTTGAGTGACGTCTTTTCATTCTTTTTAAAATCAAATTATTGCCTGCTTGCAAACTTATATGAAAGTGTGGCATTAATTTTTTTTCAGGTAATAAATCCCAAAATTCCATATCAATTTCTGCGCAATCAATTGAAGATAATCTTAGTTGTTCTAAATCAGGAACAAGTTTTATTATCCTTTTGATTAAATTTGAAAATGTTGGTTTTGCAGGTAAATCTTTACCATAATCAGTTATGTCAACTCCCGTCAAAACAACTTCTTTATAACCGTTATTAACAATTTTTTTTATTCTCTCAACTATTTCTCCAGCTGGCACACTTCGGTTGTTTCCTCTACCATAAGGTATGATGCAAAACGTACAACGATGATCACAGCCTTGCTGAATTTCAATATATGCTCTTGATTTACCTTCAAATTTTTCAATTGTAGAAGGAACTGTTTTTTTTTCTAACAAAATATCGTCAACTTGTATTGACTCTGAAAAATTTAAATTACTCCACACATCAGAAAGTAATTTTTCTTTGTTTCCTAAAACTAAATCAACCTCTTTTAGACTATGATATTTTTTAGGGTTTATTTGAGCTGCACAACCTGTAACAATAATTTTATTTTCAGGATTAATTCTTTTTGCTTTTCGTATTTCATATGCAACTTTTTTTTCTGCCTCAGCAGTAACTGCGCATGAATTTATAACTGTAACATTTTTTAAATTATTATTATTAAGATAATTTTTAATAATTTCACCCTCATAAATATTTAGTCGACAACCAAGATTAATAAGAGAATTTTTTTTATCCATTATTAAATTTGAATATTTCCATGATAGCTAATTTCGGCAGGACCAGTCATGATAGCTTCTTCATTAATTATATTTATATGCAAGGATCCTTTTTCAAGTTGTACTTCAGCACTGCTTTCTATCAATTGTTTTTTCCATCCTGCATAAACGGCTGCACAAGCACCACTTCCACAGGCAAGTGTCGCACCTGCTCCTCTCTCCCACACTTTCATTTTAATTGTATTTGAATCTAATATTTCGATAAACTCAACATTAGTTTTACTTGGAAAAAAATTATGTTTTTCAATTTTTGGTCCTACTTGATTCAAATTTATATTTTCAATTGATTTACCAAAAAAAACAACATGAGGATTACCAATATTTACGGCAATTCCATTATCAAAACCTTCAATTTTAATTGGAATATTTAATGGGTCCATTTCTTCACTTAGGGGTATTTTTTCCCAATTTGTAGTCAATTTTCCCATATTTATACTTATCTCATCACCAACTTTTTTTGCTATTAGAGTGCCCGCATCTGATAGAATTTTTAGAGTTTCTTTTTCATTATTTTCATTAAATATAATTTTTGCAACACATCTAGTTCCATTTCCACATGCCTCCGCTTTATCTCCAGCAGGATTAAAAATATCAATACTAACATCTACATTACTACTTTCTGGATTATTAATAGTAATGAGTTGGTCACACCCAGCACCTGTTCTACGATCACTTAATTTTTGAATTAAATTATCATTTATTTCAATTTTATTTGATCTCCTGTCAATGATCACAAAATCATTCCCTAATCCATGCATTTTGGTAAATTCTATTTTTTGCATAAAGTCTCTATACCTCAATTTACCCACAAATCCTGGAAAATTTTTAAATTTTAAGAAAACTTGACTTTATTAGTTGTAATAAATAGAGGGGTTCTTACAAATCCTAAATTGTAAAGTAAATAGCTTGTTGCAATTGTGATAGGTACATCAGCCCACGAGTTTCGTGCCCTGGTGTTAAACTGCTATTGGAGAAAAATGTTTGAAACATTAAATGATAAATTTGAAAAAATTGTTCGTGGAATACGTGGCAAAGCAGTTATTTCTGAGTCAGATTTAGACTCTACACTTCGAGAGATACGTATTGCTCTTTTAGAAGCTGATGTTGCTTTAGTTGTTGTGAAGGATTTTATTAACTCAGTTAAAGAAAATATTTTAGGTAAAGAAGTTTTAAAGTCGATCAAGCCTGATCAGATGATTATCAAGCTTGTTCAAGATGAGTTGGTAAATATTCTTGGTTCCGAAAACCAACCACTTAATATTGTCACATCGCAGATGACAAAAATTTTATTTTGTGGACTGCAGGGATCTGGAAAAACAACGTCTGTTGCAAAACTTGCAAACCATTTAGTAAAATCTTCAAAGAAAAAAGTTTTATTATCTTCTGCTGATATTTATAGACCAGCAGCACAAGAGCAGCTTAAGATCTTAGCAGAACAAGTTCAAGTAGATTTTTTTAATCATAGTTTTAATTCTGCTAAACAAATAGTTAGTGAAACTTTAGAATATGCTCAGAAAAATTTATTTGATGTTGTAATTCTTGATACGGCTGGAAGACAGGTAGTGGATGAAGATTTAATGAAAGAATTAATTGAGATTGAAAAATCTTTTAAACCGCAAGAAACTTTACTTGTTGCAGATGCTCTAACAGGACAAGATGCTGCAAATATAGCAAAAAGTTTTAGTGAGGCTGTAAATATTACAGGTTCGATTCTCACACGAATTGATGGAGATGGCAGAGGTGGTGCCGCCTTGTCTATTAAATCAATAACTAACTCACCAGTAAAATTTATTGGAGTTGGAGAAAAAATAGAAAACTTTGAATCTTTCCACCCTGAGAGAATTGCTCAACGAATTTTAGGAATGGGAGATATTGTTAGTTTGGTTGAAAAAGCTGCTGAAAATATTGATCAAGATGAAATGGAAAATTTAGCAAAAAAAATGTCCAAAGGCAATTTTGATTTAGATGATTTTGCCAAACAATTAAAACAAATGGGAAAAATGGGAGGTGTATCAGGTATATTATCTATGCTTCCAGGAGTTTCAAAAGCTCAAAAGTTAATGGCTGAAAACAAAATATCTGACAGCTTAATTAATCATCAAATTGCTATTATTAATTCAATGACTAAAAATGAAAGAGCTGATCCTAATTTAATTAAGGCTTCAAGAAAAATTAGAATATCAAAAGGCTCTGGAACCAGAGTGCAGGATGTAAACAAGCTTTTAAAACAGTTTCTTCAATCACAAAAAATGATGAAGAGAATGAAATCAATGGGTAAGGGTGGAATGCCTAATGATTTAATGCAAAAATTGCAAGGTAACTTCCCGCCCAAATTAAACTAAAATAAGAAAGGAAAAATTATGCCAGTAAGAATAAGATTAGCAAGAGGTGGAGCAAAAAAAAGACCCTTCTACAGAATAGTCGTTGCAGACTCTAGACGCGCAAGAGATGGGAAATTTATTGATCAAGTAGGCACGTACAACCCAATGCTTCCGAAAGATAGTCCAGAGAGAGTAAAAATTGATGTTGAAAAAACAAAAGATTGGATAGCAAAAGGAGCTCAACCTTCTGAAAGAGTAACTTTATTTTTGAGTAAGTTAGATGTTGTTGAAAAACCAGTTATTACTGAAAAAACTAAAAAACATTTACCAAAGAAAAAAGCTCAGGAAAGATTAGCTGCTGCTAAAGAAAAAGAAGAAAAAGCTAAGGCTGCTGCAGAAGCACCAGCAGAAGCACCAGCAGAAGCACCAGCACCAGCAGAAGCACCAGCACCAGCAGAAGCAGAAGCACCAGCACCAGCAGAAGCAGAGGCACCAGCACCAGCAGAAGCAGAGGCACCAGCACCAGCAGAAGCAGAGGCACCAGCACCAGCAGAAGCAGAAGTAGATGATAAAAAAACAGAGTAAAGATTGAATAAATCAAATTTTGTTCATGTTGCTACATTCGGCGCAGCTATTGGTTTAAAGGGTGAGATCAAAGTAAATCTATTAACATCAACAATTGATATTTTTAGATCACTCGATCAATATTATAATTTTGATCAATCCATTAGGTGGAGTTTTGAATCTGTTGTAATGCGACAAGAAAAATGTGTTGCGCTTCCATCTCATTGTAAAAATCGTGATGACGCTGAAGAATTAAAAAACCAAAAAATATTTTCATTTAAAGAAAATTTTCCCTCAATTAATCCTGATGAGTACCTAGTTAGTGATTTAATTGGTTGTAGTATTTTTCACAAGAATGGAAACTCTCTAGGTAATGTTATTAGTGTTGATAATTTTGGAGCAGGAGATCTATTAGAAACAATTTATAAAAATAAAAAAATTTATATCCCTTTAGATGATAATGTTTTGTCTGTAGATTTAGAAAAAAAAATTATTTTAGTAGATCCAATAAAAGGAATTATTGATAATGATTAATGTAAAAATTTTGACAGGTTACCCAGAAATGTTTCCTGGCGGGTTAGCTCATTCTTTGATTGGTAAAGCACTTAAAGAAAATATTTTCAAAATAGAAACTATAAATTTACATGATTTTGGTATTGATAATAGAAAGAGTGTTGATGATGAGCCTTTTGGGGGAGGTCCAGGGATGATTTTAAGACCAGATGTGGTAGAAAAAGCCCTTTTGTCAGTCTCAAATAATATAAATACTAAATCAACCAAGATATATCTCACCCCCTCAGGATCTTTATTAAATCAAAAAAAGCTTGGAATTTTGGCTAAATTAGATGAAATTATTATTCTTTGTGGTCGTTTTGAAGGCGTTGATCAAAGAGCAATTGATGTATTGGGCTTTGAAGAGGTTAGTATAGGAGATTATGTTTTGGCTGGAGGAGAGATTGCAGCTCAAGTGCTACTTGAAGGTTGTATTCGTCTCATTCCTGGAGTATTAGGGCACCCGGAAAGTTTATTAGAAGAGAGTTTTTCTAGTAATCTTCTGGAGTATCCTCACTATACGAGACCTAAGATATGGGAGGATTCTCTGGGCAACAAATATGATGTTCCTGAAGTGTTAACCTCAGGCCATCATAGTAATATAAAAAAATGGAGACAAGATAAATCAGTTGAAAAAACGAAAAAAATTAGACCTGATTTATATAGTAAAAAAGAACAAGAACAGGATTAGATATGAATAATTTATTGGAAACGTTTGAAAAAAAACAAATAGAGAGATTAACTAGAAAAAAACGTATTCCTACTTTTCGTCCTGGAGATACACTTAAAGTTACAATAAGAATTACAGAGGGTGAAAAATCTAGACTTCAAGCTTTTGAAGGCATGTGTATTTCTAGAAAAAATAATTCAGTAAATTCAAACTTTACGGTTAGAAAACTTTCACACGGAGAAGGTGTAGAAAGAGTGTTTCCTTTATTTAGTCCAATTATTGAAAAAATTGAAGTTATTCGAAAGGGTGACGTAAGAAGAGCTAAACTTTATTATCTAAGAGATAGAACTGGTAAAAGAGCTCGTATTGCTGATCGTGATAGAGGTGATGAAGCAGATCAATATGCGATGATTGAGGAGACTCCTGTAGAAGAAACAACTTCAAATACAGATGAGACATCTGCTGTCGTTGAGCAAGAAAAGGTTGAAGAATCAAAAGAAGCTGAGGCAACTCAGGATGAACAAAAAAAAGAACCTGCTGAAGCAGTTAAGGTAGAAGAAAATAAAGAAGAGGCACCAGCAGAGGAAGCTGAAAAAAAAACGGATGAACAATCCTAAACCTAAAACTCTTTTTGATAAAATTTGGCACCAACATCTTGTTCATCAACAAGAAGACGGAATAAGCCTTATATATATTGATCGTCACTTAGTTCATGAAGTAACAAGCCCACAAGCATTTGAGGGCTTAAGAGATAATAATAGAAAAGTTCATCGCCCAGAAAGTACCTTCGCAGTTGCTGACCATAACGTCCCAACATCTGATCGATCTAAAGGAATTGATAATGAAGAAAGTAGAATACAAGTAGAAACACTTGAAAATAATTGTAAAGAATTTGGAGTTACAATATTTCCTCTTCTGGATAGAAGACAAGGAATTGTTCATATTGTAGGTCCAGAGCAAGGAATAACACAACCTGGAATGACAATTGTATGTGGTGATAGTCATACAGCAACTCACGGAGCATTCGGCGCACTTGCTTTTGGTATAGGTACAAGTGAAGTTGAGCATGTTTTAGCAAGTCAAACTTTAATTCAGCAACCAGCAAAAAATATGAAAATTTCAGTTAGAGGTAATCTCAAACCAGGTGTTGGTGCTAAAGATATAATTTTACATATAATTGGCGTCATTGGAACAGCGGGTGGTACAGGATACGTTATTGAGTATTCAGGTGAAGCAATTCAAGCACTTAGTATGGAAGGTCGAATGACTATCTGTAATATGAGTATAGAAGCGGGTGCAAGAGCAGGCTTAATTGCCCCTGATCAAACAACATTTGATTATATCAAAGGAAGACCTTATGCACCAAAGGGAGAAAACTGGGATAAGGCTCTAGAATTTTGGAATTCATTACCATCAGATGAAAATGCTAAATATGATAAAGAAATAAACATTAGTGCTGATGAGATAAAACCACAAATAACTTGGGGAACAAGTCCTCAAGATGTAGTCCCAATTAATGGAAAAGTACCAAACCCACTTACAATTAAAGATGCAAATAGAAGAAAAGCTGTTGAGCGTTCATTGGAATACATGGGTTTAGAGCCAGATCAAAAAATTGAAAAAATAAAAATTGATAAAGTATTTATAGGTTCTTGTACAAATGGAAGAATAGAAGATTTAAGAGAGGTTGCTAGAGTTGTTGAAGGAAGAAAAGTATCTGTTGACTCAATGATAGTACCCGGTTCTGGATTAGTTAAAGAGCAAGCAGAGAGTGAAGGTCTAGATAAAATTTTTATAGATGCTGGGTTTGATTGGAGAGAACCAGGTTGTTCGATGTGTTTAGCGATGAATCCTGATCAATTGCAACCAAAGGAAAGGTGTGCCTCAACTTCAAACAGAAATTTTGAAGGAAGACAGGGAAGAGAAGGCAGAACTCATTTAGTAAGCCCTGTTGTTGCTGCCGCATCAGCTATTAAAGGAACATTTGCACAAGAAAGTGACTTATAATGGAAAAGTTTGAATTATTAAAAGGGATTGCTGCACCTCTTCCTATGATGAATGTTGATACCGATATGATCATACCAAAGCAGTTTTTAAAAACAATAAAGCGATCAGGTTTAGGTAAAAATCTTTTTCATGAACTTCGTTATGATATGCAAGGTAATATAAAAAATGATTTTGTCTTAAATTGGGATCCTTATAGAGAAGCATCTATTCTTGTTGCAGGCGATAACTTTGGTTGTGGCTCAAGCAGAGAGCATGCACCTTGGTCACTTTTAGATTTTGGTTTTAAATGTATAATAGCACCAAGCTTTGCTGACATTTTTTATAACAATTGTTTTAAAAATGGAATTCTACCTATTCGTCTTACTCAAGATAAAGTTGATATTATAATGGAGCAGGCAAATAATAAAAATATACTTACTGTAGATTTGGAGAAGCAAAAAATTATTTCTGAAGATGATAATTCAATTGATTTTGAAATAGATGAATTTAGAAAAAAATGTTTAATAGAAGGTCTTGATGATATTGGTTTAACCCTTCAAAAAAAAGAAAAAATAACTGAATATGAAACCAATCTTAAATCATTACATCCTTGGATTATTTAGATGAGTAATAAAAAAATACTTGTTTTACCAGGTGATGGAATTGGCAATGAGGTTATGGCAGAGGTGCTTAATATAATTGATTGGTTATCAAAAACACGATCAATGTCCTTTGATATATCTGAGCGCCTTGTTGGTGGAATTGCATATGATAAAGAGGGTGACTCTATAAGTGATTCAACTATGCAAGAAGCATTAGAATCAGATGCAGTATTGTTTGGTGCAGTCGGGGGGCCTCAATGGGATAATGTTGAGAGAGCAAAACGTCCAGAAGCAGCCCTCTTAAGGTTGAGAAAGGAATTAGATCTATTTGCCAATTTAAGGCCTGCTGTTGTCTTTGATGCTCTAGCTGAGGCATCACCGTTAAAACTAAATTTAGTGAAAGGGCTTAATATTCTTATTTTAAGAGAATTAACAAGTGGTGTTTATTTTGGACAACCACGCGGAGTATCAAAAATTAATAATAATGAAGAAAAAGCTGTTGATACTCAAAGTTACACTACTTCAGAGGTGACACGCATAACACGTGTTGCTTTTGATCTTGCTAAATTACGAGATAATAAAGTTACTTCTGTAGAAAAATCAAATGTAATGGAAACTGGAATGTTCTGGAAAAATACAGTTTCAAATATTCATCAAAAAGAATTTCATGAAGTTGAACTTTATCACATGTTAGCTGATAACTGTGCAATGCAACTTGTTAGAAACCCAAAACAATTTGATGTTATTTTAACAGACAACTTATTTGGAGATCTTCTTAGTGACATAGCAGCTATGCTAACAGGTTCTTTAGGTATGTTACCTTCAGCTTCACTAGGTCCAGTGGCAGAAAATGGTTCAAGAGCAGCAATGTACGAACCAGTTCATGGAAGTGCACCTGATATTGCAGGCCAGGGTAAAGCAAATCCTCTTGCTATGATTATGAGTTTTGCAATGATGTTAAAATATAGTTTCAATATGCAAGAAGAGAGCATCTTAATTGAAAATGCAGTCCAGGCAGTTTTATCAAAAGGTTTAAGAACAGCTGATATTAGTGATGGTGTTGATAAGGTTGTATCAACTCAAGATATGGGCAAGGCTGTTATTCAAGAATTAAAAAAATTATCAGGTAATTAATATTATGACAAATAAATACAATATTGCTATCGTAGGGGCAACAGGAGCAGTAGGAAGTGAAATAATTCAGATTCTAGAACAAAGAGAATTTCCTGTTGATAATTTATATTTATTAGCATCTTCTAAGTCAAAAGGAAAAAAGATAGAATTCAAGGAAAAAGAAGTAATTGTTGAAGATTTAGAAAATTTTGATTTTTCAAAAGCTCATATAGGTTTATTTTCACCAGGAGGAAAAATATCAGCAGAGTATGCTCCAAAGGCAGCAAAAGCAGGTTGTATAGTTATAGATAACACATCACATTTTCGAATGAAAAAAAATATACCTTTAATAGTTCCAGAAGTTAATTCTCATTCTCTTGAAGATTTTTTTCAAGATGAAAACAGAACAAATATAATTTCAAATCCTAATTGCTCAACCATACAAATGGTGGTTGCTCTAAAGCCACTTAATGATAAAGCAATTATAAACAGAGTTGTAGTCTCCACATACCAAGCAGTATCAGGAGCGGGTAAAAGAGGTATGGATGAGTTGTTTAATCAAACTCAAAACGTCTATGCAAATCAAGAATTAAAAAAAGAAAAGTTTACTAAACAAATAGCATTTAATGCAATTCCACACATTGGTGCTTTTTTAGAAAATGGCAATACTGAAGAAGAGCAAAAAATGATTGATGAAACAAAAAAAATTTTAGATGAGGGTATCAAGATTTCAGCAACATGTGTAAGAACGGCTGTTTTCATTGGTCATTCTGAATCTATAAATATAGAATTTGACTCTCCATTAGAGGCTAAAGAAGCTCATGAAATTTTATCAAATTCAGAGGGTATATCAGTTATAGATCATAGAGAAGATGAGGGTTATGTAACCCCAGTTGAGATTGCTGGTGAAGACAAAGTTTATGTAAGCAGAATAAGAAATGATGACTCTATAGATAATGGATTAAGTTTATGGGTTGTTTCTGATAATCTTCGAAAAGGCGCAGCTCTGAATGCTGTTCAGATTGCAGAATTAATTATATCAAAATATTCAAGTTTTATAAAAATTTAATTATCACTTATTATTCTTTTTCCATAAATTAGTGAGTCCTGTATTTCATAGTTATTTGTTTTATAAAATGCCTTCACTTTAATATTGGTGTTCCTAACAAATAGATTAATTTTTGGACAACCTAACTTGTAGAGTTTTTTTTCAATAATAGATAAAATAGAAGACCCAATTCCTTTTTTTTGCAGTTTTGGAAGAACCGCCAAATAATAAATATAGCCACGGTGACCATCATATCCAGCCATAGCTGTAGCAATGATTTTGTTATTAATTTCTCCAATAATAAAAAGATCATCTTTAATAAATAACTTTCTTTTAATATCTTTTAGTGGATCATTCCAAGGCACAATAAGTTTACATGTTTTCCACAATGCAACCACTGTATCTGTATCAGTCTTTTTAAATTTTCTAAATGTTGGTTCACTCATAATTTCTTGGCGGTCTCGTAGGGACTCGAACCCCAAATCCATGTTCCGAAGACATGTGTGATATCCATTTCACCACGAGACCTATTGTTATTATATATTAATTTTATTATTTATATATTTGTAAACTACCAAGAACTATTAGGTTTATTTAAAAAAGCTTCTTCTTCTGGCGTAGACTTACGTTTCAAAACCTTATTTCTATGAGGATATCTTCCAAATTTTTTTATTGGTATGGTATGATCTTCCCATGCTTTTTTAACTTTATCAAAATTCTCAAATGATTTTAAATAGATATCAATAAGTTTATGTCCAAAAATATGATCGCTGATGTCCTCACTATGAATAAGTGGCATTAAAAGAAAATGGATTTTATTTTGATCTAATTCTTCAAGATATCCTCGATCAATAGCTTCATTTACAA
The DNA here is from genome assembly GCA_014653715.1 of Pelagibacterales bacterium SAG-MED31. Lineage (GTDB taxonomy): Bacteria > Pseudomonadota > Alphaproteobacteria > HIMB59 > CACPNW01. Next base: position 41,555 of record JACWEB010000002.1, read on the forward strand.
TTAAACGAGTCTTATAATCTTGTGCAAAAGAATCTAAACTGTCTCTATAAAGATTTCTAGAAAATTGATCTAAGAGTATTACAAGAGCAACACATTCCTCAGCAGTATCTTGCCATTCATCATATTCATTATTAATTGCTTTTTTGAGGTCTTCTAGAAATAGTTTTTTAATTTTTCCATCATATTTATTATCTTTTTTAAACCAATCTTCCATACTAGATTGAATAAACCAGAAATCTAAAATTGCTTTTGCTCTTTCATTCATATGAGAGCTATAATATAGAAGACCAACCTTCATGACATTAATTAAATTAAACAATAATATCAGTAAGTGCCGTAGGTGTGAGCGTTTGGTTAACTTTCGAGAAAAAATTGCTACTGACAAAAGACGTCAATACATCGACCAAACTTATTGGGGTAAACCAATTACAGGATACGGTGATATTAATTCTCAATTACTTATGATTGGGCTCGCTCCAGCAGCACATGGAGGCAATAGAACTGGGAGAGTTTTTACAGGAGATAAGTCTGCTGATTTCCTATTTAAATGCTTGCATAAAGTAGGGTTTGCGAATCAAAGTATTTCAATATCCAGGGATGATGGATTGAAGCTAAAAAATTTATATTTAACTACAGCATTAAAATGTGTTCCACCCGAAGATAAACCTAAGCCTGATGAATTAAAAATGTGTTTTAATTTTTTTAGAGAAGAAATAAATTATTTAGCACAAATAAATACAATTGTTGCTTTAGGAAAAATTGCATTTGATGCATGTCTAAATTTTTATATGCAAGATTATGATCTAAAGAAAAAAGATTTTCTATTTCAGCATGGAACAGAATACCTTCTCCCTGACAAAAAAATTTTAATTGGCTCTTACCATCCCAGCCCTAGAAATGTTAACACTGGCAGAATAAATGAAAATAAAATGGTCAAATTATTAAAAAAAGTACAAAAAATTTTGGATCGATAATGCCCATAAGGAGAAAATCTAGTATTGCTAAAAGATATTATGAAAGTATTGGTCAAGGAATATTGTTTGGCCATGACAACCTTAATTTTAAAACAGTCAATCTTCCAAAAAAACAACATTTTAAAAATATTTGTAAAAAATTTAGTGTAAAACTAATCATTCAAACTAAGCCAATTTTTTTGAACGTAATTCAACTATATTAAATGAAAAATTTTTTCTATTATGATCCAAAACTTTTGCTTTATGGATTTTTAATTGTTTTTTTTGCGAGTTATGGTCAAACTTTTTTTATATCTTTATTTAATACTGAAATAAGAAATTTTTATCAGCTGTCAGATGGAGAATTTGGTCTTGTTTATGCTATCTCTACTTTATTTAGCTCATTTATTCTTATAAGTTTTGCAAAATTAATTGATCATATTGATTTGAGAGCTTATTCATTCATAGTTACAATAGGACTTTTTTTAGCGTGTGTTGGTATGGTTTTATTGTTTAATCATATTGCTTATCTTTTTATAATAATTTTTATGCTTAGATTTTTTGGACAAGGGGCAATGACTCATGCAGGAGAGACTACAATGGCTAGATATTTTGGAAAAAACAGAGGTAAAGCATTATCTGTTGCAACGCTTGGAGGAATGGCAGGCGTGATGTTTCTTCCTTATATAATTTTAAATTATTTTAAAAATATAGAAATGAGCCAGCTTTGGTTTTATGCTTCTATTTCAATTATTTTTTTTATTCCATTTATTTTTTTTGCATTGTCAAATCAAAAAGCTAGACACAATAAATTTGATCAAACACAAACAAATAATCCTTTAAATTTAAAACTTCGAACAAGAGATATTATTAAAGATGATAAATTCTATATATACTTACCCTTATCTATAGCAGCCCCATTTATATCTACAGGTCTGATGTTTCATCAAATTTATATTTTTCGTCAAAAAGGTTGGTCGCTAGAAATGTTAGGAAATGGTTATATTTTACTAGGTTTGTTTTCAATAATTGGTCTTTTAATAGGTGGACCTTTAATAGATAAATTTCATACTAAGAAAACTGCAATAACAGTTTTAATTCCATTATTCTTGTCAGTAGTTATACTCTTATTGTTTGATAGCGTATTTTTTTTAATGATTTACATGTGTTTATATGGATTTAATATGGGTATTAGCACTCCATTTATTGGGTCATTGTGGGCAGAGATATATGGTGTAAAAAGTTTGGGAACTGTTAAAGCGCTGCTTCATGCTGGTAGCGTATTTGCAAGCGCACTTTCACCTTTAGTATTTGGATATTTAATTGATTGGGGGTTTGGTATTACAACAATTGCTATTATTAGTATAATTATAATAGTTGTTTCAACATTAGTTCCTATCTATAAAAAACTTCCATGACAGAAAAAGTAGCTAATAGTATAAAGTTTTTAATATTAGAATATGAACGATTATTAAAAAAACAAAAAGATGAGAAGTTATCAAAATCTGAATTAGAAACATTAAATAGTTTAAAAAAATTTTTAGGAAAAAATTAATGAGCTTTACTATTCTCGATCATTATAATGGTTTTGTTGCTAATAACTTTATTAAAAAAGATATTAATCAAACTGATTTACTAAAACAAATTTCTTTTGCATGGGATAAATATAATAAAAATAATAGTTTTTTTTCTAAAAAGAAAAAAGTAGGCCTTTATGTTTATGGCTCTGTTGGGACAGGAAAAACTTTTTTACTAAGTTTATTTTCACAATACAGTAAAGTTGGGAAGAAAATACATTTTAATCATTTAATGAATAACATTCATGATGCCATTAACTCAAACGAAAATAAAAATCAAAAACTAGAATTTTTTATTAAAGAATTCTGTAAAAATATTAAAATTCTTTTTATTGATGAATTACATATTTTTAATATAGTTGATGCACTTATAGTTAGAAAAATTTTTCACTTTCTTGAGGTAAATAATATATTTGTAATGACTTCTTCAAATTATAATCCAGATGATCTTTATCAAAACGGCTTACAAAGAGCAGATTTCATACCTTTCATAGAGCATATAAAAGAAAATTATGATGTAATTAGTATTGATAGTGTGAAAGATTATAGAAGGATTACTCTCAATCAATCAAAGACATATTTCACACCTATTAATAAAGACACGGAAGAGGAATTCAATTTACTTTTTGAGAGGTTAGTAGATATTAATAATTTAACAACTAAGAAAATAAAAATTAAAAGCAGAGAGATAAATTTTATCAAATGTTCAGCTAATGTAGCTTATTGTAATTTTGATTTTATTTGTAATACAAATCTTGCACATGAAGATTATGCAAATATTGCTAGAGAGTTTAAACTTATTTTTATACAAAAAGTTCCAAAAATGACAGAAGATTACTCTGATCAATGTAGAAGATTCATAAACCTTATAGATATGCTCTACGATAATAAGTGTTCAGTTGTTATTCTTGCTGAAAATCCAATTTCTTCTCTGTGTCAAATTAATAATCTATCTAAAGAATTTAAGAGAACAGCTAGTAGATTATATGAAATGACTATTATTCAAGCATCATGAAAAAAAAACTTTTAATAGTATTGTCTTCTATAATTTTTATTGGTTTGGTTATTTATGGATCAGCAGGATTTTATGTTGCTTATAGTATTCTTAAAATAGATCATACATGTGGTTGGCATGAAAATTCAAAACCCAATTCCTGGAGCACTAAAATTGATGCTCATGAATATACAAACTTATCAAGAAGTAGGTTAAGAGAGAATTTTCCTTCAAGCGAATATCATCTAGATCAATGGCAAAATGTGTATTTTCCATCAAGAGAGAGTGAAATTCAACTTAATGGCTGGTTATTTAATTATTATTCAGATCGTCCAATTGTAATTGTTATTCATGGAATTTATCCAAATGGTAAATGTAAGCCAGAATCAAACTTAATTGCTAGTTTATTAATTAAAGAAGGCATTAATGCTTTTACCATAGATTTACGTAATTATGGTCAGAGTGATACAGTTAGTAACTATGAAGATTTAGGTTTAAAATCTTATAATGATGTTTTGGGAGCTTATGATTATTTAAAAAAAATTGGTTTTGAAAGCAATAGTATTGGTCTTCACGGTATTTCATTAGGTGCAGTTCCTGCAATTTTTGCAGCAAATCAAGAAAAAGAAATAAAAGCTATTTGGGCAGATAGTTCTTTAGCTGAATTTAGTATGGTGCTCCAAGATGAAATTGCACGCTATGGATTATCCATTGAGTTTGGACCTGCTGTTAGTTTTTTTGGAAAACTATTATCTGAAGTTGATCCTATTAATTTAAATCCTGTTGAAAAATTAACCAGCGTCCAAAATTATTTTTTTACACATGGAGATAAAGATCAAAGAATGCTTGTAAGACATTACTATTATTTTCAAAAATATGTTGAGGAGAATAATATAAAATCTGATTTTTGGTTAGCAGAAAACTCATATCATGTAGATGGTATGTTTAAGTATCCTGAACTATATGCAAAAAAAATGAAGATTTTTTTTGAAGACAATTTAAGGTAAACAAGTCGGATTGTCTTTGCTAGTTTGTACCTTGGCAGACACTTCTCTAGTAAAAAAACTCGGTTATCATCAAACGGCGGGTAAGATGAAAACATTTTCCTGGCGTTCCTCCGAAGCAAAGAAAATGAGTTACAATCCGACTAAAACTAGATTACATTTAATGGTTCAAAAATTCAACTTTTAGAGAAAAATATCTTTTAAAATTTGTCAGATTTTAGAGAAAAATTATTATTAAAATTTAATCTATCCACAGACTTATGCACATTGCTAAATTTATTCTTTTATCTTTAAAAATTATGATTTTTTTTGAATTTCTGCAAAAAAAATATACTTAGAATATATAAAGTATCTGTTTTACAATATAAAATGTCATTGCATCGCCCTTTATCCCCACACCTTTCTATTCATAAGAAAGTTTTAACTGCTGTTTTCTCTATTTTTCATAGATTTACTGGTATTTGTCTCAGCCTTGGTATTATTTTGCTATCAATATGGATTATGATTGTTGCTCTTGGTCCTGCTTACTATTCGATATTTGAGGCATTAAGTTCATTAATCATTTTTAAGATATTTTTATTTCTTTGGACACTTACGATTTTCTATCATCTTTATAATGGTATTAGGTATCTATTTTGGAGCTATGGTAAAATGATGGAACTTGGTACTGTTTACAAAAGTGGATATGCGGTAATTATTTTGTCAATTTTATCTACATTAGTAGTTTGGGCTTCTGTATGAAAAATTATACTACTAAATGGATTTTCCAAAGAGTATCTGCAGTAATTTTAATACCACTTACTTTTTGGTTTGTTTATCAATGTGTCCTTATATCTAATTATGAGTATAGCGAAATAAGAGCTTTTTTCTTTTCAAAACTAAACGCTTCACTGTATTTTATTTTAATCATTACGATGCTCTATCATGCTAAATTAGGTAATGAGACTATAGTCGAAGATTATGTCACATCTCATAGCATTAAAAAAATTACTAAATCGTTTATAAGTGCACTAATTTATCTGTGTATGATTATAACTACCATTTCTCTTGTGTATATAGTTAGCTCATGACTAAAGCATATCAAATAATAGATCATCAATATGATGTAGTTGTTGTTGGAGCAGGAGGTTCAGGTTTGCGTGCAACCTTAGGGTCTGCTGAATCAGGCTTAAAAACTGCTTGTATCACTAAAGTATTTCCAACGAGAAGTCATACAGTTGCAGCGCAAGGTGGTATTGGAGCAGCCTTAGGAAATATGGGCGATGATAATTGGAAATGGCATATGTACGATACTGTTAAAGGATCTGATTGGTTGGGAGATCAAGATGCAATTGAGTATTTATGTTCCAATGCCCCAGAAGCAGTAATTGAGCTTGAAGAATATGGTATGCCGTTTAGCAGAACAGATGATGGAAAAATATATCAAAGACCATTTGGAGGTCATTTAACTAATAATGGTGAAGGAGCACCTGCAATGAGAGCATGTGCAGCAGCCGACAGAACAGGCCATGCTCTTCTTCATACACTCTACCAACAATCACTAAAACACAATGTAGAGTTCTTTATTGAATATTTTGTTTTAGATTTAATTATGGATAACGATGGTAATTGTAAAGGTGTTGTCGCATGGTGTTTAGAAGATGGCTCAATTCATAGATTTTTATCACACCAAACAATTTTGGCTACAGGTGGATATGGCAGAGCATATTTTTCATCAACAAGTGCTCATATTTGTACAGGTGACGGAAATGCTATGGCCTTAAGACAAAATCTCCCTTTATCCGATATGGAGTTTATTCAATTTCACCCAACAGGAGTTTACGGTGCAGGTGTTCTAATTACTGAAGGTGCCAGAGGCGAAGGGGGATATTTAACAAATAGTGATGGTGAAAGATTTATGGAAAGATATGCTCCAAACGCTAAAGATTTAGCATCAAGAGATGTAGTTAGTCGAGCAATGACAATTGAAGTAAATGAAAATAGAGGATGTGGAGAAAATGCAGATCATGTACTTTTACATTTAGAGCATATTGATGCTTCTACTCTTCATAAAAGATTACCAGGCATTTCAGAAACTGCTAAAATTTTTGCTGGAGTAGATCTAACAAAGGAACCAATTCCTGTATTACCAACTGTTCATTACAATATGGGAGGTATTCCAACAAACCACAGAACTGAAGTTCTACGTCCAACAGAAGATAACCCAGATAATATTTGTGAAGGACTATTAGCAGTTGGGGAGGCGGCATGTGTATCGGTTCACGGAGCTAACCGATTAGGCACGAATTCTTTAATTGACCTTGTTGTCTTTGGAAAAGCATCAAGTATTACAGCTAAAGAAAAAGTCAAACCAAACACCAAAGCTATTAATATCGAGTCTAATGCAATAGATCCAATTTTGGACCGTTTTGATAAAATTCGGTTTAATAAAGGTGATAGCTCAACTGGAGAAGTTAGGACATCTATGCAAAAAGTTATGCAAGAAAAATGTGCTGTTTTTAGAACTGATGAGCTTATTTCTAAGGGTATTGAGGAGTTTAATCACATAGAAAGCTCAATGGATAATATTGATGTAAAAGACAAATCTATGATTTTTAATACAGATTTAGCTGAGTCACTTGAATTACATAATTTAATCGCTCAGTCAAAAGTTACTCTACACTCTGCTCTAAATAGAACAGAAAGTAGAGGGGCTCACGCAAGAGAAGATCATCAAGAAAGAGATGACTCGAACTGGCTAGTTCATTCTTTATCATGGCTTGACAGTAAGGGTGATGTAAAAATGGGAACGCGACCCGTTCATATGAATACTTTAACTAATCATGTTCAACCTATTCCTCCAAAAAAAAGAGTTTACTAAAAATGGTTGAGTTTACTTTACCTACAAATTCAAAAGTACAAAAAGGAATCAATCATCCCACAAAGGAATTTTCAGAAAAACCAAAAAAAATAGTAATCTACAGATGGAATCCTGAAGATCAGGACAACCCACGTTTAGATAGTTATGAAATTGACTTGAGTAAATGTGGCCCAATGGTTTTGGATGCTTTGATGAAAATCAAAAATGAAATTGATTCATCATTAACTTTTAGACGGTCTTGTCGTGAAGGTGTTTGTGGTTCTTGTGCTATGAATATAGACGGCGTTAACACTTTAGCCTGTTTAAAACCTATTGAAGAAGTAAACGGTGAAATTAGAATTTACCCTCTACCTCACATGCCTGTTGTGAAAGATTTAGTTCCTGATCTAAGTAAGGCTTATGAGCAGCTAGCTTCTATTAAGCCATGGCTGCAGAGATCAAATGAAAATTCTAGTCCTAAACAAAATAGTTCAGATGAAAAAAAACAAACACCAAAAGACAGAGAAAAATTAGATGGTCAGTGGGAATGTGTACTTTGTTTTTGTTGCACAACTTCATGCCCAAGTTATTGGTGGAATAGTGATGAATATCTAGGTCCTGCGGTTTTAATGCAAGCAGCTAGATGGGTAAATGATTCTAGAGATTCAGAAAGAGAGAACAGATTGAAAGCAGTAAACGACAAAATGAAGTTATATCGATGTCATTCAATAATGAATTGTACACGCTCTTGTCCCAAAGGACTTAATCCTGCAAAAGCAATTGCAGATTTAAAGAAGGCTATTGTTACAGAATTATAATTCTTGTATAGGTCCCTCATGAGAAAGAAAATTGCTCTCGTTGGAGCTGGAAATATAGGCGGAACCCTTGCACATTTGATTGGACTAAAAGAATTAAGTGATGTTGTCCTTATTGATATTGCAGATGGCATGACAAAAGGAAAAGCACTTGATTTGGTGCAATCATCAGTAATTGAGAGCTTTAACACAAATATAAGAGGATCTTCAAATTACAAAGAAATGAAAGATGCAGATGTTGTTATTGTAACAGCAGGTTTCCAAAGACGACCTGGAATGACTAGAGATGACTTAGTGGAAAAAAATTCTGCAATTATTCAAACTGTGGGAAAAGGCATAAAAGCAAATTGTCCTAAGGCATTTGTTATTTGTATAACTAATCCCCTTGATGCTATGGTTAGTGTTTTGCAAAAAGCAGCAGGTTTGAAATCAAACATGTGTGTTGGTATGGCAGGTGTTCTTGACAGTGCAAGATTAAAATATTTTTTAGCTGAAGAATTTAAAGTTTCTATAGAAGACGTAAGCGCTTTTGTTTTAGGGGGACATGGTGATACGATGGTTCCAATTATAAGATATGCTACTGTAGCAGGTGTTCCTATTCCAGAACTAATTAAATTAAAATGGTCAACCGCTAAAAGAATCAATGCCATTATTGAAAGAACCAGAGACGGTGGTGGTGAAATTGGAAGATTGATGAAAACAGCTTCTGCATTTTATGCTCCAGCTTCATCAGCTGTTGCAATGGCTGAGTCTTTCTTAAAAGATCAAAAAAGAGTTTTGCCATGTGCTGCTTACCTAAATGGACAATACGGAGTTAAAGGATTGTACGTTGGAGTTCCCGTTATTATTGGAAAAAAAGGTGTAGAAAAAGTTATAGAATTAAAACTTAATGCAGATGAAAAGAAACAATTTAACAATTCTGTGAGAGCGGTTAAAAATCTTACTGCCTTAGCAAAAAAACTAACATCAAAATAACGATTTACAATATATAACGTCAGTTTAATGCAAGTTTTACCATATAGAGATTAACTAATGAATATTCACGAATACCAAGCTAAAGAAATTCTTAAAAAATTTGGACTACCCATCCTTAAAGGTAAATCATATAACAAAAATCTTGAAACACTATCTGCTGACATAGAAGATTTAAATGGACCACCTTGGGTTGTTAAATCACAGATTCATGCTGGTGGCAGAGGGGCTGGACACTTTAAAAATTCTTTTAATGACAAAGGAGGTGTTCAGGTTGTTTTTGAAAAAAATGAAGTATCCTCTATCGCAAAATCAATGATGGGAAACGTATTGATAACAAAACAAACAGGTGAAATAGGGAAAACGGTAAATCATATTTTTATTGAGGAAGGGTGTGAAATTGACAGGGAGCTTTATCTAAGTTTACTTGTTGACAGAAATAATTCAAAAGTAATGATGATGATTTCTTCAGCTGGTGGTATGGATATTGAGGAAGTTGCGGTAAGCAATCCTGAAAAAATAATAAATATTCATTTTACAAAATATAAAGATATTTCATTAGATGAAAGTTTACAGATAAAACTTGAAATTACTAAAAGTCAACTTGATGAGTTAACTTCTATTACCAATAAATTATTAAATGCTTTTACTTCTATTGACGCATCAACAATTGAAATTAATCCATTGGTTTTAAATAAGGAAGGAAATTTTGTTTTGTTAGATGCTAAGATTAGCTTAGATGATAATGCACTTTTTCGACATCCTGAATTAGCAGAATTAAAAGATTTAACTGAAGAAGACCCTTTGGAGTTACAAGCGGCAGAACATGATATGAATTATGTTAAACTTGATGGATCAATTGGATGTATGGTCAATGGTGCTGGTTTAGCTATGGCAACAATGGATATTATTAAACAATTTGGAAAAGAACCTGCTAATTTTTTAGACTTAGGGGGTACCGCAAATAAAGATAGGGTTATTATGGGTTTCAAAATTATTCAATCAGACCCAAATGTTAAATCTATTTTGATAAATATTTTTGGAGGAATTATTCATTGTGATATGATTGCAAATGGTATTGTTGAAGCAGTTAAGGAATTAGATTTTAAACTTCCTTTGGTTGTACGTTTTCAAGGAACAAACTCAAGAGAAGGAAAAAATGTAATTAATAATTCTAACTTAGGGTTAATAGCCATTGAAGATTTTACAGAAGCTGCAAAAAAAGTAGTAGAGTTGGCTAAAGAATAATTATGTCTATTATTATTGATAAGAATACAAAAGTAATATGCCAAGGTTTCACTGGGTCACAAGGAACTTACCAATCTGAACAAGCGATTAGTTATGGAACCCAAATGGTTGGAGGTGTAACTCCTGGTAAAGGAGGTACGACACATTTAGGTTTGCCTGTATTCAACACAGTTAAAGAAGCAAAAGAAAAAACACAAGCTGATGCAACGGTAATTTACGTTCCTGCAAAATTTGCAACAAAAGCTATTCACGAAGCATTAGATGCTAATATTAAAATAATTACATGCATTACAGAAGGAGTCCCGGTACTTGATATGGTGGAGATAAAAAAAAGAATTATTAAACAAAAAACTTATTTTATAGGGCCTAACTGCCCAGGTTTGGTAACACCAGGTGAATGTAAAATTGGAATTATGCCAGGTTTTATTCATCAACCAGGAAAAATAGGGATTGTAAGTAGATCTGGTACTTTAACCTATGAAGCAGTGTGGCAAACTTCCCAGGTAGGACTAGGTCAGACAACTTGTGTTGGCATTGGAGGGGATCCAGTCCATGGAATGAACTTTGTTGATTGCCTTGATTTATTTTTAAAAGATGAAAATACTAAAGGAATACTTATGATAGGTGAAATAGGTGGAACTGCAGAAGAAGAGGCTGCTGAGTTTATATTAAAATCGTCAATTAAAAAGCCAATGTCTGCGTTTATTGCTGGTGTATCAGCACCCAAAGGTAAAAGAATGGGACATGCAGGAGCTATCATATCTGGTAACAAGGGAACGGCGCAGTCAAAAATTAATGCTCTGCAGTTAGCCAATATTGCTGTTGCGCCTTCTCCAGCTAAAATGGGTGAAACAATGTTGGCTGAGATGCAAAAAGGGTATAATTAAGTTTTAAATCTAATAATATTTCAAACTTATTTTAGGTGTATAACAGTAAAAATGAATGATACTTTTTTAAATAGTGCAAACGCACCTTATGTGGCTGAGCTTTATTTTAAGTTTTCACAAAATCCAGATAGTATTCATGGTAGCTGGAAAAGTTTTTTTTCTTCACTAAACGAAGATGAAATTTCTATAATCTCAGATTTTGGTGGACCTGAGTGGAAGAAAAGAAATACCACTGTTATTGACGATATTTCTTTTGATAAGGTTATACGCGCATCATCAGATGTTGATTTTAATAGTTTTAAAACATCAACCTTAGACTCAATACGAGCACTTCGTTTAATTCGTGCGTATCGCATTAATGGTCATCTTATAGCTAATTTAGATCCACTTGATTTACATGAAAAAATTTATCATCCAGAATTGGATTATAAGTCTTATGGATTTAATAAAAATGATTTGGATAAAGAAATTTTTATTGATGGAAGTCTTGGTTTAGAAACAGCAACTTTAAAAGAAATAATTAAAATATTAAATGAGACGTATGCTTCATCGATTGGTGTTGAGTTTTTACATATTCAATCAGTAGAACAAAAACAATGGGTCCAAGAGAGAATAGAAGAGGTTAATAACAAAACTAATTTTACTAACCAAGGTAAAAAAGGAATCTTTCAAAGACTAGTTGAATCAGAGTTATTTGAACAATATTTAGATAAAAAATTTTTAGGAACGAAAAGATATGGGATTGTAGGTGGAGAATCTATGATACCTGGTATTGAACAAATCGTAAAGCAATCATGTTTATTAGGAGTAGAAGATATATATTTTGGAACAGCTCATCGAGGAAGATTAACATTGCTAGCAACTGTTTTGGGTATGCCTTACAGAGGAATTTTATCTAAATTCCAAGGTAATTTAAATGATCCAAATGAAGTTTTAGGTTCAGGAGATGTGAAATATCATTTAGGTGTATCAAGTGATAGAGAGTTTGATAGCAAAAAAATACATTTGTCTTTAACACCAAATCCATCTCATCTTGAAGCTGTTGATCCTGTTGTTGTAGGTAAAGTAAGAGCAAAGCAAACTTTATTACAAGATAAAACTACAGACAAAGTTTTTGGTATTCTTATTCATGGTGATGCAGCAATGGCTGGACAAGGAATTGTAGCAGAAACATTTGCAATGTCTCAACTAAGAGGATTTCGTACAGGAGGTACTATACATTTTGTTATAAATAACCAAATTGGTTTTACTACAACACCCCATTACGGACGGTCTGCACCTTACTGTACTGAAATTGCTAAAATGGTACAAGCGCCCATCTTTCACGTAAATGGTGATGATCCCGAAGCAGTTGTGCATGTATGTAGACTTGCAGCAGAGTATAGAAATTTATTTAAAGAAGATGTTGTTGTTGATATGTTTTGTTATAGACGATCAGGACACAATGAGGCAGATGAACCCATGTTCACTCAACCGTTAATGTATAAAAAGATTAAGAACCACTCAACAACTCTTAATTTATATAAAGAACAATTAGTTAAAGAAGAAGTTTTAACAGAGGAAGAAGCAAAAATTAAAATTTCTGATTTTAAAAAATTCTTAGATAGTGAATTTGAATTATCTAAATCTTATAAACCAAATAAAGTAGATTGGTTAGACGGTACTTGGACAGGAATAAAGATAGCATCTATTGACGCGAGACGAGGTAAAACATCTTCGACTGAAGATGATATAAGAATTTTAGCAAAAGAGATTCATGCTATACCTGATGATTTTACTCCTCATAAAAGAATACAAAAAATTTATAATGAACGAGAAGAATCAATTATGAAGGGTAAAAATATTGATTGGGCTACAGCGGAAGCTTTGGCATTTGCGACCTTACTAAAAGATGGTTATGGTGTTCGTCTTTCAGGACAAGATGTCGGTAGAGGAACTTTTAGTCATCGACATGCTGTGTTGTATGACCAGGAGAATGAAAAAAGATTTGTTCCTCTTCGTCATTTCAGAAAAGACCAAGCACTATTTGAAATTGTAGATAGTTTTCTATCTGAGTTTGGTGTTTTAGGTTTTGAATATGGTTACTCTCAAGCAGATCCAAAAACGTTAGTGATTTGGGAAGCTCAATTTGGAGATTTTTCCAATGGAGCTCAAACAATAATTGATCAGTTTATAACGACCGGTGAGAGAAAATGGTTACGTATGTCTGGCTTAACTTTATTATTACCACACGGTCATGAAGGACAAGGCCCTGAACATACTAGTTCAAGATTAGAGCGTTTTTTACAAATGTGTGCGGAAGACAATATACAAGTAGCGAACTGTACAAGTCCAGCAAACTATTTTCATATTTTACGAAGACAAATGATGAGAGATTTTCGAAAGCCATTAGTATTAATGACACCTAAATCTACTCTTCGTCATAAAGCAAATACCTCTCCCTTGGAAAATTTTGTTAATGGTTCAACTTTTCACCGTGTGCTCAGCAAACCTCTTGCAGATGAAGAGTACAAAAATGTTAATCGTGTTGTATTTTGTTCAGGAAAAATTAATTTTGAATTGCAAGATCATATAAATGAACTTCAACGTAATAATGTTTATATAATACGCTTAGAACAGTTATATCCGTTTCCATACGAAGCATTAAAACAAGGAATTAAAAAATTTAATCATTGTGAGATGATTTGGTGTCAAGAAGAGCCAAAAAATATGGGAGCCTGGGAATTTATTGAAAAGAGACTTAAATCAGTCTTACATTTAGTTGGAGCAAAAAATGAATTACATTTTATTGGCAGAAGAGCAGCAGCCTCTCCTGCGACTGGAGTTTTTGATCGGCACTTAGCAAATCAAAAAAATATTATACGATTAGCAACTGAAGCAAATCTTGATGAAATTGAAAATGAAAAATCAGGCGTTTCTCTTGTTAAATATAAACTGCCGATTGAATAAATGAGTTAACATGATAAATAGAAGATACATACTATGGAGTTAATTGTACCAACCCTTGGCGAATCAATAACAGAAGCGACTGTTTCTAAATGGTTAAAAGAAGTAGGTGAATCATTTGAAGCAGATGAACCTCTGGTAGAAATAGAAACTGATAAAATTACTGTAGAAGTTCCAGCACCAAGTGCAGGATCCATATCAGAAATAAAAGTTGAAGAAGGTGCTGATGTTAATATTGGAGGCGTTCTTGCCCTTTTAGGTGATAAAAAAAACACTACTGGAGCAGCAACTCCTAAAGAAAGTATAAAAGAAAAACCACTAGAACAAAATATTAAAGAAGAAAAAAAACAAGAAACAAATCTAAATATTAAAAATGAAGAAAGCAATAAATTGTCTCCAGCAGTAAAAAAACTGATTGATGAAAAAGGCTTAGACTCAGAAAAAATTACATCTTCAAGACAAGATGGTCGCTTGACCAAAGGTGATGTATTTAATTTTATCAATAACCCGTCCCCAACTAAGCCAACTTCAAAAAATAGAGAAGAAGTTGTGAAAATGTCAAAGATTAGAAAAACAATTGCAACTAGATTAAAAGAATCTCAAAATACTGCTGCAATCCTTACAACTTTTAATGAAGTAGATATGTCAGAGATAATGAAAGTTCGTGAATCAAAAAAAGAAGACTTCATGGAACGCTATAATGTCAAGCTTGGTTTTATGTCTTTTTTTGTTAAAGCAGTTGTTTTAAGTCTTCAAGAATTTCCAGCTATTAATGCTGAAATTCGTGAAGAGAATATTATTTATAAAAATCACTTTGATGTTGGTATTGCTGTTGGAACTGAAAAAGGGTTAGTTGTCCCTGTTCTTAAAGATGCTGACACAATGACCTTTGGTGATATTGAACAAAATATTGTTGAGCTTAGCACAAAAGCAAAAGAAGGCAGTTTAACTATGGATGATTTAACAGGTGGTACTTTTACTATTTCAAATGGTGGCGTATATGGTTCAATGCTAAGCACACCAATTATAAATAGACCTCAATCGGGAATTTTAGGTATGCACAATATTCAAAAAAGAGCAGTTGTTGTAGATGATGAAATTGTTATTCGACCAATGATGTACCTGGCTTTTAGTTATGATCACCGCATTATTGATGGAAAAGAAAGTGTTGGGTTTTTAGTTAGTATAAAAACTTTATTAGAAAATCCATCTAAATTAATTTTAGGAGTTTAAATGGCAGATTTTGATTTGATCGTTATTGGTGCTGGACCAGGGGGATATGTTGCTGCAATAAGAGCTGCTCAATTGGGAATGAAAGTTGCTTGTGTAGAAAAAGAAAAAACACTTGGCGGTACTTGCCTAAACATTGGCTGTATTCCTTCCAAAGCTCTATTAAACTCATCAGAAAAATTTACAGAAATCTCCAAGCATGCAGAAGAGCACGGGATCTCTACTGGCAAAGTCGCTTTAGATTTAACAAAATTGATGCAACGTAAAAACAAAATTGTAAAACAATTAACTTCAGGAATTGGTTTTTTATTTAAAAAAAATAAAATCACACACCTTCAAGGATTAGCCTCTTTTGTTGATAAAAAAACAATACAAGTATCTTCCAGTGATGGAGAAAAAAAATATTCAGCAACAAACTTTATTATTGCAACTGGATCTACCTCTATTGCAATTGACGCGATACCTATTGATGAAAAACAGATTGTAACATCAACTGGAGTATTAGCATTAGAAGAGGTACCAAAATCACTTCTAGTTATTGGTGGAGGATATATTGGTTTAGAGATGGGTTCGGTGTGGAGTAGACTTGGGTCTAAGGTAACAGTTGTAGAGGCTCTTGATAGAATTGTGCCAACAATGGATGAAGAGATTGCTAAAGAATTTATGAAGTCGCTTAAAAAACAAGGGTTAGAATTTAAACTTTCGCATAAAGTAACATCGACTAAGGTAAGTAAGTCTGGTGTCGATGTGTCAATGGAGTCAGCAGAAAAAAAACAAATCACAGAACAATATGATGTAGTGTTGATGTCTGTTGGACGTAAACCAAATACTGAAGGATTGAATTTAGAAGGTATTGGGATAAAATTAAATGAAAAAAAATCAATTGAGATCAATAAAAAATTTAAAACAAATATTGAAGGAATATTTGCAATTGGTGACGTAGCACCAGGTCCTATGTTAGCGCATAAGGCTGAAGAAGAAGGGGTTGCATGTGTTGAATTTATCAATGGTCAAAAGCCACACCTTAACTATGATATTATTCCAGCAATCGTTTACACTAATCCAGAAGTTGCTTCTGTTGGAAAAACTGAGAACCAACTAAAAGACTCAAAAATTGATTATAAGGTTGGTAAGTTTCCTTTTATGGCGAATGGTAGAGCATTAACAACATCATCTACTGAGGGTTTTGTTAAAATTTTAGCAGATACTAAAACAGATGAGATTTTAGGCGCACATATTATTGGTCACGATGCTGGACAATTAATTGCAGAAATAGTGACAACTATGGAATTTGGTGGAAGTTCTGAAGATATTGCCCGTATTTGCCATGCGCATCCTACAACCAGTGAGGCTGTGAAAGAAGCTGCGATGAATATTGAAGGTAGAGCTATTCATATATAAATTTCTCACTATATTATAAATAATTACTATTAATTACTTGTTAATTTTAATAATATTCTGGATATTTCCAGTAAAATATTATTAAAAGAATAATATTAATGAACGGAGGAAATATGAAAAAATTAACTTTTGTTAGTCTAATTATCTCTCTTTTTTCTTTCTCTATAAATGCAGCTCCACTCCAATCACTTGGAGAGGGTGAAGGCGAATTAAACGTAGTAGCTTGGGCTGGATATTTAGAGAGAGGTGAAACAATGGAAGCTTTTGATTGGGTCACTGGATATGAAAATAATACGGGATGTAAGGTTAATATAAAAACAGCAGGAACATCTGATGAGATGGTTGCCCTTATGAATGAGGGTGGATTTGATATTGTAACAGCATCTGGCGATGCAAGCTTACGACTAATTGCAGGCGAAACTGTTCAAGAAATTAACACAGATCTTATTCCAAGTTGGGATACTATTGATTCAAGGTTACAAAACGCTGAATGGCATACAGTTGATGGCAAACATTATGGCACCCCATACATGTGGGGTTCGAATGTATTAATGTACAATACAAATGTAATAACAGAAGCGCCAACAAGTTGGAACTTAGTATTTGAAGAACAGACTTTGTCTGATGGTAAATCAAACAAAGATAGAGTTCAAGCTTTTGATGGCCCTATACATATAGCTGATGCAGCAATGTATTTAATGTATCATCAACCAGAGTTAGGAATTAAGGATCCATATGAATTAACAAATGAACAGTATCAAGCTTCATTAAATTTATTAAGACAACAAAGAGAACTTGTAGGAAGATATTGGCATGATGCTTTTATGCAAATTGATGATTTTACAAATGAAGGATTTGTTGCTTCAGGATCATGGCCATTCCAAGTAAATCTTTTAATAGGTGCAGAGCAACCTATAGCTAGTGTAATACCTCAAGAAGGTGCAACAGGTTGGGCTGACACTACAATGGTACACGCTGACTCAAAAAATGTAAATTGTGCATATATGTGGATGGAACATCAACTAAGCTCAAATTTACAGAGTGATTTAGGTGTTTGGTTTGGTGCTGTTCCTTCAGTTCCATCTAAATGTGGAACTGGTTTAATGGATCCAGCTGCAGGTATTTATCAAGAAGGTCAAGATGCTTGTAAAATAAATGGTATTGATAATTTTGATAAAATTTATTTTTGGAAAACACCAGTATCAAAATGTGATACACAAGAAAGTTGTATACCTTATTATAAATGGGTAACTGACTATATTGCTGTATTAGGTGGTCGTTAAAAAATTAAATTTTTGGCGGGAAATATTAATTATCTCCCGCCATTAAATCCTAAAACAATTTATGATTAAAGCTCTCGAATTAAAAAACATTAATAAGAAATTTAATGAGACTGTTGCATTAAATAACATACAGTTAGAAATTAATGACGGAGAGTTTTTTTCCTTATTAGGCCCTTCTGGATCTGGTAAGACTACATGTTTAAAAGTAATTGGTGGCTTTGAAAATCCAGACTCAGGTTTTGTAAGGTTGTTTAATAAAGATGTTACACAAATTCCCCCTTTTAAAAGAGATGTTAATACTGTTTTTCAAGATTATGCTCTTTTTCCACATATGAATGTTGAAGAAAATGTTAGTTACAGTCTTAAAATAAAAAAAATTCCAAAACACCAACAAGCTGATCAAGTTGAAGAAATTCTTTCAATGGTAAAGCTTAACGGATATGAAAAAAGGAAACCAAGTGAGCTTTCTGGTGGTCAAAGACAAAGAGTTGCTTTAGCTCGATCACTAATAAATAAACCAAAAATTCTTTTATTAGATGAGCCTTTAGGAGCTCTTGACTTAAAGTTAAGAGAACAAATGCAAGTTGAGCTTAAAAATCTCCAACGTCAATTTCAAATTACATTTATCTACGTAACTCATGATCAGCAAGAAGCACTTAGTATGAGTGATAGAATTGCAATCTTTAACAATGGAAAAATAGAGCAGGTTGATACTCCTGATAATATTTATATGAAACCAAAAACTGCATTTGTAGCAGATTTTATAGGCACAACTTCTATTGTCTCAAAAAAATTAGCTTCAAAATTTTTTAATTATAATTCTGCATTTTCTATAAGACCAGAAAATATTTTAATTGATAACAATCAAAATGATTTTAGTGTTGAAGTTGTTGTGACTGATATTCAGTTTCAAGGATCATATTATAAAATATTATGCAAAATGAATGATCTTGGATTAACGGCATTGCACTATGTAGAAAAGCAAAATACATTTGAAGTTAAGCTAGGTGATACTCTTAATTTATCATGGAGTAAATTAGATATTACAAATATAAATGACTAGTACATTTGATAATTTATCAAACTATTTATATCGTAATAAACACATTCTACTTTTGTTATTTTTATTACCACCACTATTGTGGCTTGGAATAATTTATCTTGGTTCATTGATTGTTTTTTTGTTTCATTCACTTTTTTATCTTGATGGTTTTACAGGTAAAGTTGTCTATAAAATTTCATTAAGTACAATAATCGAACTCTTTAGCTCTCCAGCTAATATTGATATCTTAATTAGGACAGTTGTCTTAGCATCTGTAGTTTCTATAGGTGCTGCAATTATTGGATTTCCTATTGCTTATTACATGGCAAAATATACGACACCAAAAATAAAAATATTTTTTTATTTAGCAATTATGCTTCCTTTATGGTCTAGTTATTTGGTTAGAGTTTATTCCTGGAAACTTATACTTGCAAAAGAAGGTATTATAAGTTGGTTTTTTGCAAAATTACATTTGTCATGGATTTTAGAAGCAATTTTAGCCCTTCCAGTTATTGGTGGCCCATCCTTATCTATATCCTATCTCGGTATGTTTTTAGTATTTACATATATTTGGCTTCCATTTATGATTTTACCAATTCAAGCCTCACTAGAGAGAGTGCCAAACACATTAATTAATGCAAGCTATGATTTAGGAGCAACTAAAGGACAAACATTCTTCAAAGTAATATTACCACTTGCTCTGCCAGGTATAGCAGCAGGATCAATATTTACTTTTTCCTTAACCTTAGGAGATTATATAATTCCTTACATAATTGGCACTTCAAAATTTTTTATTGGACAAGCAGTTTATACGCATCAAGGAACAGCAGGCAATATACCACTTGCTGCAGCTTTCTCTTTAGTCCCAATAGCAGTAATGACTGTGTATATTTATTTTGCAAAAAAATTAGGAGCCTTCAGTGCTCTTTAAAAAAAATAAAAATTTAAATCAAGCATCTTTAGGTCTTAAGCTTGGAGCAATTTTTGGAATTTTATTTTTACATGTTCCTCTTTTTTTAATTATTCTATATGCATTTACTACGGAAGATAAATCATATCAATTTCCCCCTCCTGGATATACTTTAAAATGGTTTTCAATTGCTTTAGGGAGAGAGGATATTTGGAGTGCAGTAAGCTTGTCTCTTCAAGTTGCTGTAATCTCAACATTTGCTGCTATAATTTTAGGTACTTTAGCAGCAGCAGCACTCTTCAAAGCAAGTTTTTTTGGAAGAGACTATATTACTCTTTTGATTATTTTACCAATTGCACTGCCAGGAATCATTACAGGTATATCTTTACGTAGTGCTTTTGGGGTAGCTGGTATTCCTTTTAGTACATGGACAATAATTATCGGTCATGCAACGTTCTGTATGGTAGTAGTCTATAATAATGTGGTAGCAAGATTAAGAAGAAGCTCACCAAATCTTATACAAGCGTCAATGGATTTAGGTGCTAATAATTTGCAAACTTTTTTTTATGTTATATTGCCAAATTTAGGTACCGCTATTTTGGCAGGGGGTATGTTAGCATTTGCATTATCATTTGATGAAGTAATTGTTACTACTTTTACTGCAGGTCAACAAACAACTTTACCAATATGGATGCTATCTGAACTTATAAGACCAAGGCAGAGACCTATAACGAATGTTGTTGCAGTTTTTATAATTTGTATTACCTTTATTCCTATTTTATATGCCAGTTATATGACGCGAAATACAACAGATGATGAAGGTTCATCAAAGTAATTAGGAGGAGTAATGAAAACAAATATTTTAATTAACAATCAATTAATACAAGGAGATTCTGCTCCAGAAAAAATAATTAATCCTGTAAACTCAGAATTGATAGTAGAGGTTCCACAATCAAGCACAGAGCAAGTTGATAAAGCTGTAGCAGCTGCTAAAAAAGCTTTTGTAACATGGTCAAAAACTACTCCTGGTGAACGGTCTGGCATGCTATTAAAATTAGCTGATCTAATTGATAGTAAAGCAGAAGAAATTGCAAATCTAGAGTCACTTAATACAGGTAAACCATTTCATTTAGCATTGAATGATGAATTACCAGCAATCTCTGATGTATTTAGATTTTATGCAGGGGCATGTAGAAATATGCCAGGTGCTGCAGCTGGTGAATATATGGCAGGTTTTACAAGTATGATAAGAAGAGATCCTGTAGGAATAATTGCTTCTATAGCACCATGGAATTACCCTTTAATGATGGCTGCATGGAAATTAGGACCAGCATTAGCAGCAGGTAACACAGTTGTTCTTAAGCCATCAGAACAAACTCCTCTTACTACTTTTTTTATTGCAGAACTTTTAGCTGAAGTGTTCCCTGAAGGTGTAGTTAATATTGTTTATGGCATAGGTGAAACAGTTGGCTCATCGCTTATTAATCACAGTGATGTAAATATGATTTCACTTACAGGTGATATCGCTACTGGATCTAAAGTTCTTGAAGCAGCAAGTAAGAGTATCAAAAAGACGCATCTTGAATTAGGAGGTAAAGCTCCTGTAATTGTATATGATGATGCAGACATTGAGCAACTGGTTGAAGGAATAAGAGCCTTTGGATATTACAATGCTGGACAAGATTGTACTGCTGCTTGTAGAATTTTTGCTGATAAAAAAGTTTATGATAAAGTTGTATCTGATTTATCTTCTGCTGTATCAACAATTGGTTTGGCAAATAATGAAGATGAAAAGAATGAAATTCCACCACTAATAACTAAAGAACATTTAGAAAGGGTGTCAAATTTTGTTGAATCTGCAAAATCATTAAAACATATTGAGATTACAACAGGGGGATCTACTATTGGCGACAAAGGAAATTTTTATAAACCAACAGTAATTGCAGGAGCTAATCATGATGATGACATTGCAAAAAATGAAGTTTTTGGACCCGTTGTATCCATTACACCTTTTAATAATGTTGAAGATGCAGTGAATTGGGCTAATGACACTAAATATGGGTTAGCATCATCAGTGTGGACTAAAGATATTAAAAAAGGAATGAAAACAGCAGCTCAATTGCAGTATGGTTGTACATGGGTAAATACACACTTTATGTTAACAACTGAGATGCCACATGGGGGAGTAAAATCTTCTGGTTATGGAAAAGATTTATCCTCATTTGCATTAGAAGATTATACTAACATCAGACATGTAATGGTCAATATTGAGTAAGTTTTTTTAAAAATAATTTTAGCTATAAATTTTATTAATTTTTAATCTTTATTTTAATTTTAAAAAAGATACTGACCCATTATTTTTAATGGAATATAAAAAAATTTATTTTAAAGCGCTAGCATCATGTATGCAAAATGCTTACATATTTTTTTTTACCTTAGGCATATACTTTGTTTATATTCCTTGGAATTTAGAGCGCTTGCAACTAGTAGAAACTGACTTAGGTCTATGGCTTTTTATATTTGGTATTGTTAATCTAATTAGTAATCAATTAACTGGTAGGATAATTGTTCCTAAAATTGGAAGTAAAAATATTATTATGATTGGCACAACTATTATAGCTTTCTGCCCTTACTTATTAGTAAAAGCAGATACATATTTGAGTTTTATGCTTGTCGCCTTACCTTTTGGTGCTTCAGTTGGTTTTGTTATTCCTAGCAATCAAACACAAATATCGAATATAGAGAGCAAAACAAATAAGATTTATACCCCTATGTACCAAGCATTTTTTAGTGCAGGTTCTTTATCTGGTGCCCTGATGGCAGCCTATGTAATTAGAAATGATATTCATCCCGAAACAACTTTTAGTGTGATGGCAGTTTTGATTTTATTTTCGGTTGTTGTAATCTATTTTTTAGGACTACCCAGAAAAGAAGACTGTAATGACTCTATAAGTAAATTTCAGTTTCCAAAAAAACAAGTTTTAATTTTTGGTATATTATTGATGTTTAACTTTGCAACAATTGGTATCATTATTGATTGGTCCTCTCTGTGGCTTACAAAAGATTTATTAGCACCTTTATTTTTAGGTGGACTTGTAATAGTATTTTTTAATGCTGGTGAAATAGTAGCAAGACTATCAGCAAGTATCTTCATCAAATATCTAGGAGAAAAAGTTGTAGGCGGATATCTTTCAGTAATTGGATCATCAATTCTCTTTATATGTATATTAACTACAAATTTATATTTCATAATTCCAGCATTAGTGATTTTTGGTTTATTTACTGCAAATTTTGGTGCGATAGTTATTCGACAAGCTATTAAAGCATCAACTGATTCAATCTCTCTTACTGTGTCTAATATAACAACACTTGGTTTTTCAGGATTTATTTTTGGTCCAGCTATTGTTGGTTATACTGCACAATATTTAGGTTTAACTTTTAATATGTATGTTCTTTGTACAATATGGGGATTTAATGGAATTTGTTTAATTTTTTTGATGAAAAAAAAATATTAGAATTAAAACTAAATTAGTATTTAAACTCTAAAAACTTTTTGAAATACTAATACCAACAGTACTTTCAAAACTAACAGTTAGGCTATTTTGTAATTCTATATTATAGTTTAAACCCCAACCAGTATCGAATTGCTTATCATATTGGATTGAAAATTGTGAAATACCATCACTTGCAGAATTAGAATTAAAACTAAGTTCTGCATTTTTTTTCATTAAGTAAGATCCAGCAAAATTTATCGTGTTAATGTTGCCACCATCAATTTGTTCATTCCGTTCAAAGCTCCCAGAATAGAACCAGTTTTTGCCAATATCTAAATCCGCCCCAATACTGATTCTGTAATTATCTGAATTTTCGTTAACTCCTTTGTAAGTATAATTTGTATTGGGGTATGCTGTATAATAAGAAACTATTGTATCATTAGAATAAACACTTCCTTTTCCATACTCAAGTCGACCAAAAGGTTTAAGTTTATAATTATTTATTTCTAAAGAATTATTTACAAGAAAACCAAAAGAAGATTTGGCAGTTTCAACTTTCATCTGGTTATATTTTAAGGCTGAAATTTTTCCACTATCCAAGTATTCATCTAAAATTGTGTACCCTAAATCTATTCTTCCATAAGGAAATATTTGCAAATCTTTTTTAATAAATTCACCCCCATAAACAAACGATCCAAAAATTTGCTTACCATTTCTGTTACCATTAAGATTCCCCGCAGTATGATTACGTCTTGAATCAATTTTTAGTCCACTAATACCAATATGAGTATCTATAAAAGTATTATTATTAAACGGAAGAGTTGCATAAGTGGACAAGCTAAACATGTCCGTTTTTAGATTAGTTTCTGAGGTTCCAATATCAACATTATCATGACCTACCCTAAAAGCAAAACCATACATTTTTTTATCACTTACTTTTTTATCAATACCAATAGTAATACCGGTTGTTTGAATTGCCTGAAGTGAAGCAAGTGAAGTATTATCTTTCTCACCTAAAGACACTGTTCCCTCACTCCAAAAAGCCCAATTATTATGAAATAAATTTTTAGTTTTATTTATATATTTATCAAAAGTGAATGCAGTGGCAATTTCTGTAAATGTTTCATCCCTAAATATAAATTTTATTCCTTGTTCAGATAAATTATTAACATCTCTGTTCCTCCTCAACCACTCCATTCTATTTAATACTGCAAAAGATGATTGTTCTATAAAACGTTTAGAAATTTCTCTTTGAGCATCTATTATCGCAACTACATCTTTTTCATTAAATGGATTTTCTAAATCTTGTTTTAAAAACTCTGCAGTAAAGGTTTTACTTGATGCTGGAATAACATTATTCGCAGAGTCTTCTACCGTCGCACCTATTGAAGCATATATTTTTTGAGCACTAGTAAAATTACTAACAGGATCAATGGTAATAATTGTTTTGGCTGAGTTAATTGTTGCAACAAAAGGAATATCCACACCATTTTCATCTGTGTCTTTTAATGTCATCAAACTTCCAACATTAGAATCAGTTAGAGCTGAGTCATCTAAATTTCGAACTGCTTCACTAAAAGTAAAAGTAATATCGGAATTAACAGCAATAGATGCGGTAATAACAGCTTCAATTTCTACAGTAGGTGGTAGTTTGTCTGCAGCTGTAAAAGTAGCTGATGTTGCACTAATGGCATTACCATACGAATCTTCAACTGTTGCTCCTATTGCCACATAAACTGTTTGTTCACTTGAAATATCATTTACTAAATCAATGGTAATTTCTGTTTTATCAGAATTAATAGTAGCATCAAAAGCAATTTCAGCCCCACTTGAATTGCTGTCCTTTAGAGTTATTAAGCTATCAATATTTGTATTATTAATACTAGAATTATCAAGTAATCTTACCTCCTCATCAAAACTGATAATTATATCAGTATCGAGAGGAACTAATGTTGATCCATCTGCAGGATCAAATTGAACAACTGGAGCTGTTGAATCAGTGACACTAAAGGTTCCTGATGTCGCTGACATTGAGTTATTTGATGCATCTTCAAGGGCTTGTATTTCTACACGCACAAACCTACCGCTTGTAAAATTTGCATCAGGGTTAATGGTTATAACTTTCTTGTCTGAATCAATAGTTGCCGTAAAAGCAATAGGTGTATTATCTGATACATACTCAAGTGTAATTAAATTTCCAACATTTGAATTTGTTATTTCAGAGTCATCTGGATTTCTTACAGCTTCATTAAATGTTAGGGTAACATTTGCAGTAATAGGTATTCCTGTGGCAGTATCAGCAGGATCAAAAGTTACTAAAGGTGCTGTAGAATCTGCAGCTGTAAAAGTTATGGAACTCGCACTAATAGCATTGTCTGATTTGTCTTCTACTGTTGCTCCAATTGCCACATAGACAACTTGTTCACTCGAAAAACTATTATCTGGGGATATGGTAATTAATTGTTTTGCTGAATCTATTACTGCTTCAAAACTAATATTTGATCCATTCGCATTAGTTTCTTTTAGAGTAATTAGACTATCAACATTAGCATCTGTTATAGATGTATCATCAATATTTCGAACCAATTCATCAAAAGCAATTGTTATATCAGAATTAACAGCAATACCAGTCTCCGCGTCAGCTGGACTAAAAGTTACTGTGGGTGGTGTTGAGTCAGCGGCTGTAAAGATAATATCACTGGCTGTTATCGCATTATCAGAAGAGTCTTCTACAGTAGCCCCAATTGCTACATAGATAACTTGCTCACTAGAAAAGTTACTATCTGGATTTATCGTAATAATTTTTTTATCAGAGTCGATAGTAGCATCAAAATTAATGTCATCTCCATCCTCATCTGTATCTTTTAGTGTTATTAAACTATCGACATTTGAGTCTGTTAATGCTGAATCATTAGTATTTCTTACTGCTTCATTAAAAGTTAGCGTAATATTTGAACTAACGGTTACATCTGTGTCACCATTTGTTGGATTAAAAGTAATTGTAGGTGCTGTCGTATCAAGAACAGTAAATGTTATTGAAGAGCTTGAAATTGCATTATTATAATAATCTTCTACAGTAGCACCAATTGCCACATACACGACTTGACTACTAGAGAAATCACTCGTTGGATTAATTGTTATAATTTTATTTGTACTATCTATAGTTGCATTGAAAGGTATTCTAACTCCTGAAGAATTAGTTTTTTTTAATGTAATTAAACTATCAACATTTGTATCGGTAATATCTGTATTATCAATGTTTCGAATGGCTTTATCAAAAGTGATAGTAATATTCGAATCAACAGCCACTCCTGTGCTATTGTTTGCAGGACTAAATGTCAAAGATGGAGGAGAGGTAGGAGCAGCAACAGTAAAACTTATGTTTGATGCGCTTATTGCATTATCGGAAGAGTCTTCTACAGTTGCACCAATTGCCACATACACAACTTGCTGACTGGAAAAGTCACTATCAGGATTGATTGTTATAATCTTTTTATCTGAGTCAATTGTTGCATCAAAGTCAATATTAGATCCACTCGAATTAGTTTCTTTTAACGTAATAAGGGAGTCAATATTAGTATCTGTTAGTTCTGAGTTATCTGTATTTCTTATTGCTTCATCAAAGGTAATTGTAATATTGGTGTTATCTGCAATACCAGTTGCCCCATCTAAAGGACTAAAAGTAAGAGTGGGTGCTTCAACGTCTGCCGTAGTAAAATTAAGAGTCGTTGTATCTGTTATTCCTGCGTAAGAATTACTCGAACTGTCATCAAATGCCGTGGCAGCTATTTGTACATAGTAACCTGTTAAACTACCTAAAGTTGTGGCAGGATTGATAGTAATTTCTGTTGATCCTGATCCAGAGACTTTAGCATTACCTACAGGAATTGACTCAACTTCAGAATCATCAGAAGATTTATAAATAACAATATTACCACTTTCCGCATCAACAGCTTCATTGAATGTTAAAACAATATTTGCATCTACAGCAATACCAGTTGCACCATCAGTTGGTGATGATGATGATAATGTAGGCGCACCTATATCTGCTGTTGTAAAATTCAATGTTGTAGCATCACTAATACCTGCATACGAATTACTCGAACTATCATCAAAAGCTGTTGCAGCTACCTGTACATAATAAGTAGTTGATCCATCTAATGTTGTCGAAGGATTGATAGTAATTTGAGTTGATCCTGATCCAGAGACTTTAGCATTACCAACAGGTATAGACTCCACTTCAGAGTTATCTGATGATTTATAAATAATAATATTACCACTCTCCGCATCAACAGCTTCATTGAAATTAAGAACAATATTAGCATCAACTGCAATACCTGTAGCGCCATCAGCTGGCGTTGATGACGATAGGGTTGGGGCATTAACGTCAGCTGTTGTAAAATTAAGGGTTGTGGTATCAGAAATACCCGCATACGAATTACTCGAACTATCATCAAAAGCTGTTGCAGCAATTTGAACATAATATGATGTTGAACTTGAAAGTGTAGTAGCAGGATTAATAGTAATCTGTGTTGAACCTGATCCCGATACCTTAGCATTACCAACAGGTATTGACTCAACTTGTGAATTGTCCGATGATTTATAAATAATAATATTCCCACTCTCCGCATCCACAGCTTTACTGAAATTAAGCACAATATTATCGCTAACACTTACTTCTGTCGCACCATCACTAGGAGTAGATGATGATAGTGTTGGAACATCAGTATCAACAACAGTAAAAGTTGCATTGGCTGCAGTAATTACTTGTCCACAAGTTTGATCCTCAACTGTGGCGCCTATTGCTACATACACATCCTGTTGGCCTGTAAGATTACTGTCAGGATTAATAGTAATAACTTTTTTATCAGAATCAATCGTAGCATCAAAAGCAATATCTGCACCGCTTGAATTATTCACTTTTAAAGTGATAAGACTATCAACGTTAGTATTTGTTAAAGCGCTATCATCTGTGTTACGCATGGCATGATTAAAAGTTAATGTAATGTTTTCTGAAGGCTGAACATCATCATCAGAGTTGGCAGGATCAAAAGTAACGGTTGGAAGAGTCGTATTCGTTAATGTACCACTGCCTGTGGTTGTAGTGCCTTCCACAAAAAGACAAAGCCCACCAGTATTCCATGTACCCGAAGAACTAATGGTGAAATCATTATCTACATCAACGTGATTTGTAGATTGTGTTCCTGCGCTACCACTTAAAATAACATTGTAAAAATCTTGTGTATTATTGGTAATACCACCTGAGGTAATGGTTGACGTTCCATCAAAAGTGACTGTACCCGATCTAGAGTTGAAAATATCATTATTTGTCCAATTACCAGCAACATTAATACTTCTATTATCTGAGGAAACATCAAGTGTTCCATCGGTAATTGTTAGTGCTCCATCAACATTTAAATTAGCATCAAGAGTATAAGTACCAGTACCATTAAAAGTTAGATTATAATAATTATCACCATATTCTAGGTCATTGTAGGTACCTGACCCATCATAAGTGATTGTTCCAGAATCCGTATCTTTGTTAGTAATAGTTACTGTTTCATCTCCTTCTAATTGAAGCGTACCATTATTAACTAAGGTAACAGCCTCCGTGTCAATTCCATTGATATCAAGAGTTGCACTTGAGTTAATAGTAAGAGTTTTGTCTATGTCTATAGCTCTTGTAGAAAATGAAACAACACCAGAAGTATTGGTTATAGTTAAATTTTCGAAACTAGGCCAAGTATTGCTATGGTGAGCTATTATAGTTTGATCACCACTTCCATTAAATATTACTGATGTTGATTGGCCTGTTCTAGTTACCTCCCGTCGATTACTTCCATGGGCAATATAATTTCCTTTAACATACAAATCATTTCCATTCACATTCAATATACCTCCTGCTAAGGTAATATCATTAACTTGCATGTCTCCGTTCATCTTTATTGTCTTATTTTTTCGTGTTTTTTTTACATTATAAAAATCCTTACCAGCACCTGTACCACTTGTAATAACCTGATAACTACTATCATAAGGAGCAAATGTTACCGTCCCACTACTGTGAGTGAAAGTTCCATAATTTCTAAAACCACCTCTGAAAATTGTGTCCTTTGCAGGTGCTATAAAAGTTCCACCAGATTGAATATCTAGCACTGCGAAAAATTGTACTTTTTTTGCGTTTGCTGCTGAAAGAGTTCCTCCATTATAAATATAAGAGGTAGCTTTATTTGTAAACAATTGCGAATCAGTACCAAGCAATAATGTACCTTCATAAATGGCTAAATGTTCATTTATTCTAACGGTTTTGTTATCGTTAATAGAAACAGTACCATTGTAGTTGTTTTTGATTTTTAGTTGTTTAAGAACGGCTCTTCTTTGAATTACACAATTAACATCGCTACTATTGGCTTTCTCACCAAAAATAGCGACATCATTTTTTCCTGGTATAGATGCTCCTCCAGTGGTACCATTTTTTGAAGCTGACCAATTCGCCGTATTGTGAAAATATTTTGTAGTACCATCATCTGCAGCTACCCAGTACCTATTAGCAGCTAATAATTCAAAACTAGTTAGAGAAAATAAAATAAAAAATGAAATAAACATTTTTTTTGATAAAAAAAAATTTAAGTTCATTTATTAACCCTCCCAGTTAAACAATAACTTTATTACAGCCATTTTTTTTTACTAGGGTTTGTGGCGACCTAATGAATTTATCTGTTAACTACTAAAATAAATTTGTTGAGTTAAACAGCATTTTTTTTGATATTTAAGGGGGATAATTAACTTTTTTGATTTTTAACAAAATGTTTATTTTATTCTATCTTTTTATAAATTTTATTCAGATAAAAAAATAATGTTAATGCTCTTAATCCAAAAAAGATTGAAAGTGATATCCATAAGCCTGAATTACCAAGTGTTTTTGCAAGAAATAGTGCGCATACTATATAAATACTCACAGAGACAATCATAGCATTACGTAATTCTTTTGTTTGCGAAGCTCCTATAAAAATACCATCAAATTGAAAACAAAAGCAAGAAATAAAAGGAATGATAACAACCCAATAAGAATAGGAAAAACTTAAATTTTTAATATCAGGCAGGTTTGTCATGATGGAGATAAAGTTATCTTTGCCAACAAGGAATATTAAAGAAATGAATAAGCCTGTTGATGCACTTAAAATAAATGAATTTTTAATAACATTCGTCAGTAATGTTTTATTTTTAGATCCAATAGAGTAACCCACGATACCTTCTGTTGAAAATGCATACGCATCTAAAATAAATGCCGATAACATAATGAGATTTAGCAAAATAGTATTTGCAGCGACAATATCTTCACTAATGGTATTCCCTAAGTAGGTAAAAAAAATGAATGAAAATGTAAGTAGGGCCGATCTGATAAATATATCTAAATTGATGCTAAATAATTTTTGTATTTTTTTTAGATTAAATATTTTTGCTACATTGATTTTTATTGATGTAAATTTTTTTAATTCAAAAAATGTGTAACTTAAAAAAATTATAGTGGTCAGTGTTGATGAGATGACTGTTCCAAGAGCTACTCCCCGAACATCTAAATCAAAGTAGATTACAAATAGTAAACTTAATACAATATTACTGATTGAAAAAAAACCAACCACTACACTTGATATTGTCGTTCTTTGTAAACCAATAAATAATCCAGTAATGATAAAAATGATGAGCTCACCAAAAGAAGAGTAGATGCGTATCTCAAAATACTCTTTAAAATGTTTAGAAGTTTGATTTGATAAATCAAAAATACTTAAAGCAATCGTAAAGATATATTTCTGGAAGATAACTAAAAGTAGGGAAATAATAATAACAAAAGCAATATTTTGAAAAACTAAATTTACTATTTCCTCATATTGATTAGAGCCGTGAGCTTGGGCCACTAAACCAACGGTGCCCATTCGAAGAAAGCCGAAACTCCAGAAAATTAGGGAAAATACACTGGTGGCAATACTTGTGGCTGTTAGATAACTTGCATTATCTAGATTGCCCATTAAGCCCGTATCGACAATGGCGACTAAGGGAATTACTAGATTAGCAAAAAAAATTGGAATTGATAATTTGACAATATTTCTAATTGAAGCTCTATCAGACATTCTTATAATTTATGAAAATGGTATGTTTCTAAATAAAAACTTAAATAGAGTTTAATGACATTTTTTTGGAATATTTTTTTCTAGGAGCATTTTTTATCACTGCTTGTCCGCATCGCATTACCCCTCTTTTTTTATCAAATGTCATTTTTGGTTCGCCTTGTAACTTCCACCCATTCGATAGTGCTTCTGTTACGCGGTGACAAAACTCTGATGTATCATCATCTGTAATAAATCTATAACCTTTCATGTGTGCTCCTTTTTTGTATTAATTTATTTGATCTAGAATTTTTAATTGTTCCTTTGATTTTAAATTAATAAATGTTTCAAACTCTATGAGAAAATCATCATAACTCATTTTAAAGTTTTTTCTAAAAGATTCTCTCCATCCTTGGTGGATTTCTCCCTCTTCTCTTTTTTCTAATTCAAATTCAGCGATATCTTCATAAAAATCATAGAACACTTTTTGATTAGATCCACTTAAAGAGGCAAGATATGCTGTTGCCCACATACCACCAACATATTCAAAGCCGTCATCACATTGACTGCGAAGTTTAAATGCATCTTCTGCTCTTTCTACATCTTTTAGTTTAATTCCTTTTTTTGCACACTTTCGAAAGGACTTCAGTTTTTGTTTCATGATTTTTTTATAATCAGCTAAATTATTTTTTCCAATAATGTAATAACCAAAATATTCGGCTCCACCTTCTTCAACCCAAAATGGCATATCATCATTAAATTTATACTGGGCAACACCAAAACGTTGCTCATCTTCAAAAAAAATTTTCTTCATATTTTGATGAACATGAAAATACTCATGTGCTACTATTTTTGCCACACTCCATGCTTCATTTTTATAACCTCTCCACCAACATTTATTACCCTCAATACTTCCTTTAAGTGTTTCGGGTGAAAAATATGCAGAAGCTACACATTCTTTAAACCATCCTTTGTCACCACCACCGCCTTCCTCTAAACATTTTTTATTAAAATCTTCACCAAAATTTACTTCACACCAATTTTGAGCAACTTTTTTTAAATTAGATTTTTTTTCATCCCAGATAATAACGTGTGTTTCCGCAATGGGTTTTTCACCTAACTCAAGGTAGGAATATTCAAGGGTTTTCATAAATAAACTGTGAAGATCATCTGGAACTCCTTTAAATTTTGGAAATATTATTTCCTCGTGTCCATACCAGTCAGGTGTTCTGTATTCATATTCAGTTATATCGGCTGATTCATCATACTCACTTTCTCCTTCATCATTTGTAAAAAAGGAAATATCTTCCCATAGAATTTTGTCATTAACTGCAAAAGGCTCACACTTACCTGGAATATTATTTTCTTTTCTCCATTTTTCACAATTTTTAAAAGCTAGTTTTTTAGCTTTTTCTTCTGACTTTTCACCAATAGTCATTCCGTATTCACATTCACCATCACTGACTACGACATAAAAAGCAGCATGTTGATCTTTTGCCTCTTCTTGATATTCTTTAAATGGTTCATCAATTATCCAACCACATATTTTTTCATTGGCGTAAGATGAAGAGTACGTGAACAGGAAAAAAATCGCGAGAGCTATTAGCTTCATAATTGATGAATTTTATTCTCAATAATTTTTATTAAATATTCTATAAGATCAACCTGTTGATCAGGATTAAATTTATTTATATCTTTTGATCCCATGGCGACAACAAACATGTCTTCCTTAAAATTAATTTTTAATAAAATATAGGATTTTATCTGTTGAGATTTATTGGGAAAAAATAACAAGATGCCTTTAGGGTTTTGATTTAAGTTTGTCATCGCTTTGTCACGAAAATAACTTTTTGCTACTCGTGTATCTATTTTTTGAACTTCATTGATGCCAATATTATTATTGGTACTAAAACAATTAATATATTCACATCCGAGGAGTAATTTAAAGTCAGATAAAATAACACTAAAGACTTTTGTTAGTGATTTGCTATTAAGAATTTTAAGGGATGATTTAAGAATTCTTTTTTGAGATTGCATGTGACTTTTGCCAGCAAGCAAAATTTGTGTCATTTGATTTTGTAAATCAATGTTTTCCTGATTGATTTTTTTGTAACGATATACTTGAAGATCAATAACTTTCTCTGATCCTTCATCCTTTAGAGGAAATTGTAATTCCTTTAATAACTCTGGATGCTTGATAAAAAAGTTTTTATTTTTTTTTAGAAAATTTTGAACAAGTTCTTCTGCAGAACTGTTATCATCCTTTCTTGACATTTATTTGGGAAGGATGGATTGTCCTGTTTTTTTCCAATCGTCCAAAAAGGTATTTAATCCCTTTTCCGTTAAAGGGTGATTATATAATTCATGAATTACCTTTGGAGGTAATGTTGCAACATGCGCTCCAATGACCGCAGCATCTATGATGTGTTGTTGTGATCGCACCGATGCCACCAACACTTCAGTCTTAAAATCGTAATTTTCATATATATCTACTATGTCTTCAATTAAATCCATTCCATTTTCCCCTTGATCATCTAAACGACCAACAAAAGGAGAAATAAAACTAGCCCCCGCTTTTGCTGCCAACAATGCCTGAGCCGCAGTAAAACAAAGAGTGACATTAACCATGATATTTTTCTCTCGAAGTGTTTTGCAAGTTTGTAAGCCACTTGGAGTCAGTGGAACCTTAACAGTAACATTTTTGGCAATAGAAGCTAGGTATTCACCTTCTTGCATCATAGTATCATAATCAGTTGCTGTAACTTCTGCACTTACAGGCCCAGATACAATGGAGCAAATAGCTTTTATAGTCTTAGCCATATCATCTCCATTTTTAGCTATGAGAGATGGATTTGTTGTTACTCCGTTAACGAATCCAGTAGGGATAAGCTCTTCAATTTCTTTTATATCTGCTGTATCAACGAAGAATTTCATAGATTGCTGTATATCATATACGTGATATTTAAAAAGTTAAGATTAAAATAATTTATTATTGAATATG
Source organism: Pelagibacterales bacterium SAG-MED31 (assembly GCA_014653715.1). GTDB lineage: Bacteria > Pseudomonadota > Alphaproteobacteria > HIMB59 > CACPNW01. The sequence continues at coordinate 76,253 of JACWEB010000002.1, forward strand.
TACTATAACATCATTGTTGCCAGACCCTTTGATCAAGTCTTTACCTATGAGTCACATGATCAGTCTTTAGATATAGGTCAAATAGTAATTGTGCCTTTTGGAAAAGTGATGGAAGTAGGAATGATAATCGAAACTGATGTCAATAAACCAGACTATACAATTAAAAAAATAGAGAAAATTATAAATGGTATTCAACTTAATGAGATAAACATTAAGTTTTTAAAATGGGTAAGTGATTACACCTTAGCTCCTCTTGGATCAGTCTTAAAACTATTTACCATTAACAAGGATATTATTAACTATCAGCGAGATGATAAAATTTTAAGTGAGCCAACTTTTAAATCAACTATATTAAATGATGAGCAAGATAAAGCGAAAGAAGATATTATAAAAATTCAAAAGAGCTCAAATAAACCTGTTGTGTTGGAAGGTGTAACAGGTTCAGGAAAAACAGAAGTGTATTTTGATCTAATTGAGCAAGAAATAGATCAATCAAAACAAATACTCATTATGGTTCCTGAGATAAGTTTAACACCTCAATTAGAAAACAGGTTCAAGGAGAGGTTTGGAATAGATATTAATATATGGCATTCCAAAATTACGCCTAAAAGACGAAAAGAAATCTGGCACAAATGTTATGCTGGGGAGCCGATAGTCGTAATTGGTGCACGATCGAGTCTCTTTTTGCCTTTTACTAACTTAGGACTAACCGTGATTGATGAAGAGCATGATTCATCTTATAAACAAGAGGATAAAATAAGATATCAGGCAAGAGATCTCGCAGTTGTAAAAGCAACTTTTGAAAAAAATAAATTGATTCTTGCTTCCGCAACACCTTCTCTTGAGACCATCAATAATATTAATCATAAAAAATATCATCATGTTTTTTTATCAAAACAATATTCAGGTTTGCCGCTTCCTCAAATCAGCTTAGTTGATTTATCAAAAAATAAGTTAGAAAAAAATCAATGGATTTCTGCTCTTCTTAAAAATGAGATTGAAAAGTGTTTATCGAATAAGGAACAGGCCTTAATTTTTTTAAATAGAAGAGGGTACTCTCCTTTGAGTTTATGTGTTGAGTGTGGATACAGACATCAATGTTTACAGTGCTCGTCCTGGCTAGTAATGCATCAACAAAAAAAACGTTTACTTTGCCATCAGTGTGGCAGCATCGAGGAGATGTCATTTAATTGTCCCAAATGTCTTGCCAAAGATTCTATTAAATTTATTGGACCGGGAGTGGAGAGAATTGCGGAAGAGCTCACTCAATCTTTTCCTGATAAAGTCATAAGCGTGATGTCTAGTGACCTCATTAATTCTCCAAAAAAAATAAAAGAATTAATTGATAAATTTTCGAATAAAGAAATTGATATTATTGTAGCAACTCAAATTATGGCGAAGGGTTATGACTTTCCAAATTTATCATTAGTAGGTGTGATTGATGCTGATGCGGGATTATTTGGCGGTGATATGCGCGCTATTGAGAAGACATATAATATGTTGCAACAAGTTAGTGGAAGAGCAGGAAGATCACAACAAACTGGTAACGTAATTATTCAGACCTACTATCCCGAGCAACCCATCATTCAATCGTTACAGCAAAGGGACCGCACATCTTTTGTTCAACAAGCTCTTGCGGAAAGAGAACAATTTAATATTCCCCCATTTGGTCTCATGACCTCCATTATCATATCTGGTTCATCAAAAGGAAATGTCGAAAAAATTTCTCAACAATTAGTTTATTTTAGAAAATATTCAGAAGAATTCAGCGTTCTGGGTCCAGTAGAGGCCCCCATTAATTTATTGAAGGGCCAGTTTCGATATAGAATTCTTTTAAAAGGAAAAAGTAGAAAAAACCTTAATATTTTTACTAAAAAAATGGTTAGTTCCGTTAAAATACCCTCCGCTGTTAAGGTCGTCATTGATGTAGATCCTTATACTTTTATGTGATTTATGCACAATTAGAGACTAAATATCCAAAATTACATATTTGACGCATAAACTGAGAGTTTACCTACATTTTCCTATGTGTTAATAGCCTCACACAAATTCCTTACGGAGAATAATTTAATGGCATCACAACTTGCATCTGGAGACCTAGTATCGGATAGATATGCTTCCGCTTTATATGATTTAGCTGCAGAAAAAAAACTGGTTGATCCTGTTTTATTAGATCTGTCCAATCTAAAAAATATTTTAAAAGATAATAAAGAATTAAGTTTGGTAGTTAAAAGTCCTTTAATAACATCTATTGATAAACTTAATATTTTTGAAAGTTTGTTAAAAAAAATAAATGCTAACGAACTAACAAGCACATTTTTAAAAGTAATTGAAAAAAATAAAAGATTTTCTAACCTTGCATCAATCATTACACAATTCATGAATATCAATTCACAAAAAAGAGGCGATGTTCTTGCTGATATTACGTCAGCTGGCGAATTAAATGAAGATCAAAAAAATAATATTACTAATCAACTGAAAAGTATTTTAGGTGACAAATTATCTTTATCCTTTGATGTTGATAAAAATATTATAGGTGGATTAATTGTTAAAGTGGGATCAAAAATGATTGATACTTCACTGGCTAATAAAATAAATAAACTTAAAATCGCAATGAAGGGGGCGTAATGGAAATAAAAGCAGCTGAAATTTCATCAGTAATAAAAGATCAGATTGCCAATTTTGAAACTAAAGCAGATGTAGCTGAGGTTGGAACTGTACTAAGTGTAGGAGATGGTATCGCTCGTGTATACGGTCTTGATCAAGTACAAGCAGGTGAGATGGTAGAATTTCCAGGCGGAATCAAAGGTATGGCCCTTAACCTTGAAATGGATAACGTCGGTGTTTCAATCTTTGGCGATGATACAGGAATTAAAGAAGGTGACACGGTTAAACGTACAGGAGAAATTGTTGATGTACCTGTTGGAAAAGAATTACTAGGTCGTGTTGTTGATGGGTTAGGTAATCCTATTGATGGTAAAGGTCCTATACAATCTTCTGAAAAAAGAAGAATTGAATTAAAGGCTCCAGGGATTATTCCTCGTCAAAGTGTATCAGAACCGATGCAGACAGGTATCAAAGCACTCGATGCACTTGTTCCTGTGGGAAGAGGTCAACGTGAACTTATTATTGGTGATAGACAGACTGGTAAAACAGCAGTTGCAATTGACACAATACTTAACCAAAAATTCGTTAACCAATCGGATAACGAAAAAGAAAAATTATATTGTATCTATGTTGCGATTGGCCAAAAAAGATCAACTGTTGCACAAATTGTTAAAACTTTAGAGGACAACGGTGCAATGGAATACACTATTGTTGTATCTGCAACTGCATCTGAACCAGCGCCCCTTCAATTTTTGTCGGCTTATACTGGTTGTACGATGGGTGAATTCTTTAGAGATAACGGTATGCATGCTCTTATCGTTTATGATGATTTATCTAAGCAAGCAGTTGCTTATAGACAAATGTCTTTATTATTAAGAAGACCTCCAGGACGTGAAGCATATCCAGGGGATGTTTTTTATATTCATAGTCGTTTGCTTGAGAGAGCAGCTAAGATGAGTGATGAACATGGTGGTGGAAGTTTAACAGCTTTACCTATTATTGAAACACAAGCTGGAGACTTATCTGCTTATATTCCCACAAATGTTATTTCAATTACTGATGGGCAAATCTTTTTAGAGACTAATTTATTCTTTGCTGGTATTCGCCCCGCAATTAACGTTGGATTATCTGTTAGTCGTGTTGGTTCTGCTGCGCAAACAAAAGCAATGAAAAAAATTGCTGGTCCAGTTAAACTTGAATTAGCTCAATATCGTGAAATGGCAGCATTTGCACAGTTTGCATCTGATCTAGATGCTTCTACAAAACAATTGCTAGACCGTGGTGCGAGATTGGTTGAGATTTTGAAACAAGGACAATATTCGCCGCTGACAGTATCTGAACAAGTTGTGTCTATTTATGCAGGTGTTCGTGGGTACTTAGATAAAGTTGCAGTGAATGATGTTGTTCGTTTTGAGACTGAAGTTTTAAATGACATGAGATCTAGTCACGCTGATTTATTAGAAGCAATTGCACATGAAAAAGAGTTATCAAAAGAGAATGATGATAAATTAAAATCAATCTTAGATAACATTGTTGAAAAATTTACGAGTAACTAATAATGCCAAGTTTAAAGGATATCAAAACCCAGATTAATTCTGTAGTCTCTACAAAGAAAATTACCACAGCTATGAAAATGGTTGCGGCAAGTAAACTGCGTAGATCACAGGAGAAAGCAGTAGCGGCAAGACCTTATTCTTCTCGTTTAGAAGAAATGTTATCCTCACTCGCCTCATCTGCAGCATCTGGTGAGGGTATTATTAAACTTCTTACCGGCACTGGAAATGATCAAAACTATATGATTGTTCCTGTTAGTGCCGATAGAGGTCTTTGTGGTGGTTTTAATAGCAGCATTAACAGGGAAACATTTAAATTAGTAAAATCTTTGGAGAAAGATGGAAAAAATGTTCAACTTATGCCTGTTGGAAAAAAGAGTAGAGATTTTTTCAATCGTGTGATGAAAGATCAAATTACAGAGAGTTTTATAGATTTAAATGTTTCAAATACTGGTTACGATTCTGCACTTCAAGTATCAAATAATCTTCAGGACTTATACTTCGATGGAAAGTTTGATAAATGTATTTTGGTTTTTAATAAATTTATCTCGGCAATTTCACAAGATGTAACACAGCAACAACTTATTCCATTAGATGTATCAGAGCCTTCAAAAGAAGTTAAAGAAGATAGCAATGACGCAAAAGCAATTTATGATTATGAGCCTGATGAAGAAACTATTTTAAAAGACTTACTTCCAAAAAATGTTTCTATTCAAATATTTAAAGTATTACTTGAAAGTGATGCTGGTGAGCATGGAGCTAGAATGGCAGCAATGGATAATGCCACTCGTAATGCTGGTGAAATGATCGATGGATTGACACTAAAATATAACAGAACGCGACAAGCGTTTATAACTAAAGAATTAATTGAAATTATTTCTGGAGCTGAATCAATTTAAAAGGGGGATATATGGCTAATAATTTAACTGGAAAAATATCACAAGTTCTTGGAGCTGTTGTGGATGTAGAGTTCGATGGTGAACTTCCTGCAATAATGAATGCTCTTGAACTTGATAATGATGGAACAAGACTACTACTTGAGGTTGCTCAGCATTTAGGTGAAAATGCCGTTAGAACAATTGCAATGGATACAACTGACGGATTAGTAAGAGGTCAAACAGTGACAGATACAGGCGCCCCCATTTCTATGCCAGTAGGTCCTGAAACACTTGGCCGAATTATGAACGTTATTGGAGAGCCAGTTGACGAAAGAGGCGACATTGGAACTACAAAAACCTATCCTATTCACCGACCTGCCCCTGAGTTCGTTGAACAGTCTACAGAAACAGAAGTTCTTGTAACAGGTATTAAGGTTGTTGATTTATTAGCTCCATATGCCCGAGGTGGTAAAATTGGATTATTTGGCGGAGCTGGCGTTGGTAAAACAGTTTTGATTATGGAACTGATTAACAACATTGCAAAAGCTCACGGTGGTTATTCTGTTTTTGCAGGAGTTGGTGAAAGAACACGTGAAGGTAATGACCTTTATCATGAAATGATTGAGTCCGGCATTATTGATCTTAAGGGTAAAGATTCTAAAGTTGCCCTAGTTTATGGTCAAATGAATGAGCCCCCAGGAGCAAGAGCAAGAGTTGCTTTATCTGGATTAACACAAGCTGAATACTTTAGAGATGAAGAAGGTCAAGACGTGTTATTCTTTGTTGATAATATTTTCCGCTTTACTCAAGCTGGATCTGAAGTTTCTGCATTGTTAGGACGTATTCCATCGGCTGTTGGTTATCAACCAACATTGGCCACTGATATGGGTGCTTTACAAGAACGTATTACAACAACAAAAAAAAGGATCTATCACTTCAGTTCAGGCAATTTATGTTCCTGCTGATGACTTGACAGACCCTGCTCCAGCAACATCTTTTGCTCACTTAGACGCAACAACAGTTTTGAATAGAGCAATTTCAGAAAAAGGTATTTACCCTGCAGTTGATCCACTTGATTCAACTTCAAGAATTCTAGACCCACAAGTTGTTGGTGACGATCACTACAGAGTTGCAAGGGAAGTTCAAAGAGTTCTCCAAACATATAAAAGTCTTCAAGACATTATTGCTATTTTGGGAATGGATGAATTATCAGAAGAAGATAAGCTTACAGTTGCAAGAGCAAGAAAAATTGAGAAGTTTTTAAGTCAGCCTTTCTTTGTTGCTGAAATCTTTACTGGATCTCCAGGGAAGTATGTTGATCTTGAAGATACAATCAAAAGTTTTGATGGACTTGTTAAAGGTGAATATGATCACATGCCAGAAGCTGCCTTTTATATGGTTGGCGGTATGGATGAAGCAATTGAAAAAGCTAAGAAATTAGAGGCTGAAGCAGCATAATGGCAAAAATCTCATTTGATTTAGTTTCACCTGAAAATCTCATTTTTAACGATGAGGTAGGAATGATTATTGTTCCAGGAAAGGACGGCGATTTCGGTGTTCTTCCTGGACATAGCAAAGTTATGTCATCGTTAAGATCTGGAAGAGTTATGGTTTATGGTGAAGATAAAAACTTACTAAAAGCATTTTTTGTATCTGGTGGTTTTGCTGAAGTAAACCCTGAAAAGTGCATTGTTCTTGCAGAAAGTGTAGATGAAATTAATGAACTTGAAAAAAGGCACAATTGAAAAAGAAGTTCAAGAACTGGAAGGGCAAGAATCTGACTCTTCTAAAGAGCAGTTAAATATAGCTAAAGCAAAATTGGAGTCATTATCTTCAAGTTTTTACGAGAAAATTTAAATTAATAATTTTTAACTTATTACAAATTCAGGTTCACCTATTTTTGAGAAATCAAGCTCAATCCCCAATCCATAACTATCTGAAGCTTTCATCTTCCCATCTATTCTTTGAGGGGAACCTTCTGAGTAACTAAAAGAATTATAACTATTAAAATCTGTTGAAGAAAATCGAAATTTTTCAGGAGTGCTATGAGCTAAATGTGAAATTGCAGCTGTAGCAATATCTCCACCCCATGAGTCTTCAATTGTCATAGGGATTTTTAATTCTACACACAAATCTCTAATTTGCTTACTTTTATATATTCCTCCAAGTTTGCTAATCTTAAGATTTATTATATCCATAGCTCCATCATTGTACGCTTGTAAGAAATGATTTAACGAGTCAATACTTTCATCAAGTATAAATGGGTTTGAGCATTTTTTTCTAATCTCAACACAGTCTCTGTATGTTTCACAAGGTTGCTCAATGTAAACATCAACATTTTCTGTTTGTTTTATTACCTTTAAAGCTTCGTGACTTTTCCATCCTGTATTTGCATCTGCAATTAATATATTGGTTTGATCAAGAGCTGAGCTTACACTCATTATTCTCTCAATATCCTCATTATAGTTTCCACCAACTTTTAATTGAAACTTTGTGTATCCTTCTTTTTTATACTCTTTTACTTTTTGCTTCATTATTTCTGGGTTTTCTTGGGATATTGCTCTGTACAAATGAATTTGATTACCAAATTTACCACCTAAAAGTTTCCAGACAGGCATTTTGTAGTTTTTGCCAATTATATCCCAACATGCCATATCGATAGGTGATTTAACATAAGGGTGCCCTTTAAGTTTTTTTTCCATTTCTAAATTTATATTCGAAATATCTGACGGATCTTTGCCAATTAACACCTGTCCAATCTCTAATATACCAGACCTAACTCCTTTTGAGTAAGCTGGTAAATAAGATGATCCTAAAGTACATACTTCACCTAAACCTATAATATTATTATCAGTTTCTATTACAACTATTGAAGTATCAAATTTTTCAACGTGATTGTTATGCGCCCATTTGTATGTACCTTCTTTAAGAGGAATATCTACTTTGTATACTTTAATATTTTTAATTTTCATTATTTTTAAAATTAGATAATTCTAAGGTTTCTGTCAAATGATGTTAGGGATTTACTTCCTTTTTTGGTAATTAATACATCATCCTCTATTCTAATACCTAAATACTGATCTCTATAAAGGCCAGGCTCAATTGTAATAACCATCCCCTCTTCTAACAACTCATAATTTTTTCTCATTACATAAGGGTCTTCATGCACGTCCATACCAAGGCCATGACCTGTTTTGTGTACAATAAAATCTTTATAACTTGAGTCTTCTAGGACATTCATTACCGCATCATCCAAATCATGCATTGAAATACCTGGTTTAGAAATCTGCCTACCTATTTCATTAGCTTTTAATACAGTATTATACATATTTTTTGATGCATCAGATGCGTTGTTTAAAAAAAAAGTCCGTGTTATGTCAGAATGATAACCATTTATAGTTGCACCAAAATCAAAAAGTAAACAATCTCCATTTATAATTTTGTAATCATTTCGGGAATGTCCATGACACAAGGCAGAGTTTGATCCAGCTAAAACAAGTGGTTCAAAAGCTATATCTTGTGCTCCAAATTTTAATAATTGTTGCATTAAAAAACTTTTAATTTCAACTTCAGTTAAACCTTCTTTAACAAAATCTAAAGTTTCTTCAAGCGCTAGCTCAGCAACTTCAATAGCTTTAGTTAAGTTCTTAATTTCATATTCATCTTTATTGAGTCTAATTTTACTAATAATTTTGTGCGCATTTTCTATTGTTACATTTTTAGTTGCCTTAGTTATTGCCTGCATTTCAAAAGCTCTCATTAGTTGCCCTTCAATTCCTAAAGTAAAATTATCACCTAGTAATTGAAATGCTTTATCAAAAGCATGTTGAAATCCATCATTATCTTGCCATTCTATTATATCTGCTTCAAAATTAAGTTTAGTAAAGTTTGATACTTCTAAAACTGGAACAACAGCAATGGGTTTATGAAATGTTGAAATGATAATTAAAAATGGTCGCTCCATAAGAAAAAATGACCTCCAGTAATATGTCTAAAATTTGGACCAGGAACAAGAGCAACTGCATCAAGGAAATTTTCTTTATCATTTAATATTGCTAATAATTTATTAATCATTTGATTTTTCTTTTCATAATTTGTTGATGATCTAAAAAGAAAGGAATTAAAAAAAATTGTTAGAAAATCAATTTTTTTCAAATCATTGATATTATAGTGATTCTCTTTATGAAGAATATTGATGGTTCCTATAGGTTTACTTTTAAATAAAACTAATAAATTAATTATCGACCCACACCCTAGTGAAAAAATTGTCTCATAATCGTAATATATTTTTTTAATATCTTTTTTATTCTTACATAAAAAATGTTTTTTATTTTTAAGTACTTTTTTTGACCATATATTTTTGGGCATTTTTTTTTGACCTAAAATTGGATATATTTTGTTATTATTTGAATAAATTCTTTCACAAAAATTTAATTTATTATCAATAACAGTGAAGGTTATTAGTTTATGGCCTATTAATGATTTAATGATCTTGTCAATTTTTTTGCAAAAAACATTAGCATTATCGTTTTTTATATTTTTTGATAATTTGAGGTTAGTTTTTAACACCAAAACTTTAGTTATTTCTTAATTTATCAGTTGCACTTTGATCAATCTCTAAATCTACTGATATAGAGACTTTATAATCTTCTTTTGCTTTTTCTATTGAAACATATCTATTTTTAACATCATTTAATACCTTTTTAGGATCCCTATTTAAAGGCTCTTCAAAACCACCACCACCACCAGTATATGTTGTTAGCACTGTTCCTTTTTTAATTTGTAATCCGTTAGCTTTTAATAAGTTTTTTTCATCTTCATTTGGTATTTTTATATTTACATTAGGAGGTAAACCATCTTTACCACCAAATAATCCCCAAGCTGGTGTTACTGATCTTTCAAACCATAATGAAACAAACCCATCTGTGTTAATTGTATATTCTCTGTAAAGCCCTAGGCCTCCTCTAGATTTCCCAAGACCTCCAGAATTCTCCCTAAATCCATAGTTAAAAATAGAGACAGGATATTTACTTTCAAATACTTCAATGGGAAGGTCTTTAAATCCTCCATTAACATTATTTATTAATGCATCTGCTCCATCTGATCCTTCAAAACCTCCCCAACCACCACAAGTAGGCTCAACAGAAAGAAAAGGAAAATTATTTCTAGGATCAACACCTCCTATAAAAATTACCATTGAATCTCCATAGTGAGCCGCAGCTGATAATTCTTTTGCAGAACTTGATAAAGCTTTTACAAAGGCGTCAATCAATAAGCCTAAGCTTGAG